>JBPCIP010000069.1:0-78014 GCA_051006195.1 Pyrinomonadaceae bacterium
GAGACGCCGGAAGTCACGAAGGCTTGCCGGCGTCTCTCTCGCGCCTCTCTCTTTAATCATGCTATAACTGGCCCGTTAATTCACCCAAGGAGCAACTGTGATGAAGATCATTGTGACCGGCTCGACCGGGCTGATCGGTTCGGCTTTAGTCGCATCTCTCAGCGCGCGGGGCGACGAGGTGACGCGTCTCGTGCGTAGGCCGACGGGCGCAGAGGGCGCGCGGGAAGTGCTGTGGAATCCTGAGCGGGGCGAGTTGGACACGGCGAGTCTGGAAGGGCACGAGGCGGCGGTGCATCTGGCGGGCGAGCCGGTCGCCGAAGGACGTTGGACGGACGAGAAGAAACGCCGTATCCGCGAAAGTCGCACGAAAGGCACGACGCTCTTGGCCGCAACGCTGGCACGATTGGCCGCGCCGCCGCGCGTGTTGCTGTCGGCCTCGGCCATCGGCTACTACGGCAACCGGGGCGCGGAAATTTTGACCGAGACGAGCGCAAACGGCGAGGATTTTCTGGCGGGCGTGTGCCGCGATTGGGAAAGCGCGACGGAAGCGGCGCGGGCTACCGGAATCCGCGTCGTGAAATTGCGCATCGGGGTCGTGTTGAGCGGCAAAGGCGGCGCGCTCACGAAGATGCTGCCACCTTTCAAACTCGGCGCGGGCGGCAAGATCGGCAGCGGCACGCAATACATGAGTTGGATCGCGCTCGCCGATGTCGTCGGCGCGATCCAACACGCGCTCGCGCACGAAGAAGTGATCGGCGCGGTCAATGTGGTTGCGCCGCATGCCGTGACCAACGCTGAATTCACGAAGACGCTCGGAGGCGTGCTCGGTCGCCCGACGCTTTTTGCCGTGCCCGCTTTTGCCGCGCGCCTCGCATTCGGCGAATTGGCCGACGCGGCATTGCTGGCGAGCCAGCGCGTCGAACCAAACCGACTGCTCGCGACGAACTACGAATTTCGCTATCCCGAACTCGAAGGCGCGCTCAAACACGCGCTGGCCGAATGAGAATCTCCCGCTCTTGTGATGCAACTGCCAAACCCGACTTGATCCGAATAACTCGTAGTAAAATCAATTGATGAGACATAATCGTTTTGCCGTTTACGCGTGGGGCGTCGTCGCCGCCAATTTGCTCGTCATCGTGTGGGGCGCATACGTGCGCGCCTCTTTTTCCGGTGACGGTTGCGGCAGCCATTGGCCGCTGTGCAACGGTGAGGTGATCCCGACCGCCCCTGTGATCAAGACCTTAGTCGAGTTGACGCATCGCCTGACGAGCGGCGCGGCGTTAATTTTGGTCGTCGGTCTGGTGTGGCGTGCGCGTCGTCTCTTTCCGCAAAATCATCGCGTGCGGCGCGGCGCGTTCTGGTCGCTCATCTTCATTTTGATCGAGGCGCTGCTCGGCGCGGCGCTGGTGAAATTCAATTTGGTGGCCGGTAACGCTTCGGTCGCGCGTGCCTTTGTGATGTCGATTCATCTGGTGAACACTTTCCTGTTGCTCGCCCTCTTGTCGCTCACGGCCTGGTGGGCGATGGGCGCACAGCCGGTGCGTTTGCGTGGACAGGGCAAGGTAACTTTGCTCTTCGCCGCCGGGCTGTGCGGCACGCTGTTGATCGCGGTGAGCGGCGCGATCGCCGCGCTCGGCGATACACTTTTTCCGGCAACTTCACTGGCCGAAGGAATCAAACAAGACTTCTCCCCCGCAGCACATTTTCTGCTGCGCCTGCGCCTGTTGCATCCCGTGCTGGCCGTCGGCATCGGTGGTTATGCGGTCGCCACCGCGTCTTACATCAACAATTTCCTGCGCCCCGGCCTTTGCACAAAGAAACTCACGAACATCCTCACAACGCTCTTCCTGCTGCAACTCGGCGCGGGGATTTTGAACGTCTCCCTGCTCGCTCCCGTCTGGCTGCAACTCACGCACCTCCTGCTCGCGGACTTCTTCTGGATCGCGCTCGTCCTGACCTCCGCTTCCGCCCTCGCGCCGGAAGGTGCGACGGCGGAGAACGTCAAGGAGTTGAACCTGCAAGCGGCGATGGAAACTTAAAATTGATTGAGGAGTCCCGTCAGGGACGATTGAGAGTAGCGAGAGCGATTTATCGCTGGGTAAAAGTGATTTGATGGTGTGTTGTCCTTTGGTGGCTGCTAAGGCGACCTTCGCTACGGAACTCTGCGCTGTAAATCTTTCGCTGCTTGCTCATCCGTTGCTCCCGTTTGAGCAGCAAGTTTACCACCTTAAGTGTCTGGTCTGAATTTTGGGGAGCATTATACACATGATTTCCACTATCCGCGCTTCCTCCCCATGAATAAATTCAGGGGCATCCGCTCCCTTTAACGAAAGGTTAATGAGTGAAAATAATAAGTTGCGGCAAATTACTTAAGGTATAGTCTGAAGACCAGCTAACATTGATGCTTGTCCGCCATGTAAAAACGGTCAAACTGATGCTTGACACCGGGTCTCCTGATCAATAAGATAACAAGCACTTAGTAAAACTTGATAGGAAGCTGTACACGCGCTTTCTCTGACACTTGAGAAGCGCCGCGTGCGAAGAGTCAAACACATGGCTCTCTACAGACGACAACGGCGACTTCGAAGAGCCGCTTCCGAAAAAATGAGTTTGGAGCTTTCCAACTCGCGAAAACGCCCCGCACAGTTAAAGCCTGTGCGGGGCATTGTCGTGTGTGGCCTAAATTTAGCGCACGTAGATCGGATTGGAGATGATCCACGGTTTGTACTTGAGCGGCGCGGGCAGTTGTGGCAAGTAGCAAACGACACGATAGACTCCGCCCTCGGAGACATTCCACTCGTGGCGCGTCGTCGCGCTTTCTTCAGCGACCATTTGCCCGTTCCTGATCAACGCGATGCGACTCGGCACCGGCGTTGTCACCTGTAGCCGCACACCCGCGCCGGAAAGCGCGATCTCATCGCCCATCAATTTCTGCTCCGCGCCGTTCGTTGCACTGAAACGAAACCCGCTTGCGTCACACAACACATCGAATGAGACGTAGACGTGACCCCCGGCAAGCGCCTGCAATAAAGTTGCCTTGTTCAAAGCCTGGCTGCGTGCGACGAGGACATGCGTGCGCACCACTTGAAAACTGCGTTCATAAGGGTCGAGTTTCAACTGAAAAATTGGCTTGCCGCTCAAGTGTTGAAACGTGAGGCCGACGTTGGCGTGCGCGTCGTTGCCCGCGATGGCGACAACTTTTCGCCCGCCCCGCGCGGTCAGTTGATCGAAGCGTTGCAAGTTCGCGTCGGAGAGTTCGTAAAATCGCGTCCAGAGCAGATGTGGATAACTGCGATAAGACCAGAGGCCGTCGAAGGGCAGCGTGAGCCGGTTAATCGTCTTTGCGTTCGCGTGGAGATTGTAAATCTCCATGCCGTCGAAATTGCTCGCCTGCTCCCAACTGCGAAATGTTTCGGGATGCGCGATGAAGACGAGTTGCCCGGCTGCTTTGGCGCGATTGATGACCTCTTGCGTAGAGGCTGCCGCCGTCCCGTCGTGCGTCGCTTCGCCTCCGAAGGTGAGGAAGCGATCTTGCGCCGACTCGCTGGTTTCGTTGCCGTTGATAAAGAGCACGCCGCCGCGCAAGCCACGCAAAGTCATGGCGCGCGTGTCGTAATCGGCTTCCGGGTGCTCCGTCATGACGACAAAGGCCAGGCCGTTGAGTTGCGCGGCTTTGGTGATGTCGGCGAATGTGCCCGTGCTGTGGCCGCCGAGAAAAGAGTGGACGTGGAGCACGCCTTTGTAATCGGCATAAACCGGGTCGGCGTCGGCGGCGCGGGCGGAGTTTAATGCTTGAATCGTCGCATTGAGTTTACCGAGTTGATAACGCCGATAGATAAAGGGCGTCTGCGTCAACAGAGCGACGACGAAGAGCACCGCCAATAGTTTCCCTAAACGTTTCATTGTCAGCACTCAAATAACGTGCTCAGGCCGCGCGCCGCCGCTCGCGGCGTACCCCGAATACGTTAGCGCGTTCATCTCTCGCGACCCGGTTCAATCAGCGCTCTCGAAATCGACCGACGCGATGTGCTCGGTGATGCTGCGACCATAGACGGCGACGAGCACATGTTCAGGATGATCCGTATAAGCGTCGAGCCCGGCGCGATCACGAAAGACCGCAACGAGTCCCAAATCGTAAGAGCGCGGCAGGTGCAGCACGTCGAAGCCGACGGCGAAACTCTCGATCTGCGGGATGAATCCCGGCAGCCGTCGCAGCCCCGCGACGTGTTCCCCGCGCTCGGCCTCAGTCGTCTCCGCCCTATATTTCCAGATGACAATGTGTGTAAGCATATTTGTCAATCGTCCGCTGTCCGTGGTCAGTTGTTTTTTTCGTCTCGTAAATTGAGTCTTTATATCGTCGATCATCCGCTTACCAATCACAAGCAACGGACAACTGACTACTGACGACGGACGTTTTCATTTGAGATATTTATCAAACCACGCGATGGTTCTCTCCAGCGCGTCTTCGCGGTGGCGCGGCTCGCGAAAGCCGTGGCCTTCGCGCGGGTAGCGTGCGAGCACCGTCTCGACGCCGCGCCGTCGCAAGGCCGTGTACATCTCTTCGGCCTGTGTGATGTGGACATCGTTGTCCAGTTCGCCGTGAATAAAAAGCGTCGGCGTCTCGACGGCGCGCACATAGCGCAGCGGCGACCAACGCCACAGCAAATCATAATCATCCCACGGAAAACCGCCAAATTCCGCGTGGATCAAATCCTGATAAAGTGACGTGGCGTAAAAACTGACGAGGTTTGAAACCGACGCGCTTGCCACCGCCGCGCGGAAACGCGAGGTCTGCGTGATGATCCAGTTCGTCATAAAACCGCCGTAAGAGCCGCCCGTCACGCCCATGCGATTACGGTCGAGCCACGGAAATTTACGCAACGCTTCATCCACACCCGCCATCAAGTCTTTGTAATCGCCGCCGCCCCACTCTCTAAGCGTCCCGTCGGAAAATTTTTGCCCGTACCCGCTTGAGCCGCGCGGGTTAAGAAAGAGCACCGCGTAGCCGCGCGCCGCATAGACTTGAAATGCCGGATTGAAACTATAACCGTACATCCCGTGCGGCCCGCCGTGGATGCTCAGGATAAGCGGGTAGCGTTCATTCTCACGAAAACCGTGCGGCTTCATCAGCCAGCCCTGCACATTTGTTCCGTCAAAACTTTTGAACCGTATCTCTTCCGGTTCAAGCAGTGTCAGACTCGCAGCGAACTTATCATTGTGTGTGCTTACGCGCCGCATCAGAACGCCGGCGGTAGATGTAATCCATACTTCGGTCGGATGAATTGCGTCGCCAAGTGTGAGAGCCAAACTGATCGATTCTTTTGGCACAGTGGCAACACTAAAACTACTAATTTGAAAATCCTCTCTTTCAAATGTCACTGGCGGTCGTCCGTCAGAAATATCACGTCGCGCATTGATGCGACGCACAGCGCTTCCATCCGCGTCAACACTGAAGAGAAGTATCTCGCCGCGGTCTCCCGCAAGGAAGAGAACGCTACGATTATCAGGCGACCAGCGCGGGCTGCGTGCGCGGCGGTCTTGCCGGGCGGTGAGTTCGCGCCCCTTGGCGCCGCCCGCCGCGTCGATCACCCAGACATGCGTGTCTTCGGCGACGCTGTCGATGGTCGTCACGTCGCGGGTCGTAGCGGTGTAAGCGATCCATCTGCCGTCGGGCGACCACGCGGGTTCGTATTCGCTGCCGCGCGTCGCGGTGATCTGGCGCACGCGCCCGTCGAGCGTGACGGCGAAGAGGTCGGAGTTGTTGACAGCATCGGGGTCGGGTTCGTGGTTGGAGAGAAAGGCGATCTCGTTGCCGCGCGGATTCCAGGTGAGCGCGTGGTCGTAGTGTTGACCGGAAGTTAATTGACGCGGCGCGGCGGTCTCGTCGGCGTCCGTCACCCAGACGTGCGTGCGCAACGTGTCGGAGAAGCCAGTGCGCGATTTGTATTGAATGCGATCCACCACACGCGGGTCGTCGCGTCGGGCGCGCTCATCAATTGTCGCGCCGATTGCGCTCGCGTCGTTGGCTTCTTCGCTCGCGTGGATGAAGGCGAGACGGTGGCTATCGGGCGACCATGCGAAGGATTCGCCCGCGTAAGGAAGATGAAAATTTGTCGAACGCACTGGCGCGACGAAGCGCGGCGGTTGTCGCTCGCGCGGGGAGATGGCCCAGAGACCGCTCTGTTCGCCGCGCGTAGCGATAAAAGCCAGACGCTTGCCGTCGGGCGACCAGCGCGGGCGCGAGACGTTCCACTCGCCGCTCAGGACTTGCTGCGGTCGTGCTGCTGCGGCGCGCTCGCCTCCGAGTTGGGCGCACCAGAGAGCCGTGCGCGTCGCGTTGCCCTCCGTCGTCGCCACCGTATAACAGACCGCGCTCGCGTCCGGCGCGAGCTGCGCATCGCCGACGCTCGCCACCCGCAATGTGTCGGCAGGCGTCATCCCGCGCATAGCCTGTGCGACAGAAAGTTGCGCGGTGGTTAAGAGAATGCCGCAGATAAGAAACACTAGCATTGTGCTCCCCACCCATCGCTCCCCTCTCAGAACCATTGCTCTCTTCTTTGCGCCTTTGCGCCTTTGCGTGAAAATTCTATAAATGATTAACCACTCTCGTAATGCCATCTTTAATCAACTCCGTACCAAAATTAACCAGCAAGCCAAGCTGTTTATCAGCTAGGCGCAAGTTAGGTCAATAAGTGCTTTTTATGTACCGGCGCAATGCTCTCTACAAGACTTTGGTTCGACAATTACCAAGCCGCCTACCATCAAGTCTGCCCGAAAGCCCATCTCCATGCGGACTGATTCATAAACGACAGGGATGGGTTGTTGTCGGACTACGTTTATGCCTCTCTTGCTTAACGCATAGGCCAAAGTCGCTTCGTAAACTGATTCGAGCAGGACGGGGCCGAGAGTTGTGTGGATTTTGTAAGCAGCATTGACGATCTCTTTGGCGAACTCGTTTTCATGCATGGGGTTTATCTCACGCAAAGGCGCAAAGGGGCAAAGAAGCAAAGGCTAAATGAGGTGTGCGGCTTGTTCCTGTAAGAGGTTCCATGCGCGCCCGACATGTGCTTCGGTCGTGCGGATGTTGCCGACGGCGAGGCGCAGGGTGAATTGATCGCGCAGGCGCGTGTGCGAGATGAAGAGCGAGCCGGTGGCGTTGACGTTGCTCATGAGTTGTTCGTTGAGCGCGTCGAGGCGCGCGGCGCGGTGAGTGTCCGTCTCTCCTGCTTGAGCGGGACAAGCGCGGAAGCAGACGACGCTTAAGGGGACGGGCGCGAGCAGTTCCCAACCGGGCGCGGCTTCAACCCATGAGGCGAAGAGTTGCGCGAGACGACAGTGTTCGCGGATGCGCGCGGCGAGTCCATCGTGTCCGAAGTAGCGGAGGATCATCCAGAGTTTGAGGGCGCGAAAACGGCGACCGAGTTGGACGCCGTACTCGGAACCGTTCTGCACTCCGATTGACTCCGCTTCGGGTGCGCGCAGATATTCGGGGATGAGCGAGAAGGCGCGGTGCAACACGTCCATGCGGCGGCAGTAGAGGACGGAGAGGTCGAAGGGCGTAAAGAGCCACTTGTGCGGGTTCGTGGTCAACGAATCGGCGCGCTCGCACCCGGCGAGGACGCGCGGGCGCAGTTCGGGCACGACGCCGGCAGAACCAGCATAAGCGGCATCGACGTGCAGCCAGAGTTTGTGTCGCTCGCAGATGTCGGCGATAGCAGGGACGGGGTCGATGCTGGTCGTCGAGGTCGTGCCGACGGTGGCAACGACGCAGAAGGGAAGGAAGCCGTTGCGCCGGTCGTCTTCGATGGCGTGTGCGAGCGCGGCGGCGTCCATGCGAAATTCGTCGTCGCAAGGAATTTTGCGAAGCGAGCGTTGGCCGAGGCCGAGCGCGATGACCGCTTTGTCGATGGATGAGTGCGACTGTTCGGAGGCGTAGACGCGCAGCAGGGGCAGGTCGTCGCGCCCGCTCATGCCCTGTTCGCGGATGTCGAGATGCAAGTGTTCGCGCGCGGCGGCGATGGCGTGCAGGCTGGAGACGGAAGCCGTGTCGTAGATAATGCCGGCGAACTCTGCGGGCAGGCCGATCATTTGTCGGAGCCACGAGAGGGTCACTTCTTCGAGTTCGGTGGCGGCGGGCGACGTGCGCCAGAGCAGGGCTTTGACATCGAAGGCCGCGCCGAGGAGTTCGCCGAAGATGCCGGGAGCAGAGGTGGAAGTGGCGAAATAGGCGAAAAAGGAGGGATGACTCCAGTGCGTCAGCGCAGGCACGATCAAACGATCCACGTCGGCGAGAATCGCATCCATCGACTCACCTTCGGCGGGCGGCGCGGCGGGCAGTTGCTCGATAAGCGTGCGCGGCTTGACCTGCGCGAGCACGGGGCGCGCTTCGATGTCGGTGAAATAATCGCTGATCCAGTCGATGAGCGCGTGGCCGTAGCGACGAAAATCCTCCGCGCTCATGTCGCCTGTGGGCGGCGCGATGCCTTGCAATTCGCTCTCACTTTGCTTCATGCCAGGCATTGTAACGGGGAACGGTGCGGGCGTCATTGAGACGTGCGATAAAATTTTTTCACCCGAAGATTACGCCGCAAGTTCATCAAGCGGAGGAAACTTGTGCTGTTTGCGTCCGGGCGGGCCGTCGAATTTCTTGGAGGTCTTATAGAGTTCAAAATGGCCGTCGGCGGCGGCGGGCGCGCAGCGCGTGCGCAAGGCTTGCATCTCTGCGGCGGGCATGGGCGCGAAATCGCGCGCGATGCGTAAGTTTTGCCGCAAGACTTTGAGCGAGTCGATGCCGGAGACGGTGGTGGCGACGGGGAGACTCATGGCATAACGCAGTGCTTCCGTGGCCGTCACGGCTCGTCGTTTGATGGGGTCGCCTTCGCCGCCCATGCTCTTCATGCCGAGCGGGGCGATGCCGCGTCGCATCACCTCGGGCAAAACCTGTTGCTCGAAACTGCGGAAGGTGGCGTCGAAACAGTTTAAGGGAAACTGGCAGGTGTCGAACGGGTAATCGTGCGCCAGCATCTTGAGATGGATCGCCGGGTCTTTGTGCCCGGTGAAGCCGACGAAGCGTACTTTGCCTTCGCGCCGCGCCTGTTCGAGCGCTTCGATCACGCCGCCAGCGGCAAAGTGCAAATCGGGATCATTATCGTGGACTACTTCGTGTACTTGCCAGAGGTCGAGGTGATCCGTGCGCAGGCGTTTGAGCGATTCTTCCAGTTGGCGCATGGCGACTTTACGGTCGCGCCCGTGCGTGCAGACTTTCGACATGAGAAAGACCTGATGGCGGCGATTCTCTAAAGCCTCGCCCATCAACTCTTCGCTCCGCCCGTCGTGATATTCCCATGCATTGTCCATGAAAGTGACGCCCGCATCAATCGCTTCGTGGACGATTTGTAAACATTCGCGCTTGCCCTTCACCGACCCCAGATGAGAACCGCCGAGCGCGAGCGCCGAGACTTCGACGCCCGTGCGCCCCAACATCCTGCGCGGAATCTCACCGGAAATTTTGCTGTGACTCATGACACACTCCTTACACAAATATCGGCTATGAGTTGATTGAATGCTGAACGGTGGGAAGCAGTATGCCATAGCTAAAGCGTGGCGGAAAGAACATAAGTCGAGCGGCGGTAAAACTAAAACGGGAGGCTCGCTATGTGAGCCTCCCGTTTTGCTTTACGTCAAAGTCCGTCGTGTTTAGCGATAGACGTTTTCGCCGCGATGCGTTTTGAATTCGTTCTCGAAGTAAGTAGCGTCTTCGTCGCTGCGCGCGTTGACGCCCATCACGATGCCGCCTTCCTTGAGGCCGCTCTCATATGCTTTCGCACGATCTTCAGGGATGCCTGAGCCGATCAGCGCGCCGATGAGTCCGCCGGTCGCGCCGCCAGCGCCCGCGCCCGCGAGCGCGGCCAGCAACGGCCCCGCCACGATGAGACCCAGGCCCGGCAAAACAACGGATGTGCCGATGGCCGCAATGGCTCCGAGCACCGCGCCTGTCGTGCCGCCGATGGCCGAACCCACGCCCGCGCCTTCGAGCGCCTTGCTGCCGAGTTCCGAGTCAGGCGCGTCATCCCCAAAATGGGTTTTGCGCGTCTCGTCCGACATCATTAAATTGACATCATCGTTGCTGTAGCCGCGCGTCGATAGCGAACCGTAAGCGCGCTCTGCGCTTTCACGATCGCGGAAGAGTCCCGTCACCATACGGTTTGAACCTTGCCGCGCCGCGCCCGTCGCACTTTCCGCCGCGCCTTCCGCGCGCAACGAACTGTTTCCAGTCACCGTGCCGGTGGCTTCCTTGATGTCGCCTTTGGCGCGTTGACCGAAGGCTGAAACTTCTTCGCCGATACTGTCTCTTTTGTTATCGTCCATTTTATGTCCCCTCTCGAAATTTGTGTGATGGACTATGATGAGTCCGCAGTTAGGTTAATGCCTGTACCTGGTTGAAAAGCGCCGAATAAACCTGAGCACGTCCGGCAGCAATAATGTGCAGAACTTTTATTTATTCAAACAGTGTCGCACGAACTATTCACGTATGGCTGAAACACTGTGTACGATTTCGCATCCTGAAAATTGCTGCCAACGGTGAAGTGGCAAAGATTGTGCCGCACTATAGTAAAGGTGCGTCGGACGGGAAGCGATCCGCACCCCCTCAACCTCTATCGGATTAAATTTTTTCTGTCAGTCATTGCCCTACGAGCTATGCTATAAGACACGCGTCGAAAAATCTTGTGAGGTCGCCAGGCGGGATTTTATTCCTCGACATAGCGCGCTAAATCGGTATAATGCGCGAGTTATTCCTGCATTCATCATCGGCGATTTTTAAGATTTAGATAAGGACTCGACGCACAACGGAACGGACGATCAGTTACGTGCGCCGCATCTTGCCCGCGCCTTGTTGTCGTGTCCGCTTTCGACTTTCCCGGCGTGTTGTGGCTGTCACTGTTTTTTGCAGTTGCCGCCAGTGAAATGTCGCCAGTTCGCCGGATGATTCAAGGCTATACTATGATGAGGAGCGCCCTTTTGTTATGGCAAACAAAGATGACAACGGCATAGACCTAAACCCGATCCCCGATTTCCCTTACGATAAGGATGTCGTTGACAGGGAAGGTTGGGCTTCGCAACTCGGCCTCGTGCTGGCGATGGCCGGGAACGCCGTCGGGTTGGGCAACTTCCTGCGCTTTCCGGCGCTCGCGGCGCGAAACGGAGGCGGGACTTTCATGATCCCGTACTTCATCGCGTTCCTGCTGCTCGGCATCCCGCTCATGTGGATCGAGTGGGGCATCGGGCGCTACGGCGGCAAGTACGGCTATTCCACTTCGCCCGGTATGTTCGAGAAGATGTGGGCCAACCCGCTCGCGAAATACCTCGGCGCGCTCGGCGTCTTCATCCCGCTCGCCTTCGTCATCTTCTACACCTACATTGAATCGTGGACGCTCGGCTACGCCGTCCTCTCGTTCGCCGGACAGATGCCGAGCATCGCGGGGCAGAGTCCCGATCAGGCGTTCAAGACGATGGGCGATTATCTGGGTGCGTATCAGGGCACGAACAACGGGCTGGCGTGGTCGGGCAGCATCGTCGGCATGATCTTCTTCGCCATCACGCTCTTCGTCAACATCTTCGTCATCTCGAAGGGCATCGCGGGCGGCATCGAGCGCATGGCGAAGATCGGCATGCCGCTCTTGATCCTCTTCGCGATCATCGTCGGCATCCGCGTCCTCTCGTTGCCCGGCGCGATGGGCGGCGTGGCCTTCGTCTGGAACCCGGACTTCTCGCGCATCACGGACGGCGCGGTCTGGCTCGCCGCCGCCGGGCAAATCTTCTTCACGCTCTCGCTCGGCACGGGTTCGATCCAGACCTTTGCGAGTTATCTGAAAGAGACCGACGACATCGTGCTGACGGGCTTGGCGACTTCCTCGATGAACGAATTTTGCGAAGTCATCCTCGGCGGCTCGATTGCGATCCCGGCGGCGACGGCCTTCTACGGCGCGGGCGCGGCCACGGCCATTGCCAACTCCGGCACGTTCAACCTCGGCTTCCAGACGATGCCCGCCGTCTTCTCCGGTCTCCCCGGCGGCGCGCTCTTCGGCGGCATCTGGTTCACGCTGCTGTTCTTCGCCGGCATCACCTCATCGCTCGCGCTGGCGCAGCCCGCGATGGCCTTCCTGCAAGACGAGTTGAGGATGACTCGGCAGCGGGCGGCAATGGTCGTCGGCGCGATCATCTTCGTTGCCGTGCTGCCGATCATCATGTTCCTGCAATACGGCTACCTCGACGAGTTCGACTTCTGGTCGGGCGAGTTCCTGCTGCTCGTCTTCGCGCTGATCGAGACGATCCTTTTCTTCTGGGTGTTCGGCGGGCACAAGGCTTGGGATGAGATCAAGAAGGGGCAGCAGATTCCGCTCCCGCGCTTCTTCTACCCGATCATGAAGTACGTCGTGCCGATCTTCATCAGCCTGATTCTGTTCAAGGGTATCATTGACTCGCTCGTCCCGCGCCTGCTCTCGCAGAAGTGGGTTGACCTGCCCGGCTGGAGTAAGGCGACGGCCTCTTTCGGCGACCGTTTCATGTACGAGTTCGGTCTCCACGGGCGCGAGTTGGTGGCGAATGCGGCCATCGCTGAGCAGTCCGGCTATCGCTGGGCGGCGCGCATCGAGATGATCATCCTTTGCGCCGTCGTGATGGCGCTCACCGGGTACGCCTGGAACAAATACAGACGCTCAGAGAGAGGAGGGGCACACGCACAATGACTCTAATGATCGGAATGATTTTAATATCGTTGCAGGCCACCGGCGTGACGACAGGCCGGGCGGCGGAACCTGTGCAAATGACCACCGGCGGCTGGGTCTTTATGATCGGCGCGTGGACGTTTATCCTGACGCTGGTCTATTACACCTTCTCCAAAGTCCTGCGCGGCGGTAAGTAAACGACGCATGAGCGGCGGCGTCTTTTAATTTCGGTTCGGGCGATGGTTGACCTTGCCCGAACCGAAATTCTATTTGCGCCGTCCATGCACATAATTCAACCGCCCACGATTAAATTGACTGGAGCGAACAGTTTCAATATGCCGAGCGCCAAGATCAAGATCGCCAGACAGACGGGTTCCGGCCAACTCCCCGCCGACGCCAGCCGCCTGCTCGAACTCATCATCGCTGAGATCGAGTCGCCCGTAGACACGCAGAAACTGCTCGACAAATTCCCCCCGACCGACAGTTGCCACGAAGAGTCGCTCCGCTTCCTGAAGGCCAAAGACCGCGCGCAACGCCGCGCCGACTTCGTCGCGAACGAGGCTCTGTGGTGGCGCAAGTACGGCTGGTTCATGGCGCGCATCGTCGGGTTGTTCGGGCTGCTCGTCTTCGCCTTCGCCATGTCTGTGCGCGGCGCGGGCGTGGATTTCATCACCTTCGCCCTGCTCGGCGCTGCCGGGTACTATTTGCTGCTGATGACGGTCTCGAACATTCGCTACCGCGAAAAAAACAAGAAGCGGCGCAAACTGCTCGAACGCGAGCAGCAACAGTACCAGCGCGCCATCTTAGCGGTGGCCGCTTCACTCCTGAAAAAATTTCAAGTTGACCCGTCGCTCTACCCCATCGCCAAGCCAAGAAGCGGTGCGGGACTCATCGAGCGCGAAGACGGCTATTTCATTCCGGTTGAATGATTCGGTGATTCGATGAGACGGAAAATTATTTACAGTTTGCTCCTGTTAGCGACGCTCTCGCTGGCGACACGGACGATTTTCGCGAGCGGTGAAGCGGGAGAAGCGGGCGGCGCAGGTCATGGTCTCAACCCGTTCGTGCTCATTGGCGTCGCGCTCGTTTTGCTGATCGCTAAACTCGGCGGCGAGTTGTTCGAGCGTTTCGGTCAGCCAGCCGTGCTCGGCGAGTTGATCGGCGGGATGATCGTCGGCAACCTTGTGTTATTTGGCGTTACGGCCATCGAACCGCTGAAAACTGATGTGGTCATCGGCGCGCTCGCGGAGATCGGCGTCATCCTGCTGCTGTTTGAGGTGGGGCTGGAATCGAATCTCGGCGAGATGCTCGAAGTCGGCTGGTCGTCGCTGCTGGTGGCGACAGCAGGCGTGATTGCGCCCTTCTTTCTCGGCTGGGGCGTGGCCGCTTATTTCATTCCTGACGAAGCGCAACTCGGCCATATCTTCATCGGCGCGACGCTCTGTGCCACATCGGTCGGCATCACGGCGCGCGTGCTGAAGGATATGGGCAAACTCAATACGCGCGTCGCCCGCATCGTGCTCGGCGCGGCGGTGATTGACGACGTGCTCGGCCTGATTATCCTCGCCGTCGTGCAGGGCGCGATTCAGGCGACCGCCACGGGCACTTCGCTTTCACTCCTGAGCGTCGGCATCATCACGCTCAAGGCCGTCGGCTTTCTCGTCGTCGCGCTCCTCGTCGGGCGATTCCTCGTGCCGTATCTCTTTCAAGGCGCGGGCAAACTCGAAGGGCGCGGCGTGTTGCTGGCCTTAGCGGTTGCGCTCTGTTTCGTGTTGTCGTGGGCGGCAGCCGGGATAGGTCTGGCCGCCATCGTCGGCGCGTTCGCCGCCGGGTTGTTGCTGGAAGAAGCGCACATCGAGCGCATGCCCGGTCGCACGAAACATGATTTACATGAACTGCTCACGCCGCTGACCACCATCCTCGTCCCCATCTTCTTCGTCCTGATGGGTCTCAAGGTTGACCTCAGCACCTTCGCACGCCTCGACATTCTCGGCTTCGCGGCGGCGCTGACGCTGGTCGCGATCATCAGTAAACAGGTCTGCTCGCTGGCGGTCATTGATCGCGGCATTAATCGTCTCGCCGTCGGCCTCGGCATGATCCCGCGCGGCGAAGTCGGCCTCATCTTCGCCGGTATCGGCGCGACCCTCATGCTCCCGAACGCGCAGGGCATCAATGAACCCGTCATCGGCAGCGCCACCTTCGCCGCCGTCGTCATCATGGTCATCATCACCACGCTCGTCACCCCGCCGCTGCTCAAGTGGTCGCTCGCGCGCACGCCTTCCGCACCCGACGAACCGCTCCCCGACGCCGAACGAGTGTTGGCCGACGAAGCCGCCGAACGCACGACTCGATAGTTCGCGACGGGGAATTACACGCGAGCCTGCGTCTCAGTCGGCCAGAGACGCACGCGCCGCCGCTAATGCTTCCGCGACCCGCGCGGGCGAGGTGCCGCCCGTCTGCGACTTCGTGGCGAGCGTGCTCTCCAGCGAGAGCGCGTCATAAACATCCGCTTCGATGAGCGGCGAAAACGTGTGCATCTCTGTGAGCGCGAGGTCGTGAAGTTCCGCACCGCGCTCGATGGCGTGGAGCACGATGCGTCCGACCGCCGCGTGCGCTTCGCGGAAGGGCACGCCTTTGCGCGCGAGGTAATCGGCGAGTTCGGTGGCGTTCATGTATCCGCGTGTGGCCGCGTCGCGCGCGTGCGCTTCGTGCAAGCGGATGTTACCGAGCACTGTCGCCGCTACTTCGAGCGAAGTCCGCACCGTGTCCGCCACGTCGAAGACCGCTTCCTTGTCCTCCTGCATGTCTTTGTTATAAGCCAGTGGCAAGCCTTTCATTAACGCGAAGAGCGACATCGTGTGGCCGAAGACGCGCGCGGACTTGCCGCGCATGAGTTCGAGCGCGTCCGGGTTCTTCTTCTGCGGCATCAAACTCGACCCGGTGGAGATGGCGTCGTTCAACTCAAGAAAGCCGAACTCGGTCGTCGCGTAGATGATGATGTCCTCGGCGAGGCGCGACAGGTGAACCATGATGAGACTCGCCGCGCTCGCAAATTCGATGCAGAAATCACGGTCGCTCACGGCATCAAGACTGTTGCGGGAAACATCTGTAAAACCGAGAGCGCGGGCAACTTCTTCACGGTTGACGGGGTAGCTCGTCCCGGCAAGGGCGGCGGAGCCGAGCGGAAGGACGTTCGTGCGTCGCCGCGCGTCGGCGAGTCGTGCCCGGTCGCGCGCGAGCATCTCGAAATAAGCGAGACACCAGTGCGCCCACAAGACGGGCTGCGCCCGTTGCAGATGCGTGTAGCCGGGCAGCACTGCCTCCGCGTGCGCTTCCGCCAGATCGAGCAACGCGCTTTGCGCCGCGCGAATTCGTGCTGCGATCAGATCGATTTCATCGCGCAACCAGAGCCGCAAGGCCGTCGCCACTTGATCGTTGCGGCTCCGGCCCGCATGGAGTTTGCGCCCCGCTTCGCCGACGAGCGCGATGAGCCGCGCTTCGATGAACGAATGCACGTCCTCAGCATTCGCATCGTCGAAAAAGTCTGCCCCGCTCTCACTTTGCGCGAGCAGCGTTTCGAGCCCTTTCTTGATCGCTCGCGCTTCCGTCTCAGTCAAGGCTCCTGCTGCGCGCAAACTTTCCGCGTGCGCGGCGCTCGCCCTCACGTCCGCCGCGAACAGCCTCCGGTCGAAATTGAACGAGCGATTGTAAGCCGCAAACCCCGCTTCGGGTCGCCCCGTGAATCGCCCGCCCCATAAATTGTTTTCGTCGCCCATGTTCACCTCGAAAATTGAAAAAAAATCGCTTTGCCCGCCCCCGTTCTAATGACACCAGTTCGCCTTGCCTCTCGCAACCAAACTTTCGCTGGTCGTGCCCGCGCCAGTTGATTTGATGCAACCAGCGTGCTATTTTATGCATCCATGCGAAAGTTATGCAAATTTTTCGCATAGAAAGTGAAAATGGTTAAAGACGAACGACAGCACAAATTGTTGAATTTGATTCGCGCGAAGCCGGTCAGCACGCAGGGTGAATTGGCGGAGCGTCTGGAGCGAGCGGGTTTTGCCGCGACGCAGTCGAGCATCTCGCGCGATTTGGAAGAGCTGGGCGTAGTCAAACGGCGCGGGCGTTATGTCGTCCCGCAGGCGACAAACGGCGCGGCGCGGCGCGGGCTGGTGAGTTTGGACACGGCGGGCGACGCGCTCGTGGTCGCGCGGTGCGAGCCGGGGATGGCGTCGGCGGTGGCGGTGGAGATCGACCGCGCCCCCATCGACGAAATCGTCGGGACGCTCGCGGGCGAAGACACCATTTTTATCGCCGTGACGGAGCGCAGGGCACAACGCGCGGCGATCAAAAAAATCTGGGACATATTTTCCTAAGCGAGAGCGAAGCGAGATGAAGCAGATCAAGAAAATCGTGTTGGCCTATTCGGGCGGTCTGGATACGTCCGTGATGTTGCGCTGGCTCAAAGAGCGATATGGCTGTGAGGTCGTCTGCTACTGCGCCGATGTCGGGCAGGGCGAAGAACTCGACGGGTTGGACGAGAAGGCGCGCGCGACGGGCGCATCGAAACTCTACGTCGAAGATTTGCGCGAAGCGTTTGTCACAGACTACGTGTGGGCGGCGGTGAAAGCCAACGCGGTTTATGAGGGCGTCTATCTGCTCGGCACGTCGCTGGCTCGCCCCATCATCGCGCAGCGGCAGATCGAGATCGCGCGCCGGGAAGGCGCGGACGCGGTGGCGCACGGCGCAACGGGCAAGGGCAACGATCAAGTGCGTTTCGAGTTGACTTATTACGCGCTGGAGCCGGACATCAAAGTCGTCGCCCCGTGGCGCGAGTGGGAGTTCAAAGGCCGGAGCGACCTCATCGCCTATGCGGAGCAACATCAAATTCCCGTAACAGCGACGCACGCCAAACCTTATTCGACCGACCGCAACTTGATGCATGTCTCCTATGAAGGCGGCATCCTCGAAGACCCGTGGGCCGAGCCGCCCCCGGACATTTTCCAGATGACGAGTGCGCCGGAAAATGCCCGCGACGCAGCCGAGTACGTTGTCGTCGGGTTTGAACAGGGCGTGCCGGTGAGCGTGGGCGGCGAGCGGATGGGCGCGGTCGCGCTGCTCGAAAAGCTGAACGCGACGGGCGGCGCGCACGGCATCGGTCGCGTCGATCTGGTGGAAAATCGTTTTGTCGGGATGAAGTCGCGCGGCGTGTACGAGACGCCGGGCGTGACGATCCTGCAAGCGGCGCATCGCGCGCTCGAATCGATCACGATGGATCGGGAAGTGCTGCGTTTGCGCGATTCGTTGAGTTTGAAGTTTGCGGAGAGCGTCTACTACGGCTTCTGGTTTGCGCCGGAGACGGAATTGATGCGACGCATGATCGACGAGACACAGCGGGATGTGACGGGCGAAGTGCGCCTCAAACTTTATCGCGGGAACGCCACAGTTGTCGGACGCCGCGCTCCGCGCTCGCTCTACAACGAACGGCTCGCGACTTTTGAGGCCGACACCGTCTACAACCAGCGCGACGCCGAAGGCTTTATCAAATTGAACGCATTGCGGCTGCGCTCGCTGGCGCAAGTCGGACGGCAAAGGTGAGCCGTCTGTTTACCCAACAGCGGATGAGAAGGTCGGTACGCGGCAACCGTCGGGCGTCTGAAATCTGATCTCAGATGCGAAATGTCGGATGAATAAGTTTCGGGAGCAGAAGAGGAGCTTGGTCAATGTCGAACATCGCGGAGAAGATCGAAGGCAGGCAGTTGAAGGTGGTCGAGGCGGACAAAGTCGGCTCGGCGACTTCGCCGCTCAACTTGGCGAAGACGCTGGCGGTGATTGGTGCGTCGGACAAACCGCGCGCGGGCGATGTGGTGGTGGTGCGGGCGCTGAGCGATAGCGCGACGTATAACCAGTTGGAACTGGCGACGGGGCGGCTAGCGAAGATCAATCCGGGCGATGTGCTCGTCGGTGTGCTCGGCAGCCGCCGCGCGTTGAAAGGCTTCGTCGGCGACGTGCCCGCGAGCATCGAAGCGGGCGACGAATTGCACCTGTTGAACATGGGCGGCGTCATCGGACATTGCACGGGACATCATTCGAGTTTGAGCGATGCGATTCGCGTCGAAGTTGTCGGCCTCGTCTGTGATGCAGAGGCGCGGGTGCGAAACATCGCGGACGCCGCGTTGCCGCCCCGCGAAAGTTTGGGCGCGAGCGCGCCGCTCGTCCTCATCGCGGGCGCGTGCATGAACAGCGGGAAGACTTTTGCTGCGACGGAATTGATCCGGCAGGCGACGCGCACCGGCATGAAGGTGGCGGCGGGGAAACTGTCGGGCGTCGCGTGTCTGCGAGACACTTTGAACATGGCCGATCACGGTGCGGTGGCGACGGCGAGTTTTCTCGATTGCGGCTTGCCTTCGACCGTCGGCATAGGCGATCTCGCGCCCGTGGCGAAAGCCATCATCGCCAAATTGAACGAGAGCGCGCCCGACCTGATCGTGATCGAACTCGGCGACGGCATCCTCGGCGGCTACTCGGTCGAATCCGTCTTCGCGGATGTAGAGTTGCGCGCGGCGATGGCCGCGCTCATCTACTGCGCATCGGACTACGTCGGCGCGTGGGGCGGCATCGAGTTGTTTCGGCGGCGCGGCTTGACCGTTGATCTCGTCGCGGGTTCGGTGACGGATTCACAGATGGGCGAAGACTACATCACCGAGGAGTTTGGCGTCGCGGCGGGTAATGCACGCAGGGACGGGACGCGCCTGTTCGAGATCGTGCGAGAGAAAATTTCAAGTTTCAGGTCTCAAGTTTCAGGTTCGCCGAGCGCGCATGTGCTTGAGCCTGTTTTGATCGAAACCTGAATCTTGCTGATAAAGTCGAAAATCCTGAACCTTCAAACATGAACCTTCAAACATGAAACTCAAAATCGGCATCTTCGGCGGGTCGGGGTATGGCGGCGCGGAACTGCTGCGCATCCTGCTGGCACGCGCCGATGTGGAAGTCTCGTTCGTGACGGCGAATGAGCATGCGGGCAAGTTGGTCGGCGAAGTGCATCGCAACCTTCACGGCTTGACGGGACTGCGTTTCATCGCTGCGCCGGAAGAATTGGAGAGGCTCGCTGAACTCGACTGCGTATTTCTGGCGTTGCCGCACGGGCAGGCTTTGGAGATCGCGCCGCGCGTGCCCGCGAGCGTGAAGGTGGTTGACCTGTCGGGCGATTTTCGTCTGCGCGATGCGCGGGAGTTTAGAGAGTATTACGGGCGCGAGCACACGGCGACACAGTTGCAGCGCGAGTTCGTCTACGGGTTGACGGAGACGAACCGGGAGGCGATCAAGCGGGCGCGGCTCGTCAGCAATCCCGGTTGTTTCGCCACGGCGACGCTGCTCGGCCTCGCGCCGCTCGTCGCGCGTGCTCAGTTGAACGGCGGGCGCGTGGTCGTGGATGCGAAGACGGGTTCTTCCGGGTCGGGCGCGAAGCCGGCGGCCAACACGCACCACCCGCAACGCTCGAACTCTTTCTACGCCTACAAGCCTTTCACGCATCAACATGTGCCGGAGATCGAACAGGAGTTGCGGCAGGTGGGCGACTGGGTGAGCGAACTGGTGTTCATGACGCATTCGCTGCCCGTGGCGCGCGGCATCTTCGCTTCCATCTACATCGAGACGAAAGATGAATTGACGACCGTGCAGGCGCGCGACCTCTTCACGGAGTTTTACTGCGAGAGTTTCTTCATCCGCATCGTTGAAGGTTCGCCGGACATCAACTGGGTCAAGACGACCAACTTTTGCGACCTCGGTTTCGCCGCGCGCGGGCGGCAACTGGTCGTCTTCTCGGCGCTGGATAATCTCGTTAAAGGCGCAGCGGGACAGGCCGTGCAGAACATGAATCTGATGTTTGGGTTGGACGAGCGGACGGGGCTGATGCTGTACGGCAGCAATCCATAAAACAGTGATGGATGACGGGTGATAAGTGACGAGATCAGAAATTGTTGACGCTGCTCGCAGGTCATGCCCGGGAGATCAAGATTGAAGATAAAATGACAAAGGCAATGACAACTTTCGACGACATCGCCGCGCGCGAGGATGAATTTCAACTGGCGACATACAGGAAGATGCGTCTGGCGGCGGCACGCGGGCGGGGCGCGTGGATCGAAACGCAGGGGGGCGAGCGTTATCTGGACCTCTACGGTGGGCACGCCGTGGCGGCGACGGGGCATTGCCACCCGCACGTCGTCGAAGCGATCCGGGCGCAGGCCGGAGAGTTGTTGTTCTACTCGAACCTCGTTTATTCCGAGGTGCGCGCCAGCGCGGCTGAGCGGTTGGTGAACTGCGCGCCGGAAGGCATCGCCAAAGTTTTCTTCTGCAATTCGGGGACGGAGGCGAACGAGAACGCGATGCGGATGGCGCGGATGGCGACCGGGCGCGAGGGCGTCATCACGTTCACAGGGAGCTTTCACGGGCGCACGGCGGACTCCATCAGCGCGACGTTTCTGGGCAAGTACCGCGACCTCGGACGACCGAACGTGCCCGGCCATGTGTGCGCGGAATTCGGTTCGATGGCCTTGGTCGCCGCGCTCGCCGACCACACCATCGCCGCCGTGATGCTTGAGCCGATTCAATCGATGGCGGGCGTGAGGCAGGCTCCGCCGGAATTTTATCTCGCGTTGCGCGAGTTGTGCGACGAGCGCGGGATGCTTTTGATCTATGACGAGGTGCAGACTGGACCGGGGCGCACGGGCGAATGGTTCTTCGCGGGCGGCGCAGCGGGCGGCGGGGCGGTGCCGGACATCATCACGCTGGCGAAGGCTCTGGGGAGCGGCGTGCCCGTCGGCGCGTGCCTGACGAATGCTGCCGTCGCATCGCGCATCAAAGAGAACGACCTCGGCACGACCTTCGGCGGCGGGATGCTGGCGATGGCGGCGGTGGGCGCGACGCTTGAAGCGATGGAAAGCGATGGGATGTTAGAGAACGCGCGCGACATCGAGCGACACTTGCGCGAGTCTCTCAAGAACCTGCCGCAAGTGGCGCGGGTGCGCGGCGCGGGGTTGTTGCTCGGCATCGAATTTACGGATGAGATCGCCGCGAAGGTTCATCAGGCGTTGCTCGAAGAGCACATCATCACGGGCACTTCGAGCGACGCCCGCGTGCTGCGACTATTGCCCCCGCTCTGTGTGCGGCAGGAGGAAATTGACCTGTTTGTTGACGCGCTCGGACGCGTGTTGTAGTTCTCCCCGGCCATTTTGAACTCAGGTGAAACATATGGCCTTCACTGTGCGCCGGGCGAGGCGCGAGGATAATGAAGCCATCGGACGAATGCATGTGGCATCCATCAGAGAGCTGTGCCGCGAGCATTACAGCCCCGATCAGATCGAAGCCTGGGCCGCGCCGCGTCAGGCTGAATTTTACGTTGAAGCGATTGAGCGCAAAGAGTTCTATGTCGCGGAAGACGACGAGGGCATCATCGGCTTCGGGATATTGAATCAAACGGGTGGCGAGGTCGAAGCCGTTTATGTTCATCCGCAGGCAGCGCAGCGCGGCGTGGGGCTGGAACTATTAAACATGTTGGAAGGGTGTGCGCGCGAATTGGGCTTGAGGTCGTTGCGGCTGTGCGCCTCTCTGAATGCCGTGCCGTTTTACGAGCGCGCGGATTACGTCCGGCAGCAGGATACGTCGCACCGACTGGCGAGCGGAGTTGAGATACCGTGCGTCTTGATGTTGAAGGAACTGGAGAGAAGCGCGGACTGAACAGTAACATGAAGGCTATGCCGAAAAATTTCCTGACAACTGCCGATTGGACACGCGACGAGCTAGAGCGTTTGCTCGAAGCGGCGGCGCGGTTCAAGCGCGGCGAAGATTCATCGAAGCCACTCGCGGGTAAGTCCGTCGCGCTGGTCTTTTTTAACCCTTCTTTACGCACGCGCGCTTCGATGCAGGTCGGGATTTATGAACTCGGCGGCAATCCGGTCGTGCTCGAACCGGGTGGGACGAGCTGGACGCTCGAACACCGCGACGGCATCGTGATGGACGGCGACAAGACGGAGCACGTCGCGGAATTTGTGCGCGTGCTCGGTCGGTATTGCGCGGCGATTGGCGTGCGCACCTTCGCGGCGTTGCAGAATTGGAAAGAGGAGCGGCGCGATCCGGTGCTCGCGGCATTCGCGCGCCACAGCGAAGTGCCGGTCATCAATCTCGAATCGGCGATGCACCACCCGTGTCAGGCGCTCGCGGACATGTTGACCATCAGGGAGAAACTCGGCGCGGGGCCGAAGCGCGTCCTCCTCACCTGGGCGTGGCATCCGAAGGCTTTGCCGATGGCCGTGCCGAACAGTTTCGCGCTCGCGGCGGTGCAGTTGGGGCACGAGTTGACCATCGCGCACCCGCCCGGCTACGAACTCGACGACGAGCTGATCGGGCAACTCAACGAGCGGGCGTTTGACGCGGGCACAAGCGTCAACGTCACAAACGACGTGGAAGCGGCCTTCGACGGCGCACAAGTGGTCTACGCGAAGAGTTGGGGCAGCAAGATGTTCTACGGCTCGCCCGAAGATGACATCGAGACGCGCACCGAGTATCGCCGCGATTGGATCGTGGACGCGGCGAAGATGCAACGCACCGGCGGCGGCATCTTCATGCACTGTCTCCCCGTGCGCCGCAACGTGATCGTGACGGACGACGTGATCGATTCCGCCGCGTCGGTGGTGATCGATGAAGCCGAGAACCGTTTGCATGTGCAGAAAGCTGTTTTGGCGAATGCGGATTTCGGATTGCGGAATGCGGATTGAAGAAATTCAATTTGTTTTTAATCCGCATTCTGCAATCCGAAATCCGCAATTGGAGGAGCGATGAGCCAGCCGCGACTTGATCTGTTGCGCGAAGCCTTGCCGTACATTCAGCGGTTCAAAGGCAAAACTTTCGTCGTCAAAATCTCCGGCAAGCTGACGGAGGATCACGAGAATCTGCGTTCGCTCTGTGAAGAATTGGCACTGATGCATCAGGTCGGCATTCGTCTGTGCGTCGTACACGGGGGCGGCAAGCAGTTAACGGAACTCGCGGAGCAGATGGGCGTCGAGCAGACGATCATCAATGGCCGGCGCGTGACGAACGATGCGACGCTCGATATGGCGAAAATGATCTTCGCCGGAAAAATCAACATCGACATTCTGGCCGCGTTGCGCAATCACGGCGTGGATGCCGTCGGCTTGTCGGGCATCGACGGAAACATCGTGCATGCCGAACGCCGCCCGCCGAAAGATTTAATCAATCAGGAGACCGGCGCACAAGAGCGAGTCGATTTCGGGCACGTCGGCGATGTGTTGGAAATCGACGATCGGCTGTTGCGGGTGCTGCTCGATCACGAGTATCTGCCGGTCGTCTCACCGCTCGGTGCGGACGCCGCAGGCCGCGTCTACAACATTAACGCCGACACCATCGCCGCCGAGATCGCCGTGCGTCTGGAGGCGGAGAAATTGATTTTGCTGAGCGACGTGGATGGGTTGTACCTGCGTCCCGGCGAATCCGCGACGAAACTCTCGCGCCTCACCGTTGACGAAGTGACGAAACTTCTCAGCGACGGCGTCGCCACCGGGGGCATGATCCCGAAACTGCAAAACATCACCGAACTGCTTCATCGCGGCGTCCGCAGCGCGCATATCATCAAAGGTAGTTTGCGCAACACTTTGCTCTCCGAAGTCTTCACCGACGAAGGCACGGGCACGATGATCGTCGCGTAAAAAAGTGGAGAGCAGCAGGGGCGAAGGGCGACAGTTGCGGCGTCTCCGTCCTCAACTCGACGGGTGCGGAGATCGCGCGTTTCGGCAATGCGCCCGGCAGCCTCATCTCCCCGTTCAACTCACCGGCCAACGCCGCCTTCGATAAGCACGGCTCGCTCCTCGTGACGAATCACACTTTCGTGTTTCCCGGAAACGAGAGCGTCCTCAGCGTGTTCGTTGACGACAAAGAGTCGCCGCTCGTGAAACCGTCGCTTCCCTGAAGCAGCAAGAGAGTTTTATTCTTTCGACAGGCGCGACGGTTGCGAACCGCGCGCCTGTTGTGCAATGAAGAACCTTCAATTCAAACCAGGACAAAAAGGCGACGGCAGGCTTAAGCGGAAGTTGAGCGGCTTCGCCCGGCATTTATGGGACGAGTGGACGCGCCTCGCGCTGCCCGTGGCAAACGCTGCTGTCGTCGTCGCCGTCTCCGGCGGCGCGGACTCGACCGCGCTGCTGCTGGCCTGCGATGAGTTGCTCAAGTCGCGCCGGCTCGCGTTGAAGTTGATCGTGGCGCACCTGAATCACGAATTGCGCGGGGCGGCGGGCGCGGCGGATGCGCGTTGGGTCGGGGAGTTGGCGGGCGGGTTGGGATATGAAGTGGCGTCGGGGCGCGCGGCGGTGAAGCAGCGAGCGCGAGAAACGCGGGATAATTTGGAGCAGGCGGCGCGGCGCGAGCGTTACGAATTTCTGGCGCGGGTGGCGCGCGAGTGGGGAGCGCGTGCAGTTGTCGTGGCTCACACATTGGACGATCAAGCGGAGACGGTGTTGCTGGCATTGCTGCGCGGAAGCGGAGCGGAAGGATTGAGCGGGATGAGCGTGGCGCGCACACTCGATGCGCGGGGCGATGGTCTGCTGTTGGTGCGCCCGTTGCTCAATTGGGCACGGCGGTCGGAGACAGGGAAGTACTGCGCGGCGCGGGGCGTCGTCGTGCGCGCGGACGAGATGAACGAGGACGAGAAATTTTCGCGTGTGCGGGTGCGCCGACAGTTGTTGCCATTGTTGGAAACTTTCAACCCGCGCGCGGCGGAAACGCTGGCCCGCACCGCCGAACTGTTGAGAGCGGATGCGGAAGCGTTGCAAGCACAGGCCGCGGCTTTGTTGGCGGAAGCTTCTCAGCTTTCAGCGAGAACATTGGGAGCGAAGAGCAACGAGAGCGACGCGCAGTTGAATGATGAGGATGCTGCGATGCGGCACCCGCCGGCGTTGAACGTCGAAGTGCTGCGCGGGGCGGAGGTGGCCTTGCGCAGGCGGGCGTTGCGGCAGTGGATCGCGGCAGGGCGCGGGAGTTTGCGGCGCGTGGAGTCGGTGCATGTGGCGGCAGTCGAAAAATTGCTGGAGGCGGGGCGGGGCGGGCGCGTGGCGCAGTTGCCGGGCGGGAGCATGGTGGAGCGGCGGAGCGGGCTGTTGTTGTTTCATCAGCAGCGGATTCGGGCGGGGAAGAGTTGAAAAAGGTGCAGGAGAGATTTAGAATCGAAAATGTCGCACATGGCTGCTCACATTTCGCGGGCGGCCATTGCTTTTCACGGACGGTTTTCGAGGCGGAACAAAATGGCTGAAGGCATTCTGGAAATTCACAGTGCGGCGGAGATCGCAGGGCGTGTCGAGACGCTCGCGACTGACATCTCGCAGGCTTATGCGGGGCGTGAATTGACCGTGCTCGGCGTGGCGGAAGACGGTTTTATGTTTATCGCAGATCTCTTGCGCCGCATCGATATGCCGCTACGGACGGCCTTCGTGCGCTACGATCATCGCTCGCTCGGCGGCGTGCAGGATTTGCACTTCAGCACTCAGTTGGACTTGACGCGGCGCGACGTATTGCTCGTCGAAGGCGTGATGGAGACCGGCGTGACGCAGGAATATCTCGTCAAGCAACTCGAATCGCGCGGGGCGGCGAGCATCAAGTTGTGCGTGCTCGTCGATAAAGTTGATCGCCGGCGGGTCGCGCTCGAACCCGACTGGCGGGCGTTTGAGACGCACGAGGATTACGTCTTCGGTTATGGTCTGGGCTTTCAGGAGCGGTGGCGGAATTTACCGTTTCTGGCGCGTCCTGCTTGAGAAGTATTGGCGCGATGTTTGGTGTTTGACGGCAAGGCGAGCGGGACTGAGAGGCGCAACGCGGCGCGCACCGCAAGCATCTCAAGATGGCGTCGTAGAGAGCCGGGTTTATAAAGGGCGTCAGCATGTGCGCTCCCTTTTCCGGCAGGTAGCGAGCGAGAGGATTTGTGTGGGAGAGACAACGGATGCCGAAATGAGTTATGATCGGCGTCGGAGGCAAGACTAATTTGAGTTCAACAGCCAGACAAATAATTTTTTGGGTTCTCATCCTGCTGGGTGCGGTGTTGCTTTATAAGGCTTTCTCAGGCAGCCAGGGCGGGCCGGAGAAACTTGACCTGAGCACTTTAAATGTCAAGATTGAGAAACGCGAAATTTCCAAACTGACCATCAAGCCGAGCGAAGTCTTGGCCGTTGACACAAAGGGCGGGCAATGGCGCGCCGATTTGTCGAACGCGCAGCAGCAGAGCAGTTTGATGGACTCGGCGAAGAAGCTCGACGAGAACGGCAATGCGCGCGTGGGGAAAGTCGAAGACCAATCGAGCGGCAACAGCATGCTCTGGGGCTTGCTGTTGACGTGGGCTCCGCTCCTGCTTTTCATGGGCGTCTGGATTTTCATGCTCAGGCAGATGCAGGCCGGCGGCAACAAGGCTCTATCTTTCGGCAAGTCGCGCGCCAAGTTGCTCAACAACCAGCAGAAGCGCGTTACTTTCAAAGACGTGGCGGGCGTTGAAGAGGCGAAAGAGGAATTGCAGGAGATTATCGAATTTCTCAAAGAGCCGCAAAAGTTCCAGAAACTCGGCGGGCGTATCCCGAAAGGCGTGCTCATGATGGGGCCGCCGGGAACGGGCAAGACTTTGCTGGCGCGCGCCGTCGCGGGCGAAGCGAATGTACCGTTCTTCTCGATTTCGGGTTCGGATTTCGTCGAAATGTTCGTCGGCGTCGGCGCATCGCGCGTGCGCGATCTGTTCGAGCAGGGCAAGAAAAACGCGCCGTGCATCATCTTCATCGACGAGATCGACGCGGTCGGGCGTCATCGCGGCGCGGGTCTGGGCGGCGGCCACGACGAGCGCGAGCAGACTTTGAATCAACTGCTCGTCGAGATGGACGGATTTGAATCGAACGATGGCGTGATCCTGATGGCTTCGACCAACAGGCCGGACGTGCTTGACCCGGCGTTGCTTCGACCGGGACGCTTCGACCGTCGCGTGGTCGTCTCGCGGCCAGACGTGCGCGGGCGCGAAGGCATTCTCAAAGTCCACACGCGGAAGATTCCGCTCGGTGAAGACGTTGACATCTCCGTGATCGCGCGCGGCACGCCGGGCTTCACGGGCGCGGACCTCGCCAACCTCGTCAACGAGGCCGCTTTGAACGCGGCGCGTTATAACAAGAAGATCGTCATGCAGACTGATTTCGAGTTGGCAAAAGACAAAGTGCTCATGGGCGCAGAGCGCAAGAGCATGGTCATTTCCAACGAGGAGAAGCGCATCACGGCTTATCACGAAGCGGGGCACACGCTGGTCGGCCTGAAAGTGCCGAACGCCGACCCGGTTCACAAAGTCACGATCATCCCGCGCGGGATGGCTCTCGGTCTCACGCAGCAGTTGCCGGAAGGCGACCGCTACAGCGCGACCAGAGAATATTTGCTCGGCCAGATCGCGATCATGATGGGAGGACGACTCGCCGAAGAGATTTTCCTGAACGACATCACGACGGGGGCGTCCAACGACATCGAACGCGCGACGGAACGGGCCCGCTCGATGGTCTGCGAATACTGCATGTCCGATCTCGGCCCGCTCACCTTCGGTAAGAAGGAAGAGCAGATTTTCCTCGGGCGCGAGATTTCGCAGCACCGCGACTTCTCGGAAGACACAGCGATCAAGATCGATCAGGAAGTCAGAAAGATCATCTCGGATCAGTACGAGCGTGCGCGCACTATCATCACTGATAACCGCGAGACCATGATTCGCCTCTCGGAGACGCTGCTGGAACGCGAATCGCTCGACGGCGTGCAGATTCGCCGGATCGTGGCGGGACTCCCGCTCGATGACCAGCCGCCTGCTCCGAAAGATGACGAGCAGCGACCGCAACTGATAGAACCGGCCTCGAATCCGCTCAAGCCGATCCTGCCGCCCATCACCGGTCCGGCCACGGCGTGAGTAAGACAAGAGGAAAGCAGTAAAGGGGTATTTAGAAGGGGAAGGGGAGAATATCCCTTTCCCCTTTTTTCATCTTTATCGTCAGCGTCAAACATCTGTTCGCAGAGGCTCTGTGATAGTTGTCAGGATCGGTGTAAGGCATTTAATTTTGAGCGCGTAGCAGACCACTGTTTCTAAATCAGTTCTTATGACATTGGGACACTCGAAAATCGTTGGTCCAGCACATACCCTCGATGTTTATTGGCTTTCAAGCAAGTTGCCCGAAAGTGTCTGTCCCAATCTTGTAAGGACTGATTTAGAACTTCCGGCTCGTACCGGACACAAACTTTACGAATTTGGCTTTGTCGGCGCGCAGCCAGGTCGCTGGCGGGTTTGGGCTGTAAACTCTAACGGTGACGAGGGGCCAAAATCTCAGTGGTGGGGATTCCGCTACACACAATGATAATTGCCAGCGTAAGAGAGAAGACGCGCGGAGCGCGTAAGGGAGCTTACATTGATTTCCAGTCCGCGCCCGCCATTAAACCGGCGACGGATAAATCTTCATCTATCTCAGGCCAGTGTAAGCTCGTGCCGCCGCCGCCGATCTCACAGCGCGCCCGTTGCTCCGGTGTCGCTTCCCTTAACAATGGAAACCAGATGAGCGGCACGCTGACGATGCGTCCGTCGGTGAGTAACACGCGCATCATCTCGTCGTCAAACTCGACCGTCTTGGCGAGGGCTGAGGTCGGCACATACGCCCGCGCTGAATCACGGTTGTTCTTCGCTAAAGTGCTCATTCCAAGCCTCCAGAAATTGCGCCCGGTGTTGCCCGACGAGATATTCGATTTCATTCAGCTCGCGCCCTCTGAAACCGTAATTGAAAGCTAACCCGATGGGATCGAGCCAGAACTTAGCTTCGTTCTCCGCCGCTTTGATGTGAATGTGCGGCGGCTCTTGTCCCTCGTTACTGAAAAAGAAGAAGCGAAGGCGGCCTGCTCGCAACACCGTCGGCATACTGTTATCTTAGGCGGTGAAATTATCATACGCAAGCGGTCTCGCGGTGATAGTCTTTGCGCTTTTGGTCTATCAACCAATGAATAATGCAATTGAAGGGTTTACCGGCCATTGTGCACACCGCGAGGTAGCCGCTTGATGACGCCCGCCCGCGAATGGCAACTTGCACGTCGCACGCTCGCGTTGGGCGGGCGCACGCTCATCATGGGCGTCTTAAATGTGACGCCGGATAGCTTCAGCGATGGCGGGCGATTTTACGATCCTGGAAAGGCCGTCGCACATGCCGAAGAGATGTTGAGTGCGGGCGCGGACATCATCGACATCGGCGGCGAATCAACGAGGCCGGGCGGCGAAGCGGTGAGTGCGGATGAAGAGTTGCGGCGCGTCCTCCCCGTCGTCGAACGATTAGCTAAATTGCCGAACGTCGTCGTCTCCATCGACACGACGAAGGCGGAAGTGGCTCGCGCCGCGCTTGACGCCGGGGCGGAGATCATCAACGACATCTCCGCACTCCGGTTCGATGCGCAGGTCGCGGATGAAGCGGCGCGTAGCAGCGCAGGACTCGTGCTCATGCACTCGCGCGGCACACCGGATACCTTGCATCAACTTCCGCCCGTCGCCGAGATTGTCGCGGAGGTGGTCAACAGTCTGCGCCGCAGCATCGCGTTGGCGGAACAGCATGGCGTTTCGCGCGCCGCCATCGCCATTGATCCCGGCATCGGCTTCGGCAAAAGTCAGGCGCAGAATGTGGAGTTGCTCGCGCGGCTGGCTCATTTAAAGCGGGAGTTCGCGGATTTGCCGCTCCTCGTCGGCACGTCGCGCAAGTCGTTCATCGGGAGATTGCTTGACAATGCTGCTATCGAAGACCGGCTGCACGGCACGATGGCGACAATCACGGCAGCCATCCTGCATGGGGCGGATATCGTCCGCGTCCACGACGTGCGCGCCGCCGTCGAAACTGCGCGTGTGGCGGATGCAATAAAAGCCGTGGCTCGTGAATCGTGAATAGAACAAAACATGTCTTCACCTATTCACGATGGTTGTTTGACACGCTTTGCCTGCGAATCGTATCGTGCGGCGTTTGTAGTTGGCGTCAGTCGGGAAAGGTTGTGAAATGAAGTTTGCATTAAAACTCTGTCGCGGGGTGGCGTTGTCGGCCTTGCTGGTTTGTGTGTCGGGCTTTACTGAATGTTACAAGCCGGTGACGAAGAGCGGGTTGCCCACGCATATTCGCACAGTGGCTGTCCCGGCTTTTCAGAATCAGGCGTTGCGCTACAAGATCGAGTCGCGTTTTACGGAGGCCGTCTCGAACGAGATCATCCGGCGCGGGCAGGGCTTGCGCGTGCAGAGCGAGCCGGAGGGCGCGGACGCGGTAATCGATGGCGTCATCCGCAACTTCGCTTTCGCCGGCGTGCTGCTCGACGAACGCGGGCGGGCGCGCATCTTCGAGGTGACGATTACCGGCGCGGTGACGGTGCGCGATCAAGTACAGAACCGCGTGCTCTATGATAATCAGAACTACGTCTATCGCGGCGAGTTCGAGTTTACGAACGACCCGCGCACCTTCTTCAATGAAGAAGACCCGGCGGTGCAGCGCATGGCGCGCAACTTCGCCGAGTCGCTGGTCTCAACGCTCGTCAACGGCTTTGGCGTCAATGAAGAAAAGAAATGAGCACGCTGACACGCGAAGCATTGCGGCGCGAGTTGAAGGAAAAGCGCGTCGCGCCGCTCTACCTGCTCCACGGGGCGGAAGACTTTTTGCGTGATTTGGCCGCGCGTCGCATCTCGGACGAAGCGTTGCGCGGCGCGAATTTGCGCGAGTTCAACGAAGCGAGTTTCAGCCTTGCCAGCATGGATGTGCAGCAGGCGATTGCCGCCGCCGAGCAGCTTCCCATGATGGCTGAACGTCGCGTCGTGCGCATCACGGACTTCGCCAAACTGAAGGAGGGGGATGAGGGCGCGCTCCTGCGCTATCTGGCGCGCCCGGCGACCAGTTCCGTCGTCATCTTCATCGCGGATGAACTGGACAAGCGGCGCAAGCTGTCGAAGACGTTGATGGAGGCTTGCGTGAGCGTCGAATTCGCGCCGCTCTCAGACAACGAATTGAGCGTGTGGGCGCGCGATTATCTGAAGAAGTTGAAAGCCGGGGCCGATGAGCGCACGCTCCGGCAGATCATCGGGCTGGTGGGCACAAGCGTGCGACGGCTCGCCAATGAGTTGAATAAACTGGCGACCGCCGCGTTGCCCGGCGGACTCATCACGATGGAGTTGGTGGAAACGCTGGGTGTTCGTTCGCGCGAGTTATCGAATTTTGAATTGACGGATCATCTGGTAGCCGGAGACCGCAGACGTGCGCTGCAAACCCTGCAACGCTTGCTCGACGACGGCGCGGAACCAGTGATGCTCGTCGGGCTGATCGCGAGCAGTTATCACCGCCTCGCCCTCGCCAAAGAATTGATGTCGGGCGGGAAGCCGAAAGAGGAAGTTTTCCGGCTCGTCCCGATGCCCTACGGCAAGCGCGAAGATTTTCTCGCCACCGCCCGCCGCACCGACGCGGCAGACCTCACGCGCCGCCTCGCGCGCATCGCCTCCGCCGATCTCGCCATCAAAACCTCACTCGGCACGCCCCGCCTCCAACTCGAACTGCTTATCTGTGAACTGTCCGGCTAACCCGAAGCGAAGTGCGGCTGCATTATTTCATCCGTTAGAAATCCAGCGGCTTCAAGTCCGGCTCGACCCACGACTGTTTTGCTTCTCCTGACTCAATGCGCTCGCGGCTGTAATACTCGAAGACGAGACGTGAATGGTCGTAAACGGTGAGCAGTTCGTTGGCCTGTTCCGTGAGCGAGTGGGTGGTTTCCGCCCGGTCGAGAAAGTGGCGCACGAGCTTGAGCCAGAAGCGGGTGAGCGTTTCGTGGTAGCCATCGGAGTTGTGATGTTTGGTGAAGCGATGCAAGCCTGCACGCATGCGTTCCACGGCTGCCGGGGCGGGCAGTTGAGACAGATACCAGAAGGCGACGGTGAGATGTGCGTGATGGTTGAATTCGGAAGGCTCGATGCTACAGGACTCGAAATTCTGCACTAATTGCTCAATCTCTGCGAGGTCGTGAAAATAATTTTGCTCGCGGCCTGTGACGTTCATCTTTCACCTCCGGGGTAGAACCGAAATAAAAGCAGCGAGGCGGATCGAATTGCTCGATCCGCCTCGCTGTCGTCAAGTCGTTTGAAAAAAAAGTGTTACTGCGCGCCGATTTGGTTGACGCGGGTGGTCAGCCGCGATTTATAACGCGCGGCGGCGTTTCTGTGCAGGACGCCTTTTTGCACGGACTTATCAATGGATGAAATTGTCTGTGACAGCACGGCCTGAAGCGCGTCTTTATCGCCTACGGTGATGGCGGCGCGCAGTTTCTTGATTTCCGTGCGTAGACGGGTGCGATTGCTGCGATTGATCGATTTGCGCCGTTCGTTCTGGCGCATACGCTTTTCGGCTGATTTATGATTAGGCATCTTCTGAAACTCCGTCGGAAATCCAAAGAACTTGTAATGCTGATGGGCTGCGCTGGCGACAATCAGCAATTTGGCTGTCAGCGCAAAAGGCAAAGTATAGGTATCAGGAGTGGCTGTGTCAAGGTGCGGCGTTCGGCAAGCGGGCGAGCAACCGCCCGACTTCGTTGACACATGTGGGGGCATGTAGTAGCGTTTTACCTGCAATATGCCGAAACCGAAATTGCTCACCTGCCGCCGCTCCTGACTCCTGCGATAATGAACCTCCGCCCACGATTAAGGAGATAACAAGCTCACTTTGAAGAAAATCGAACTACCGCCACGAGGAATTGAAACGCTCTTCGGCGTCCACGACCAGAACATCAAACATCTGGAATCATTGCTCGACGTGCGCATCGACGCGCGCGGTCAGGATTTGACCATTGACGGCGACCCGAAAGATGTCGCCACGGTCGAGAAGATACTCGAAGACTTCACCGCGCTTTTCACCGAAGGTAAAACCTTCACCGACCGCGAACTGCGCGAAGCCTTCGCCCAGATCGCCGAAGACCGCGCTTATTCGCTGCGCGACTATTTCACCAAAGCGCGCTTCAACCCGGCGGGCAAAAAACAGGTCGCGCCCAAGTCCGCCAACCAACGCCACTACATCGAGGCCATCCAAAATAAAGATGTCGTCTTTGGCGTCGGCGTGGCTGGGACTGGGAAGACCTATTTGGCTGTGGCGATGGCGATACAGGCGTTGATGCAGAAGCAGGTGAGCCGCATCGTGCTGGCGCGCCCGGCTGTGGAAGCGGGCGAGAAGTTGGGTTTCCTGCCGGGCGATTTGCAGGACAAGGTTGACCCTTACCTGCGCCCGCTCTACGACGCGCTCTTCGATTTGATCGAAGCCGAACGCGTCACGAAGCTCCTGGAGAAGCGCGTCATCGAAGTCGCGCCGCTCGCCTTCATGCGGGGTCGCACACTTGCAGATGCTTTCATCATCCTCGACGAAGCGCAGAACACGACGAGCGAGCAGATGAAGATGTTTCTCACGCGCATCGGCTTCGGCTCGAAGGCCGTCATCACGGGCGACGTGACGCAGATCGATTTGCCGACGGGCAAACGCAGCGGCCTCGTCGAAGCCGAGCGCATCCTTTCCAAAGTCGAAGGCATCGAGTTCGTTTATTTCACGGATAAAGATGTCGTGCGCCATCGCCTCGTGCAACTGATCATCAGGGCTTACGAAAATCATTCGAGCAAGAGCGGTTTGTGATATGCCAATCGAAACGATTTTCCCACTTGCAGGTGCATGGCTCTGGAGCAATTACGGAAAGAGCCTTGCCGGTAAAGTCTTTGATGCAGGCAAGGAAAAATGGGACGAGTCGAAGTGGGAAACTGCCGCCAGAGCCTATCGCGCAAAAATCATCAAGCAATACGACTCGATGCAAATTATGGGCATGGTCAAGCCTGTGCCGCTCGATGACATTTTCACCGAGGCTTACATGCTGGATAAGCCCACCGCCTACGGGCGGTTCGACATCGAAGACTTGAAACAGAAGTCCGCCGCAGACCCGGATGCGCCGCCGCACGCGGAACGAATCAACGGATTGAAACTGGTCAGGGATACAGGCAACCTCTTTATCCTGGGGAAGCCGGGCGCGGGTAAAACAACTTTCCTCAAATATATCGCCCTCAAAGCCGCCGAGCAGTTACTAGATAAAGTCCCGATCTTCATTTCGCTCAAACAATGGGCTGATTCCGGCGTAGAGTTGTTGCCCTTCATCGCAGGGCGTTTCGACATTTTCGACTTTCCCGTAGCGCAGCCGTTTGTCGAGGAACTATTGAAATCGGGCGGCGCGATTGTGTTGTTCGACGGCCTTGATGAAGTCAATCAGGAGGACGGGCAAAGGGACAAGCAAACGCGCGCGATGAACAATTTCATCGAGAAGTATGACCGGACGCAATGCCTCATCACCTGCCGCATCGCCGCCAGCGATTATTCCTTCGAGCCATTCGCTTACGTCGAGATCGCCGACTTCACCGAAGCGCAGATTCACACGTTTGTCCGCAACTGGTTTCGTAAAGGGGGGAAGAAAGACGAAGAAACCAGCGCTAAATTTCTGTCTGAGTTTGCGAGGGACGACAACAAAGGCTTGCGCGATCTGGCGCGCACGCCGCTGCTTTTGACGTTGCTGTGTCTGGCCTTCAACGAGACGCTGACCATTCCGCCGCGACGGGTTGAAATTTACGAGGAAGCGTTGGACGCACTGTTGAAGAAATGGGACTCGTCACGAAGGATTAAGCGCGACGAAGTTTATCGCAAGCTGTCGCTGGGTCATAAAGAGAACATGCTGGCGAGTATCGCGGCGGAGACGTTTGAACGAAACGAATATTTCATCCCGCAGGCGGAACTGGAAAGACGCATCACGGCTTACGTCAGGAACGTGCCGCCGCACGACGCGAACGAAGCGACCGACGGAGAAGCGATTCTCAAAGCGATTGAGGCGCAACACGGCATTTTCGTAGAGCGCGCCCGCGCGGTGTATTCCTTTTCGCACCTGACTTTTCAGGAATACTTTACGGCGAAGTATATTGTTGCTAATGCGTCCAAAGGCACGTTGACGAATCTGGTCAAAGAGCATTGCGCGGACGGGCGTTGGCGTGAAGTGTTCCTGTTGACGACAAGTTTGTTGCCGGATGCCAGCCATTTTATGACGGCCTTCCGGCGCAGCGTGGATAATTTTCTCGAAGAGGATGAAAAGCTGCGGGAATTGTTGGCTTGGGCGGATAACAAATCGGCTTCAATTCAAGCTGATCCCTGGTTAGTGAGACCGTACTATTTGTACATAGAGATTTACTATCGAAGCCGAAACCGCGCCCTCGCCCTCGACCGCGCCCTCGCCCTCGACCTCGCCCTCGACCGCGCCCTCGCCCTCGACCTCGCCCTCGACCTCGCCCTCGCCCGCGCCCTCGACCTCGCCCGCGCCCTCGACCTCGCCCGCGACCTCGCCCTCGCCCGCGCCCGCGACTTGGGATTGAACGAGTTTGCAAAAGAATTAGCCGCGCTCTCGTTACCAACCGACACCTCTCCTACCGCAGAGTGGCAGGTGTTCGCGGATAAATTGCGAGCCTTGATGATCAAGCACAGGGACATCGGGCATGATTGGAATTTAACCGATCCACAGGAAGCGCGATTGGCTGATTACCTCAACGCCACGCGCTTGCTGCAAGATTGTTTGGAGTTGGCTGTGATCTCGCCGGATGAAAAGAAGGCGATGCTAAACAGTTTGTATTTGCCACCGGCTCAGGCAGAGGATGGGCAAAATGCCTGAGGCGGATGATGATTGAAGTCGTCAACCGTCAGCGCAAGCTGCCGCTTGATTGCGAATGCTGGGAAGCGTTTGCGGCGAAAGCGTTGAAAGTTGCTCCTGCTCGCGGCGTGGGCGTGACCGTCGCGTTCGTGTCAGACCGCGCGATGCGGGAACTCAATTGGCGTTGGCGCGGCAAGCGCGGGACGACCGATGTGTTGTCGTTTCCGGCGGAGCAGGCGGAGTTTGAAAAGTTGACGGGGGCGACGCTCGGCGATGTGGTAATTTCGGTCGAGCGGGCGGAGAAACAGGCAGCAGAGCATAATTTGAGTTTTGAGAGGGAAGTGGAACAATTGATCTTGCACGGCGTGCTCCACCTGTGCGGGCACGATCACGAAACTGATGACGGCGAAATGAACGCGCTCGAACTGCGCTTGCGCCGTCGTCTTGGAATATAATGAAGAGTAATCAATAGTAAGTAGTCAGCAGCCAGTAGAAAAGCGGTGTTTTTCCTGTCTGGCTAGCGGCTACTGGCTACTGACTACTGACCGTTATGGAAATTGAGATAGGGATCACTGGTTTGCTGCTCGTCGCGCTGGCGTTTCTGGCGTCGATTGATATGGCGTTCGGCGAGTTGAGCGATGTCGGGCTGCGCCGTTTGATCGGGGAGGCGGAGGACGAACGCCCGACCGCCGCGACGACTTTTCTCAGCGAGATACTGGAAAGCCGTTCGCGTTTTCGCTTTACGCTCGCCGTCTCCATCCTGCTCTTAGTCGTCACGATCTCCGTCCTCGTCACCTCCATCATCTCTCAATTGATTTATCGCGCGCCGCAGGCGCAAGCGTTTCCTTATCCCGGCTTTCTCCTGTTGGCCGCCGCCGCCAGCGTCACGCTGACGGGACTCGCGCGCCAGATCATTCCGCGCTTCATCGCTTCGAGCAACCCGGAGGCGACGCTGGTTCGCCTGTTGCCCATCCTGCGCCCTTTCTATCGCACGCTCTCGGTCGTCGCTTTTTCGTGGCACAGGTCGTTTGACCGCCCGCGTCGCAGCGAGCATGTGACCGAGATCGGCGCGGCGGAGGATGAAGACGATAACGGCGACGACTTGCAGGCGTTGATCGATGTGGGCGAAGAGGAGGGCATTCTCGAAGAAGAAGAGGGCGAACTGATCCACTCGATCATCGAGTTTGGCGACACGCGCGTCAGCGAAGTGATGACGCCGCGCACGGAGATTGCCGCCATCCCGATCACTTCGACGGTGCGCGAGGTGCGCGACCGCGTCGTTGAATCGAAATATTCGCGCCTGCCCGTCTATCGCGATCAAATCGACAACATCGAAGGCATCATCTACGTGCGCGATCTGCTGCAATGCTGGGTGGAGGGGCGCGAGGATGATTCGATCCAATCGCTCATTCGGCCTACGCTGTTCGTGCCAGCGACGAAGCCCGTCGCCGAACTGCTTGAAGAGATGCAAAAGAAGCACGCGCAACTCGCAATGGTGATCGATGAATATGGCGGCGTTGCGGGACTGGCGACGGTCGAAGATATACTGGAAGAGATCGTCGGGGAGATCGAAGACGAAGATACCGGCCTTGAAGAAGTCGTCGAGATCGTCGAAGCGAGCGACGGTTATTACGATGTGCTCGGTTCAACCGAAGTGGACAAGATCGAACGACTCTTCGAGTTTGAGTTTGAGGAAGACGACGACGTGACAACCATCGCCGGTCTCGTCATCGGCGAACTCGGCTATGTGCCGCGTCCCGGAGAGCATCTCAGCTTTCGCGGCCTCGACGTGGAAGTGCTGGAAGCGGACGAGCGGCGCATCAATCGCCTGCGCCTGCGCCGCGTGGCAGCAAAGGCGGCGGAAGTAGAATAAAGTTAAACAAAAACGTTTGACCGCGAGGCGCGCAGTGATGAAATAAGAGTTGCTTAACTTTCATCATTCCGCGTCCTTCGTTTATATTGTCGGCATGGCGAAAAAGAAGAGTAAGTACCTGCGCGGGCGGCGCATTGACCCGAAGCCCATCACGGCTGAGATCGCGCTCGCGGACTTGATTGATGAAACTTTTCTGGCTTACAACGCGGCGCGACTGCGCGAGGCGTGCCAGTTGTTCACGCAGAAGATGTTGGAGCCGGACGTAACGGTGGGCGTCTCGATCACGGGCGCACTCACGCCCGCCGGATTGGGCATCTCCGCCTTGATCCCCCTGATGCGCGCGGGCTTCATCGACTGGATCATCACCACCGGCGCGAACCTCTATCACGACACGCATTTCGGCATCGGCCTCTCGCTTCATCAAGGCAACACGAGCGTCTCCGACATCACGCTGCGCGAAGAAGAAGTGGTGCGCATCTACGACATCTTCTTCGATTATTCGGTGCTGCTCGACACCGATGAGTTCTTTCGTCGCATCATCGAAGGCGAAGAATTTCAAAGGCCGATGTCCACGGCGGAATTTCATCACCTCTGCGGTCGCTATGTGCGCGAGCGCGAGCTAAAACTCGGACTCGAATACAAGTCGCTCCTGGCTGCTGCCTACGAGTTCGGCGTGCCGCTCTACACTTCTTCGCCCGGCGATTCGAGCATCGGCATGAACGTGGCGGCGAAGGCTTTGCAGGGCAATAAACTGGCCTTCGACCCGTCGCTCGACGTGAACGAAACCGCCTCGATCGTGCTGGCCGCCAAGCGCGGCGCGATTCATGGCAAAGGCGACCGTGGGCGCAAGCACGGCGGGCGAAGCGCGGTCTTCATCCTCGGCGGCGGCTCGCCCAAAAATTTCCTGCTCCAAACCGAGCCGCAGATACAGGAAGTGCTCGGCATCGACGAACGCGGCCACGACTTCTTTTTACAAATCACGGACGCCCGACCCGACACGGGAGGCCTCTCCGGCGCGACGCCCGGCGAAGCGGTCTCGTGGGGGAAAGTTGACCCGGAACGTTTGCCGGACGCCGTTGTGTGCTATGTTGATGCGACCGTGGCCCTGCCGTTGCTGACGGCTTATGCATTAGCGCGACACGAACCGCGCGAGTTGAAACGTCTGTATGAACGGCGCGGCGAGTTGATGAATCTGCTGCTGTCGGAATATGAAAAATCCGAGAGACGATAAAAGCAGTGACGAGTGACAGGTGACAAGATTGAAGCAATGCTGTTCTGACCCGTTACTTGTCACCTGTCACTCGTCATTTCTGAAGAGAAATCATGGGGAAGAAGATCACTGATGACCAGCCGCGCGTTTATTTCGATTGCTCGAAATGTCCGGCGTTCTGCTGCGGGCTGTATGAGCGGATTCAAGTGACCAAACGCGATCTGAATCGACTGGCGAAACACTTCGGGGTGTCGGTCGAGACGGCGACGAAGCGTTATACGAAGATGTGGGACGGGAAGGAGCGCGTGCTTAAGCGCACGCCCGACCCCATCCTGGGGACGGCCTGCCAGTTTCTCGATCATGAGACGCGTGGTTGCACGATCTACCACGCCCGCCCACAGGTATGTCGCGAATATCCGGATCGCGTGCGTTGCGTCTACTATGACGTGCTGCAATTCGAGCGGCGACAGCAGGACGATCAGAGCGTGCTGCCTCTTTTTCAAATCACCTTCCGCGAAGTGGAAGAGAAGGTAGTCACAGACGACGACGGCAGCGAAAAAATCTTGGAATGGAAAACTAAGAAACGGTGAGTGGTAAATGGTGAATGGACAAAGCCTGTCCTCACCATTTACCACTCACCGTTTTCTATTCACCAGTGTGGAGGCGTGTGAAGAAGATGCAGGATTTATTGGCGAAGATAGTCGGCCAGCGCATCGATGTTTTTTGTGGTGGCGCGTCGAGTTTGCGCGGCGAAGTGGTGAAGGTCGAAGGTGGAGTGTTGCACCTGAAGGATACGGAAGGCACAGTGTGTTACGTGGCGACGGAGAAGATCATCGCGGTTTGGGAAACGCCTGAAGAGAACGAGCACCGCGCGGGCTTCATCGCGGGCACACCGAAGTAGCCGAGACCGCGCCGCAATATCGATAGCACAAAATTAACAGGCCGACGCTTGAGATTCGTCAAGCGTCGGCCTGTCGTCTTTATAAGAACGTCGAATTAGTCGGCCAGAGTCGAGACGGGGAGCGGCACGCGGCGGTATCCGGTGATGCGGCTCGTCCAGTATTCGTTGAACGGCGAATAGGTGACGCCCTGGCTCGTCGAGGCGTGATAAAAACCGTTGGCGTCGGCGACGATGCCGACGTGCTTGAGATTGTTGAAGAAGACGAGCGTGCCGAACTGGCGCTTCTCATCCTCGCTCACGGGGGCGAAACTCGACCAGAAGCCGCGCGCGCTGCCACGCTCGAAGTTCACTCCGGCTGATTGAAAGACGCTCCAGACGAAACCGGAGCAATCGAACACGCGCGGTCCCGAACTGCCGTAGACATAGGGCGAACCGATGCGGGTATCAATCGCAGCCATCATCATCTGATTGAACTCGAACAGGCGCGGCGCGATGAGTCTGGGTTTGAAGATTTCAGGCGCGGGACTTGCAGCTTCGGAGACGAGAAAAACATCGTTCTCCAAACGATTCGAGCCATCGGGTTGAGTTGCCTGAGTAACCTGCCGGGGGCGGGATGAATCAATTTGTGCTACTGCACTGGCGGCAAACAGGAAGAGAGCAATACACGCGAGCAGCGTGCGGGGAAACAAATTTTTAACAGACATAGAGAGGGGCGCGTCATGCTCCTTAATTCAAAATCACAAATTGCTTTTGGGAACTTCTAAGGGTAAGAAGGTGTGCTGCATTTTGTGCAGCAAAAACATCTTACAGACGTAACCGGAATCCAACAAGAGGCAATGTGACTGTTTTGTGACAGGGCATAAAGGCAAATCGACCAGTGAACCGAAACTAACCACAAGACAACATACGAATTGAATCAACTTGAACGAAATATAGAGAGTTAGTACGCCGCCTGGCTAAATAATAGATGCATTTACGCGGTTTGCCTCAAAGAAGCTGAATGATTTCATGTGCGTTCATGTTAGCATGCGCCATTGGATGAGGATGGGGAGTTGATGTTATTCATCGAAAGCAACAGTCTCGATTACTTGATAGACGGTGCGACGCGCACGTTTTTGCTGGAGCAATTGCAGGAGCGGGGATACATGCCGTTGATTCGCTCGGCGCGTTTGCATTTGTATGAGTTGGCATCGATGGGGGCGGAGGATCGTGCGCGTGGGATGGAGCGGGCGGTGGCGGCGCGGGTGGATGGCGCGGGCGATCCTCCTTACGTGCGCGGCGACCTTTTCTGCGTGGAAGACTACGCGCACTTCCTGCTCTTTAGCGATTCGATGGGCACGGGCGACGCAGTGCGCGCCGGGATCATTTACGCAGGGGAGATGCCGGAATCGTCCGAAAAGCTGGATGCTTTTTGTCGCAGCATAAGCGAAGCCATCGAAACGGCGCGCGGCGGCGTAAACGGTGCGGGGAACGGCGTTAATAGTCCGCCTGTGCCGTTCACAGTCGGGTGGCAAAGGCGCGAGCGGGGCGCGTCCGAGAGTTTTCAACGCTTCGCGGCGACAGCAGCAGAAGAAGCGTCGCCCGCCAACATGCGCGGCGAGATGAATGAGGGCTGGCTGAGAACGGCGGGGATGCTCGAAGACGCGCAGGCGCGCCGGTTTTTGCGCCGTCTCAGCGAGGCTCATCGGGAAGGGCGCGGTTTGTCGCTCACCGCAGGTGATGAAAGCGTGTCGGAAGCGTTGCTCAACAAACTGGCGGAAGCGAATTTGTTGAAGCGCGAGATTCTGGTCAGTTGCCGCAAAGACGGGCGCGCACTATTTCGTTTGCCGTCGCCCGACGCCTTCTCCGTTCTAAGCGGGAGCAACGCCATCTGTAGCGAATGCGGCGCGGCCATCGCCGACGAGAAGGCCGAAGAGATCACTGTGCCGACCCCTCTGACCACAACTCTCCTGCAAGACGGCGCGTGGCTCGCCACGCACCTGCGCGCCATCCTCTCCGATCTCGGCGTGCCCGACAAACAGATCGTCTCGCCGATTATGTCCGGCGACGGCGAGGTGCGCCTGCTGGCAAACGTCTGCGGCGAGGCGTTTCTCTTCCTCATGCACGACGGCGACTGGACGATGGCGCAAGCCCGCCGCGCGCTCGACGAACACGGTAAAATCGGAAGTCCTCATCTCGTCCTGATTGCGACGGGACAAATTCAAGCCGAAGCGCGGCAACGCCTGCGCGAACACGCGCGGCGGCGCGCACAGCAGGGCGGGCAGGAACTTGAATTAATTCTCATTGAAGGCGTTGACGCGGTGGCTGCCGAACTGCAACCAGCCTTCGAGCGCGTCTCGGCCAAAGTGATTTCAGAAGAGTTGTGGGAACTCGATACGAGCCTCGGCATGAGCGCCGGGCAGTTGCTTGCCACGCGCTTTCGCTTGCTGCAACGACCCGGCGCGCGCTCCGGCAGCATCGACGGTAGTCTCCCTGTCGAGCAGCCGGCTTGAGTTCTAAGCGGATAAGTTTCAGGCCGCAAGTTTTGAGCAAAGAACTTGAAAGCAGAAACTTGAAATTCGATCAGCAGTTGACAACCGTTAGCCTCGCAAGCGAATCTTAGGACAAGTCCGCTCCCATCGGACCCGCCACCACGCGAAGGGTTTTACGGAAAAATGAAAACAATTGCCGTCTTGTTGCTATTCATCTTTGCCTTCGTCCCCGCGAAGGCGCAGGAGCAGTCGCAGTCTCCCGCTTCGACTCAAGTTGGTCGCCCGCGCCGCAGCGTCTTAAACGCACCCGTTCAGCAGGAACAAAAACCGGTCGTGCCCGCGCCAACCGCCATCGCGCCGTTAAAAGTTCCGATGCAACAACCGGCGACGAGCACTTCATCCGGCGCACCGCCTGTTACGAACGCTGGTCCGACGCAATCCGTCATGGGCGCGTCTCCAGCGACAACTCCCGTCGTCGTGCCCATCTTTACAGCGTTGAAGCCCGCGCCCGCGATCAGTCCGAACAAGATTCGCGCGCGTATCGCGGAATCGCAGCGGCTCTTCAAGACGCGCGTGACGCCCACAGCGATGAATCCCGCGCTCAACTTCGTGACGCTCGCTGTGCTCGCGCACGATTCGTCGCAGATTCACCAGTTGACGCTCGCCAAGCAAGTGTTCCTCAAAAAAGATACGGAAATGACGGTGGCCTCTTCGCTCGGCGACTTCCTGCGCGTGCGCGTCGTGCGTCCGAATTACGTCAACACTGCCATCATCGTCTCCGATCTCACGGGGCAGCAACTCACGCCGCTTCTCGTCGAGTATCCGATTGAGAAATTCGGCAGGTATCGCGAGACGGCTTATTACACTTCGGCGCATCCCGCGCTGCTCTCGCCCGAACTCGTCAAGACCGGACAAACCTATGTCCGCACGATGGTTGATCTGGCCGCGAAGCGACTCAAAGACAAAGGGCATCACATGACGCCCGAAATGCTGGACATGGCCGAGCGCCTGTGTCTGGTCGAACACGTTGACCACCAACGATTCCGCACCGAGTCGCGCCGCGCGCTCTACGAAGAAGTCTATGCGCTCTACGCGCTCAATGAACTGGACACCTATCGCTATTCTGTCAGCACCGCCGGCGCGGGCGGCATGGTGCAGATGATCCCCTGGACGTATCAAATGCTGCGCCAGCGTTACCCGGCGGTCGGTCTCAACCCGGATTTCGTCTTCGGCATGCGCAATCACGGCAACGCCCTCGAAGCGATGTTGCTCTACATCCGCGACACTTGGAACGATCTGCTGCTCAGACCCGACATCACCGACGCGCTCGCCACCGGCATCGCCACGCCCGCTGATTTGATCGCCGCCGGTTACAATTCCAACCCGGCGAAACTCGCCGGTTACATCCGGCGCGGCGGCGCGGCGTGGCGCACCCTCATCCCGCGCGAGACGCAGATGTATCTCCAGATTTATCAGTCGTTGGAAAGCTTGACTCCGATCAAAGCGCGGGCGAAACAAAAAGAAGCGACCGCCGCTGCGTCTGAAGAAGTTAAGAATTAACAAACATTTGAGCAGCAGAGGGCGAGCCGTCAGCAGTCGAGCCACACGTGGCCTTGTCTGCTGACGGCTCGCCCTCCGCTGCTCGCCGCTTTTCCTCAATCGCCGTATTGCAGGGTGTCTCCCAGCGGTAAGTCGGGGACGGCCTCATCAGGCGAGCGGTCGGCGTATTGGAGTTTGTAGAGTTTCCAGTAGAGGCCGCGTCCGGCGAGCAGTTGCTGGTGCGAGCCTTGTTCGCGGATTTCGCCGTGGTGCAGGACGATGATGCGGTCGGCGCGTTGGATGGTAGACAGGCGATGCGCGACGAGAATCGAGGTGCGGTTGCGCATCACGCGTTCGATGGCTTGTTGAATGAGTTGCTCGGTTTCAGTATCGATTGAACTCGTCGCTTCGTCGAGGACGAGCAGCGCCGGGTCGAAGGCCAGCGCCCGGGCGAAACTGATCAATTGTTTTTGTCCCACGGAGAGTCCTGCGCCGCGCTCTCGCACCTCAGCCCGGTAGCCTGCGGGCAGGCGCTCGATGAACTCGTTGGCATGTACTTCACCCGCCGCCCACCGGATGCGCTCATCCGGCATTGCGGCGCGACCGAGGCGGATGTTGCTCTCAACTGTGCCGCTGAAAAGAAACACGTCCTGCAAGACGACCGCGAAATTTTCGCGCAGCGCCCGCAAGTCCCACTCGCGCACGTCCACGCCGTCCAGCAGCACGCGCCCGCGCTGCACGTCGTAGAAGCGCATGAGCAGATTCGTGATCGTCGTCTTGCCCGACCCGGTGTGGCCGACGAGCGCGACCGACTGACCGGGTTCGACCGCGAACGACACATCTTTCAGCACCCAATCCTCGCCCTTGTAAGCGAACCAGACGTTCTCGAATTCGATGCGGCCTTCGGCCCTTCCGGTCTTCTGCGGCTGGGCGGGCGTCGTGATGGCGATGGGCACATCGAGCGTTTTGAAGAGGCGGTGCGAAGCGACCATCGCGGCTTGCAGCACGTTGTACTTATCCGAGATGTCGCGGATGGGCTGAAAGAGAGCCTGCGAATATTGAATGAAGGCGACGAGCGCGCCGAGCGTGAGCACCGCCGGCGCGCCGGGTGTGTTCCCCAACACGCGGTAGCCACCGTACCAGACGATGAGCGCGATGCCGACCGCGCCGATCAAATCGACGAGCGGGAAAAAGACCGCATAGTAAAAGACCGTCTCGATGTTGGCGCGGCGATAATCGTCGTTGAGCTCGTGGAACTTATGAAACGACTTCGCCTCGCGGTTGAAAATCTGGACGGTCTGCGCGCCCGACAGGTGCTCCTGCAAAAACGAGTTGATGCGGGCGATGCGCGTGCGCACCATGTCGTAGCCGCGCCGCGCATGTTTGCGAAACCATGAAGTGGCGGCGAAGAGCAGCGGGACGGTGATGAGCGTGACGAGCGTGAGCCGCCAGTCCATCCAGAGCATGATGCCGATGATGATGAAGATCGTGACCAGATCGCCGAGCACATCCGTGACGCCCGAAGTGAACAATTCGTTGAGCGCATCAACGTCGGAAGTCAGGCGCGTCATGATGCGCCCGACCGGGTTGCGGTCGAAGTAAGCCACTTCCTGATGTTGCAGTTTCCCGTAAAGCTCCCCGCGCAGATCGTACATTACGCGCTGCCCGACGGTGTTGAGCAACACCGATTGCACGTATGAAAAGAGGAAGACGAGCAGACGCACGCCGAGCGCGGCCATCGCCAGCCACACGAGACCGGCGGGGATGCCGGGGATGATGTACCAGTCGATGGCATACTGGGTGAACTTCGGTTGCAAGACCGCCAACCCGTTCAGGGCAAGCGTCAGGGCGAGCGCGGGGAAGAGCAGGCGCGTGTAAGGCTTCAGGTAGCGCAGCAAGCGGCGCGCGATCTGCGCGTCGTAAGTTTTGCCGATGGCCTCTTCTTCGTGAAATTGTTGAACTGCGGTTGCCATGCTTAAAATGTCCGGTCGTTATAAAGTCGTCTTGAAATTCATGCCGGCGTCTCCCGCCGTGATTTTGTCGAGCGCGTCCCGCGTTGGGAAATGAAGACAGAAGCCGAAGGCGGCGATGATGAACGAATGAAGCGCATAGGATAGCCCGGTCACAAGATAGGCGGTGAAGCCGAGGATAGCAGTCGCTTCGCACATGGCGAAGGCGATGACATAAGCGGTCGTGCCGAGATCGAGGCGACGCTCTGCCGCCGCCTGAGCCAGCAGCCTGCGCTTCACCAGAAACGAGAGCAGAAAAGTCATGAAGCCGATTGAGCCAAGTACCCACGCGAGCGTGTGATTGCCATCCGCGTTTGCCACCGGGCGAATGACGCGCGCCACGACGAAGAAAAACACGAGCGACATGACCTGTGCGCCCCAGATGATCAGCAACCCGCGCCTGCGCGCGGCGGCGGTTGCCGTAGCAGGTTTTTCGTTCATCATCTTTCGCTCCGGCCTTTCTTTTCTCAAACAAAATCGCTCGGCTCTGGAAGCGTCTCCAAAACTTAACTGGCTGCGAGTTCCTCTTCCAGCAGTTGCCGCTCGTAGAGCGCGGCATATTCGCCGCCGCGCGTGAGCAGTTCGTCGTGCGTGCCGCGTTCGATGATGCGGCCTTCGTCGAGCACGCAGATGAGATCGGCGTCTCGCACCGTCGAGATGCGGTGCGAGACGATCAGACTCGTGCGCTCACGCATCACGCCGCGCAGTTGCGCGAGGATTTTCTCTTCAGTGTAAGTGTCAACCGCCGAGAGCGCGTCGTCGAGGATCATGATGCGCGGCTGGCGCAGGACGGCGCGGGCAATCGCCGTGCGTTGCTTCTGCCCTCCTGAGAGCGTGATGCCGCGCTCGCCGACGAGCGTCTCGAAGCCGGCGGGGAAGCCGCGAATGTCATCGCTCAAGCCCGCGATCTCCGCCGCCCATTCCACCTCGGCGCGTTCGACATGCTCCACCCCGAAGGCGATGTTTTCGGCGAGCGATTCGCTGAAGAGGAAAGTCTCCTGCGGGACGTACCCTATCGCGGCACGCAACTGCGCGAGCGGGTAATCGCGCACCGGCACGTCGTCGATAAGGACTGTGCCCCGCGGCGCGTCCATCAAGCGCGGGAGCAGATTCATCAAAGTAGACTTGCCCGTTCCCGTGCGCCCGACGAAAGCCACGGTCTGGCCGGCTTCGATGACGAGGTTGATATCTTCAAGGACGGGCGGCAAATGTTCACTGTAGCTGAAAGTCAGGTGACGAAATTCGATGCGCCCCTTGATCGACACTTGCTCGCGTGCGTCTGCTTCGTCCGTGATAGTAGGCTTGATGGCAAAGATGGCGTTCATGCGTTTCAAACTCGCCGTCCCGCGCTGGTAAAGATTGACGACGTAACCGAGCGCGATGAGCGGCCAGACAAGGCGCGTGAGATACAGATTGAACTCTGTGAACTGCCCGACTGTGATTTGTCCGTTGACGGCCAGCACGCCGCCGTACCAGAGAATCAAGACGAAGCCCAACCCGATCAAAAATTGCAAGAGCGGGCGCATCGCCGCGTCGATCCTGACGAGGCTTAGATTGCGTTCGGCGTATTCGCGGTTGAGTTGTTTGAAGATCGCGATCTCCGATTCTTCCTGCGCGTAGGCGCGCACGACGCGGACGCCCGTAAAATTCTCCTGCGCGCGGGCGGAAATCTGTGCGAAGAAATCCTGAATCTTCTCAAAACGCACATGCACCTGTTGCCCGAAAAACTTCACCGTCAAGGAGACGAGCGGCATCGTCACGAAAAGCAAAAGCGTCAGGCGCACACTGATGCGCAGCATCAAGGGCAGGATGAAGATGACGACGAAGACGGTTTGCAACGTGTACATGATCATCGGCCCGGCGAGCTGGCGCACGGCGGCGAGGTCGTTCGTCGCGCGAGCCATCAAATCGCCCGTCCGGTTGGACTGGAAGAAGGAGAGCGGCAGTTGTTGCAGATGGCGATAAAAGTCTTGTCGCAGATCGTATTCGACGTGGCGCGACATGCCAATAAGTATGCGCCGCTGCAAAAACAAAAACACGCCGCTCACCAGACTGACGCCCAGAATGATCAGCGCGTAACTCAACAGTTTCGCCCACGTCACATCCGCGCGCAGCCCATCGACGGCACGCCCCACGAGCAGCGGGATAAACAACCCGATCACGACCGAGGCCAGAATGCACACGATTCCCGCGATCAGCTCTTTTTGATAAGGGCGAAAATAGCGGGTGAATTTTTTCAGATCATCCATAACGGAAATCGGCGTTCGTCTCTTAACTCAAGTTTGACTTGGCGGCAGTTTGATCTCGCTTATGATGCGCGATCTTTCTGGCCAAAGCCAAACGCGGAAATGAACGGCGCGAAATTTCGTATTGTAAAGCAACTTGGTGGCGAATGTATGCCGCCGGGAGATAAGCAAAAAGGGGAGGGGAAAAGGGAAAAGGGAAAGGATGAATCATTCTCCTTTCCCTTTTCCCTTTTCCCCTCCCGCCTGCCCTAAGCGGTGGGTGTGTTGAGCGTTACGTCGCTCTCTACGACGGGCAGCATCAGCGCCGGGGTGTCGAACATTTCGTCGCTGACTTCCGTTTGCGGAGTCGGCGGGGTGTTGATGCGGTTGCGGCCTGTGTGTTTGGATTCGTAGAGCGCGCGATCCGCCGCCGTTACAAGTTGATCGCGCGAAGTGGCGTGGAGCGGAAACGTGCTGAGGCCGAAGGAGGCCGTGATGTGGCCGATGCCCGGCACTTCCGTCGTCTCTAATCGTGAGCGCAAGCGTTCGGCGACGATTAACGCCCCTTCGAGGTTCGCCTGCGGGAGGATGACTGCAAATTCTTCGCCCCCGTAACGCGCCGCCGTATCCACGCCGCGCAGTTCGTCGCGCAGCAGGTCGGCGAGGAACCGCAGGGCGGCATCGCCCGCGTCGTGGCCGTGGGTATCATTGACGCGTTTGAAGTGATCGATGTCGAGCATGATCAACGAGAGGGGTTGGCGCATTCGGGTCGCCAGACGCAAGTCGCGCTCTAGCTGCATCTCGAAAGAGCGGCGGTTGAGGCATCCCGTCAAACCGTCGGTTAAAGCCAACTGTTGCATCTGCGTAAACAGGCGCGCGTGATTGACGGCGACGGCCACCTGATCGGCCACCGTGCGCAGGAGCAGCAACTCGTTCTCTTGCCAGACGCGATGCGGATCGTCCGAACAGACTAGCAGCACGCCCATCGAACGCGCCTGATAGAGCAGCGGCACGACAGCTAACGGGCGCGTCTCATCTTCGGTTTGCGCCAACGATCCTCTCTGTTCGTCGAGCACGTAATGCTTGAGACGGCGGGCGAGTTGAGTATGATAGGCGTAGAGGTCGTTGACGAGCGCGCCGCGTTCCTCTTCATTCGGGGGGCCGTCGCGGAAATAGCATTTCATCACCGCCGACTCGTCGTTTTCGCCTTCGATGTGCAGGCCGCTGAACTGCACGCCGAGCGCCCGGCCAACCTCATCGACTGTTGTTTGCAGCACGCTCGGAAGCGAGAGCGAACTCCGAATCGCCGACGCGATGCGATTGATGGCGACTTCGCGGGCGGCCTGTTCTTGCAGCAGCCGCGCCAGTTTGGTGGTGACGGAGACGGTCAGTTGCAGCGAAGTGGCCTTCGGCATGCAAGTGCGCACGGCTTGCGAGAAGGCTCCCGACTGCTCGAAGCGTTCCGCCGTCACGCGCGCCATTAAATATTCCAGAGCCGAATAGACGATGTCCGGCTCGAACGTCCAGATAACTTCATCCTCCGTAGCCGTTCCCGTCCCGTCCGTCGCCTGCCCTTTCAGGGAGACGAGCAGGGCGGAGAAGCGCGCATCGGCGATGACAATGAAATGCTCGTTGTCGTCCCCCTGAGACAGGCGCGACATGAGCATCGACTCGCGCACCTCATCCAGAAACCGCATTTCATTGTAGGCGTCCTCGGGGGCGACGAAAAAGAAGGCATGGCGCGCGGCACGACCGACTTTCAACACATGTTCCGCGGAGCGCGGCGAACGCTCAACCTGCAAAGGCAAACTCTCCACCACCAACGCCGCCAAATTGTTCTCCAAAACCACGTCCTCAAAATAGCGATGAAGTTGCGCGATTGTCTGTTCCGCGCAACGCACCGGCGTAAGCTGGCGTGAATGTTGAGAAAGTAGGGCTTGGTAGAGAGAAAGCATGAGACCTGATGACCGGGATGGCGCAGACGAGGCTCGCTTATGGGGAATTGCGATGTGCAATTCAGACGCCTGAGAAGACGGCGTAGACAAAACACAGTTTTACATGAATTAACAATTTTGTCTATAAATATTTACGAGCAACCCGAAAGGCAACCGGAGAGAAGTTTAAATTCCCTGTCGGAAAAATTTTATCTGCTGAAATATAAAGATTTAGTGTAATTTGAGGTAAGTCGTCAAAGCCGTCGCGACGAGCGAGTTGGAGTCATTTGAAACTTCTACGGAAACAGTGGCGATGCGGCGTCCGGCGCGAAGCACGCGGGCGTGGGCGGTTAATTTGTCCCCGCTGGTGGCCGGTCTCAGGTAATGAAGCGTGAGATCGACGGTGACGGTCTGTTCTTCCGCTTCGAGCATTGAAATGACGGCGAAGGCGGAGGCCGTATCGACCAGCGAGGCGAGCGCACCGCCGTGAATGATGCCGCCGAAACGCTCCAACTCGGGCCGGGCATTCATCGACAGAGATGCTGTGCCGCGCGCGGCGTGCTCAAATTCGATGCCGAGCAGACGAGCGTAAGGGATGCTGGCGAACGCTTCGCGCAGTTGGCTTATCTTTTCGCTTGTCAGAGGAATTTCACTCAAGAGTTGTATATTCCGGTCGTCTCCGTTGAGGCGACGACGACTGCCGTGCCGTAGGCGAGCACTTCTGTAACGCCCGCCGCGACCTCCGTCGCATCGTAACGCGCGCTCACGATGGCGTTGGCTCCGAGTTCCGTGGCGTGTTGGATCATGATCTCGAACGCCTCGCGGCGGGTCTGTTCGCAGAGATTCGTCCACGCGGTAATGTTGCCGCCCACAAGCATCTGAAAGAACGCGCCCGTGTTGACGACGATGGAGCGCGAACGCACGACGATGCCGCGCACGATGCCGAGGTTGCGTGTGATGTGAAAGCCGGGAAGTTCCAGCGCAGTCGTGACCATATGGGGCGAGACGGAGTAGCGCGGTTCGCTGATCTCGTAAGGCGTGCGTGGTTGGAGGGGATCGTGGCTCATGTTTGCAGGTTCGGCTTGAAGCAGAATTGGAAACTCTTAGTCGTTGAAGAGAGTGGGCTGCGCGCTTTGCTTGCCAATTTCATCGACGCCGGTTTGCGCTTCCTCCGGCACCCAACGGTGGCGGCCCAGATCGCAGCGGCCACGCGCGTTGAACTCGACGCCTTCGGCTTCGAGCATCCGCTGCTGTTTGTCCAGCGGCAGCAGGACGCGACCCGTGGAACAGGCCCCCTGCGCGTTGATGACGCGATGCCATGGCACGGATTCGTCCGCCGCATGCATGACGAAGCCGACGGTGCGCGCTGTATATCCCGCGCCGAGAATCTCCGCCAGTTGGCCGTAAGTCATCACTTGCCCCGGAGGGATGCGGCGCACGATCTCGAAGACGCGTTCGTTGTAGCCCGGCTCATCAATCATGGCCGGATCGCTAAGGAAAGGCTTCAGAGGTTTTTCGCCGCCGCTTCGTTTGGGTTTCGTGTCCATCGTTTTTTGCCCGTCCGGCTGTGCTCGCGCCACCCAAGCGCGCCACTCCGCAATCGACTGTGAGCGTTGGGCCTGCGAAGCCGCAGGTTGGAAATTGAGTCAGGTATTCGTCGCATCGCGCAGGCACATCTCGGCCAGAAAGCGCGTGCGTAAATCCGGACTCGCCAGCAACTCGATCAATTGCGGAATCGAATGCTGCGCCATTCGCGCGCGTTCTACCGCGAAGGTCTTGCGTTTCTCGACGGATAACTTCATCGGGATATTTCAGATATGTTCGAGGTCGGCGACGGTGCGATGATTTTGCCGGTCGCCCGTGTTGAGTGTCGTCTTCGGCTCAAGCAGGAGCACATGCGCTTCATCCTCCGCGACCGGCAGATGCTCGACGCCTCTGGGAATAATGGCAAATTCGCCCTCCGCCAGTTGGAGATCACGGTCTCTCAGCTTGATGGTCAGATGGCCTTTAACGACGAGAAACAATTCGTCTTCCGTATCGTGCTTATGCCAGACGAACTCGCCTTTCAGCTTCACCAGCTTGACGTAAGAATCGTTCAACTCGCCCGCGATCTTCGGACTCCAATGACCTTGAAAAAGATTGAACTTCTCGGCGAGATTGACTACCTCCATTTCAGCGCACTCCTCCATTAACGTGGTGTGAATCTCCATTATCAATCCAATGTGCGCAGGACGGCGCGTGCCGGAGCGCCGTCGCCGCTGCCCGCCGCGATCTTCAAAGGCAGGCACATCAATTCGTAGACGCCCGCCGCCACTCCATGTAAATCCAACCCTTCGACGATGATAATGCCTGCTGAGAGCAGCCTCATGTGCGTCTCGAAAGTGTCGGATTTAAACTTCTCGACGGACAAATAGTCGATCCCGACGAGCCGCACGCCGCGTTCGACGAGCGCGCCTGCCGCTTCCGCCGTGAGATAAGTATAGTCCTCGCGAAACGCATTGCCGTTGTCACGCCAGAAAGCGGAGTTGCGCGTTTTGAAGAGCACGCGCGTCGTGCCCGCGGGTACGTTCTCAGTGACATGGCTGGCCTCAATTGCCTGCGCCGTTTCCGCGAGTTCCACGACGCGCGCTTCACCGATGAGAACGTCGAGCGACATCGCGGCAATCGTCGGCGCGTCCGGGATGAAATGCGCGGGGGCGTCGGCGTGTGTGGCCGTGTGTGCGCCGAAACGCAAGAGCGTCACATTGGCCGCATCGCCGCGTGCCAGGGCCGACCACGAAACGATCTCCAAACCGGGGTCGCCGGGATAAATTGGCGTCGTCTCCGGCGAGATGGCGACGCTGATGTCGTAAATAGGCATAAATTAAGTGATAAGTGATGAGTAAGGACGAAAGCATTGTCTTTGACGCAGCACTCATCACTCATCACTTCGTCATGGTACTGGCAGCTTTCGAGGACTGTCAACGCGGTTTCCTTTACGACTGCCGACTTCTTGCGACGTTGATCGTCGTGCGTTAGCATCTCGGAGCAGATGTTGATGCGGTAATCCTGAAGTCTCCTTGAGAGACGTTTGCGAGAAGGCGGGAGGCTGAGAGTCATTTCGACGTTTGACGAAATTAAAAGCGCGCCGCGCGTGGCGGCGTCGAGTTATTTGAACTCGGCGCCGCTGATATGGAGTTTTGCGCGCGGTGAGAGGGCGAGGGAAGTGCGTCTGCTGACGGATGCCGCCCCGTCGCGTTGCGCCGACATGCTCGCGCGCGGCGAGGTCGAGGCTGCGCTCGTGCCGGTCATCGAGTATCAGCGTCTGCCGGAAGTGGCGGTCGTCGAAGGCGTGTGTGTGGGCGCACGGCGCGCCGTGCGCAGCGTCGTGCTGGCGACGCGATGCGCTGATTTGAAAGAAGTTCGCACGCTCGCGCTCGACGAATCCTCGCGCACGTCCGTCGCGCTCGTGCAGATCATTTTTCGTGAATTTTTAGAACGTGAGATCACCACTGCGCCCGCCTCGCCGGATGTGCGGGCGATGCTGGCGACGCACGATGCCGCGCTCATTATCGGCGACCCGGCGATGACTTTCGCCCGCGAAAATTTGCGCGTGTACGATCTCGCGCTGCTGTGGCGCGAGTTCACGGGCCTTGGCTTCGTCTTCGCGATGTGGATGGCGCACGAGTCGGCGTTCGAGGCGGTGCGCGAAATTGATTTCGCGGGCGCGCGTGACGAGGGGTTAGCCAACTTGGAAGAGATTGTCGCGCAGTACGAGCAGGAACTGAGTTTGCCGCGCGAGGAACTGCGCTCTTACCTGATGGAGAACATCTGTTTCGACTTGAACGCGGACATGCGCGCCGGTCTCGAACTGTATTTCAAACTCGCGTACAAGCACGGACTCACAGCGTCGCAGCGTCCTCTGAAGCTGCTCGGCGGTTAGCTGGCGTCTCAAAGAAAGCGCGCCGCGTGGCGTATAATGACTTGAATTTACGAATCTCAAATTTGAGATGTCAGATTTTTACTCATTGGCAATCAATCTTATGACGGATATTCAACCAATTCTCGACCGCACGCTCGGCGGCGAGCGACTGACGGCGGAAGATTGCGCCGCGTTGCTAGAGTCGGATGATTTCGTTCGCATCGGCCTCGCCGCCGACGAGATGCGGAAGCGCCGGCATCCCACGAACGTCGTCACCTACATCATCGACCGCAACATCAATTACACGAACGTCTGCAACGTCGTCTGCACTTTCTGCGCCTTCTACCGTCGCCCCGGCAAACCCGATACCTACGTCCGCACCGTCGCCGAGATTTGCGAGAAGATCGATGAGACCATCGCGCTCGGCGGCACGGGCATCCTGATGCAGGGCGGCCTCCATCCCGACTTCGGCCTCGAATGGTATGAAGACCTTCTGCGCACGCTCCACGCGAAGTACCCGCAGATGCAACTGCACAGCTTTTCGCCGCCGGAGATTCACAACCTTCATCTCATCACGAAACTTTCTTACGAAGAGATTTTGGAGCGTTTGAAAGACGCCGGACTGTCGAGCCTGCCCGGCGGCGGCGGGGAGATTCTCGATGACGAAGTGCGCAAACGCGTCTCGACGAAATGCACGACCGACGAATGGCTCGCCGTGATGCGCGCCGTGCATCGCGTGGGCCTGCGCTCGACGGCGACGATGATGTTCGGCATCGGCGACAACCTCACGCACCGCGTCCGCCACCTCCAGCGCATCCGTGATCTGCAAGACGAAACCGGGGGCTTCACGGCCTTCATCCCGTGGACGTTCCAACGCGAGAACACCGCGCTCGGTCGCCGCATCAAAGACGAACCGACCGGCATCGACTATCTCAAGATGCTCGCCGTCTCGCGCCTCTTCCTCGACAACGTCGAAAACTTTCAATCCTCCTGGCTTACGCAGGGGCTTCGGCTCGGACAAGTCGCCCTTCGCTTCGGCGCGAACGACATGGGTTCCATCATGATCGAAGAGAACGTCGTCTCCGCCGCCGGCGCGCACAACGAAGCCGATGAGCGCATGCTCCGCTACCTCATCCGCACCGCCGGCTTCCGCCCGCAGCAACGCGACATTCTCTACAACCACATCAACCGCGACGCATCAACCGACGCGGACGCGAGCGATTCCGCGACCCTGCGCGAACTGAGCGTTGCATTCGCTGATTGAGCGATTCAAGCTGCGAAGAAAAAGAGGTGTAACGGGTTTCGGCAGTGTCGCCGGAAAGGAGTTGTCTGATGTGCTGTATAGCTGCAAATGCTCATCTTACTTGTCGAAAATCTGTTGAGCTATACATTTGAAGCCGGGCAAAATTGGCGACGTGATTTCGTCCTCACCCGTCAGCGTAGCCACGAGAGTTAAGGTGCGCTCATTCAAGCGATATATCTCCAGAGCGCGCGATTCAGGATTAGCGATCCAGTATTCCTTGACTCCGAACTTCCCGTAAACCTGACGCTTCACTTCGCGATCACGCCGCGCATTTTCTTTGCCCGGCGAGACGATTTCGATAGCCAGTGCGGGGGCTTCGGTGATGCGTTCCCCGGAGCCAATGTCGCCCACCTGCTGATTGGTGATGAAAACAAGGTCGGGAATAGCGCTATTAAAGTTATCGAAGATGACCCCCGGCGTGAGCAGTATCTCACCCACCGCCTGTTGATCCAGATATGATCTCAAAATGGCATGAAGATTTCCTAAGACACGCTGGCGTGAGAGACTGGGCGCGCGTGACACAATGAGTTCTCCTTCAAAGAGTTCATAACGGTTTTCATCTTCCGGCATCGCCTCAAGATCGGCCACCGTCAACAGCGGCTCAACTTTAGCTGACATATACACCTCCTAATTCGCTCTCCACGCGACGAGAACATAACACGCCAGCTAGAGAAGCCTCAACGCTTTGCTACAACCGCCGGCGCGCACAACGAAGCCGACGAGCGCATGCTCCGCTACCTCATCCGCACCGCCGGCTTCCGCCCGCAGCAACGCGACATCCTCTACAACCACGTCAACCGCGACGCATCAACCGCAGGCGGACGCGAGCGATTCCGCGACCCTGCGCGAGTTGAGCGTCGCTTTTGCGGATTGAGCGAGAAGGGAGAGACCCGGAAACTAACTCCTGCGAATTGCCGGCCCACCAAGATCGTAGACTGGGATGACAACTTTCGTGTCGCCGGTTCCCGCGCCATCGCTTTCCATTTTAGCCTGTAATGGCGGCCACGATGATCATCGCGATGCCGATAATCACAGAGGCGATGACGATGGCGAGGGCGACGTTTTGATCTTCTTCGATTTCCTTGCGAAGAGAGAAAGGCGTGGCTTTTCCCATGATGAAGAAGGCGAGTCCGAACAGTGCCAGACCGATAATCGTGAAAATAGCGACCTGCAAAATTGATTGGGTCAAGGGTATCGTCTGAAAAAGCATAGTTATCTCCGGCAGTCTATTCTACTTGGTAAGCCATTTACTCAATTGCCCTTCAGCCTCTTCTTGGGTGAGTGTTGCTTGAGTGTCGGCGATCTCCAACCGTGTTGTACTTTTTCGATTACATAGAGATGGTATTGAATATCTTCCAGTGGCAATCATCAGGCAGCTTATGAAGTAAAGCCTCAACTTCTTCCTTTACGGTGCTCATAACCTCGCTCCTTCATCTGAGAATTACGCCTCAATTTGCAGTCAATTTAACACACAAATGATTCCAAAGAAGCGTGGCTTACTATGCCCGCGCGTCAACGCCATTTGAAGATGCTGACGATATTGGAGAAGTCGTCGCGCCAGACCGGGCGGTCGAGGCGGCCTTCGAGTTTACGCCAGTTCGCGTTGTTGGCGAGTGTTCCCGTGTCTTCGGGGCGGCGTGCCATGACGACCCATTGAGAGGGTTCTTTGCCGCTCGTCCCGCTGGGGGCAGTGTCGTCGAAGACGAGGGAGGTTAAGTTTCGGCTGCGGGCTAAGTCGGCGACGACGGGGTGGAGGTCGAGGCTGCGGTTGGAGATGTGGAAGACGAGAAGACCGACGGGGGCGAGTTTGGAGAGATAGAGGTCGAGGGCTTCGAGGGTCATGAGGTGCGTGGGGATGGCGTCGGAACTGAAGGCGTCGAGGACGATGAGGTCGTAGTGCGCGGCGGGAGCATTGCGGAGTTGCAGGCGCGCGTCGCCGAGGGAGATACGGACGGGAGCGGCGGCGCAGTAAGAAAGATAAGTGAAATATGACGGGTCGCGCGCTATCTGAACGACGGCAGGATTGATTTCGTAGAACGTCCAGCTTTGACCTGCGCGGGCGTAGGCGGCGGTTGCGCCGGTGCCGAGGCCGACGATGGCGACGTTGCCGTTGCGGGCAGGGCGTTCGTTGAAAGCGGCGAAGACCTGACCGAGCGGCCCGGTGCGATGATAATAAGAGAGCGGGTCGCACTGGCGGTCGAGGGCGAGCGATTGTCGCCCGTGGACGGTCGTGCCGTGGTAGAGCCAATGCATGTCGCTCATGGGGTCGCGCGTGACGCGCAGGAGGCCGAAGAAGTTGCGTTCGGCGATGAGCGTCTCGGTGTTGAGCCGTGCGTGAAAACTGCTGCCGAGCATGACCGCGCCAAGCGCGAGGGCGAAACGCGAGGGGCGACGACGGAATAGATAGGCGAGGATGAGAGGCACACCCGTCACGAGGGCGAGACTTTGCACCCACTCGATGCGAAAGCGATTGATGATGAGCGCGAGCAGGATCGTGAGTAACGCGAGGCAAGCCGGAAAACCGATGTCGAGCCAACGCTCGCGCGGTGTCGTTGTGCTCGCGTCGTTTTGCGGGCGCGGCAAGAGCAGGCAGGCGAGCAGGATGACGAGCGGATATTCGAGCGCGGAGTTGAACAGGGCGGGCGCGACGAGCGCGTTGCAGATGCCGCCGAGCACGCCGCCGACGGACATCAGCAGATAAAACTCCGCGAGATGCCGGACGGCGGGACGCTCCTCCGCCAACTGCCCGTGGCACAGCATCGCCGCGACGAAGAAAAAGAAGAGATGGAGAAAAGCGAGGAACCACGCCGGCTGCGTCGCGCCCGACAGATACGCGAGGACGAAGACGAGCGCAACGCCCGGCAGGATGCGCGACAGGGCGCGCGGCGGGAAAATTTGCCTGCGGGCGAAAGCGAAGACCAGCGTGAGCAGATAGAGCGAGAGCGGGATGACCCAGAGCAGGGGGAGCGAAGCGATGTCGGTTGAGATGTAGGTCGTCACGCCGAGCATCAGACTCGACGGCACGAAGGCGAGCGCGACCCAGCGCAGGCGACGCCGCCATGAAAGCGTTCCGGTTTGTGTTGCATCAGGTTGAGCGGCTTGTGATTCTTCGTCTTCACCGTGCGGCTCTATCCAGTCAACGACGCCTTCAGAGGGCAGGCTCGTCGCTCGTCGCTTCGTTCGTCGAAGCAATCCGAGGGCGCAGGCCGCGATGAGCAGCACGAGCAGGGCATAGACGAATGACCAGAGACGGCTCTGCCCGCTGAGCGCAATGCCGGGTTCGAGCAGAAGCGGGTAACTCAAGAGCGCGAGGAGACTCCCCGCGTTGCTCGCCGCGTAGAGAAAATAGGGGTCGTGCGAAGATCGTTGGCGCGTCTCCGCGAACCACTTTTGGAGCAGCGGGCTGTTGGTCGAGACGGCGAAGAAGGGCAGCCCCACCGTCGTCAACAAACTCTCTAATAACCACAGCGACGGGTTGCCTTCGCCCGGCACGGAGCTGATCGTTGCCTCGGAAATGAGGATGGGAAAGCTGAGCGCGGCAAGGAGGAGCAGGAGCAGTTGCGCGATGATCTGTTGTCGCAGATTCAGCCACTTCGAGACGGCGAGCGCGTAGGCGTAACCCGCGAGCAGCATCGCCTGAAAAAAGAGCATGCAAGTGTTCCACACGGCGGGCGTGCCGCCGAGGAGCGGCAAGAGCATCTTTGCCACCATCGGCTGCACCCAGAACAGCAGCGACGCGCTGATGAATAACGTTGCGGCGAACAAGAGCGTCAACCCGCTTGAGCGTTCCGGCATGCGTAATGGTGGGTGTGCTACTGCGGCCACTGCATTCGTTGACGCACCCACCGATGCGGGCGCAGTTGCGCGTAGAGGCCGACCTGCCAATCCATCCATCCGAACCGCCTGTATCGCATCATTCGCTCCTTAGAGAGTTGGCCGCAACAGTCAACAGTACGATGCCCGCAGCGTTGTGCGTCGTTCAAGGTAGAGAAGGCTTTCTTGAGGGCAAGCATAACACTGCTTCGCGCGCCGGGTGAATGAGCGCAGCATTATGCTGCTTCTGATTGTCTTACCGTAAACTGACTGACTACTAAATCGAAACTTACGACATTTGGACACGCAGAAAAGGCTTGTCCACGAAATTACACGAAACAGCACGAAACAAGGACAGCAACTTTGTGGGTTTTGCTTCGTATCGGTTCGTGGACGAATTTTTCTTTTGTACTAATCCTTATAAGGTTCGGTTCAGGCGGCAGCCGGACGCGCCTGAAGAGTGGTGCGGACGAGAGCATTGAATTTTTCGGCGTGTTCCGTTTGCGGCATCATGCGGCAGCGGTCGAAAACTTCCAGACTCATGTGCGGGTTGAGACGCAGCAGTGCGGCGGCCTGTGAGACGGGAGCGATGCGATCCTGTTTGCCCCAGATGAGCGTGACGGGTTGCGTGAGGCGCGCGAAGGCTTCACGCGTGTCGGCGTTGAGGTAGCCGGAGAGGAACGCGGCGACGGCGTATTGCGCGCCGGGTAGATGGCTCGCGGTGTAGTAATGCGTGATGAGTCGCGGGGTCGCGAAGCGGCGGTCGTAGAACAGTTGCTTGCGCGCGTAGTCGCGCAAGCTGCGTTCGCTTGTCATCGCATTATAAAAGGACGCGCCGAGGACGGGCGAATGGAGCAATCCGTAGAAAGCCGCGCCGGGCAGATCGGGGCGCGCGTGAACCGATTCGATGCCGGACGGGGCCACGAGCGTAAGCGAACGCACCAGCGAGGGATGCTCGTCCGCGACACGCACGGCGAAGGCCGCGCTGAAAGAATTGGCGACGAGGTGCGTGGGGGCATGGCGCACCTCGTCGCCGAGAAAGTCTCGGATGAGGGCGACGTAGAGGTCGGCTGAGTAAGGCGCGCTGGCCGGTTTATCGGAAAGGCCGAAGCCGAGCAGGTCGGGCGCGTAGACGCGAAAGTCTGCGGCCAGGGCGTCGAAGTTTTTACGCCACATGAAAGAGGACGCGCCCGCGCCGATGCCGTGCAAAAGCACGAGCGGTTCGTTGGCGTCCAACCCGGCCACGCGATAAAACACGCGCCCGTGCTCGAAGGCGAAAGTCCGCGCTTCGCCGCCAAGAGCGGTATCCTCCGGCTCGATGGCTCCGCGAGAGATCGAGGCGTTCACCGCTGCGAGCGCGGCCACACTCGCGCCGCTCGCCAGCAAGCCTTTCCAAAATTTTTGTTTCACACTCATAACAAGAGATCAGAGGTTAGAGGCCAGTTGGAACTGGTTTGCACTAACCTCTAACCTCTGCGTTTAAATAAAAGCGAAGTCGAACTGTTCCTGATGAACGCGCTCGTCGCTCGTGATGTCCACCGCGCCGAGATAATCTTCGATTTCGGTGAGCACGTCGCGTTCGGTGGAGCGGAGCGCGCGGGCCACTTCCGGGTTGATGCGCAAAGTCGTTTGCTTGATGCCGTCGCCGTTCATCCCGCGCGCGAGGCGGCGCGCTTCGTCGAGGATTTCGTAGCAGACGGTTTGCGCCGACTTCACCAAACCCGCGCCCTGACAATATTGGCAAGGGCTACAGAGCGTGCGTTCGAGCGACTGCTTGACGCGTTTGCGGGTCATGATGACGAGGCCGAAGTCGTTGAAGGAAAGCACCTTCGTCGGCGACTTGTCGTCGCGCAAAGCGTCTTGCAGGGCGGCCATCACGCGGTTGCGGTTGCGTCTGTCTTCCATGTCGATGAGATCGAGCACGATGATGCCGCCGAGATCGCGCAGGCGAATCTGGCGCGCGATTTCATCGACCGCTTCCATATTCGTCCGTGTGATGGTGTCTTCGAGACGTGTGCCGCCGCGCCCGACGAACTTGCCCGTGTTCACGTCAATCGCCACCAGCGCTTCCGTCTGGTTGATGACGAGGTAGCCGCCGGATTTCAACCACACGCGCGGCTTGATCGCCTTGTCGATCTCATCCTGCACGCCGAAGGCTTCGAGGATCGGCGCTTCGCGCGTGTAGAGTTTGGCGCGAGTGACGAGGCGCGGCTGGATGCGGTTGATGAATTCAACGATGGCCTGATATTCCTCTTCGGAATCGACGCGGATGGCCGTGAAGTCGTCGGAGAGTTGATCGCGCAGAATGCGCTGCACGAGGTCGAGGTCTTTGTGCGTGAGCGTCGGGGCTTTCTGTTTCTCGGCGGTGCGGCGAATGTCGAGCCATGTGCGCACGAGATAGCGCGCGTCGTCTCGGAGGTCTTCTTCGCTGATGCCGATGCCGGCGGTGCGAACGATGAAGCCGCCCGACGGTACGTCTTCCGTCGCGCGAATGTTTTGGATCAACTTGCGCAAACGCACCCGCTCGCTGTCGGACTCGATCTTGCGCGAGACGCCAACATGCTCGACCGTCGGCATGTAGACGAGGAACCGACCGGGCAGAGCGATGTGCGACGTGATGCGTGCGCCTTTCGCCGCGATGGGCTCTTTCGCGATCTGGACCAGAATTTCCTGCCCTTCACGCAAAAGGTCTGTGATGAGCGGCGTGTGCCGGTCGCGCCCGCCACCGCGCCCTCCGCCGCGCCCGCCTTCATTGCGCCCGCCTTCGCCGCGCCCGCCTTCATTGCGCCCGCCTTCGCTGCGCCCGCCTTCGCTGCGCTCTGCGCCTTCGCCGTTGTTCCCACGGGGAGCGCGCTCGCCGCCACGTTCGCCGCGATCATTACGACCACCACCGCGCGAATTACGGCCTCTCGGTTCAGGTCGCCCTTCAGCACGCGATTCGGGGCGCGCTTCAGTACGCGGTTCGGGGCGCATTTCAATGGGCGGTTCCGGTCGTGCCGCCGGAGTTTCTTCAATTGCCGCCGCTTCAGACGCAAGCGGCTCGTTAACTTCTTCGGCATGACCGTTGGAACCGTCGGCTTCAACTCCGCCTTCTTCGGGTTTGCCGCCGGGGCGACGATTGCGCCGGCGCCCGCCGCGCCGGGCAAATTCGCCGCGCGCCGGCCTGTCCGCGACCCCTGCTTCCGCGTCCGCGAGCGGCTGATTGTCCTTCAACGCTTCGGCTGCTGCGTCGTCCGGGGCATTGCCCTCGGCAGCGGCTTCCGCCGCCGCCTCGCCGGATTTGGCTTTGCCGGCGCGAGATGTCGAACCGCCCTTCGCCGCCGACTTGCCTTTCGTGGGCGGCTTCTTTGTCGTCGCCGTTGTTGTTGCTTCTTTCGTTCCGCGCGCCGAACGGCTGCTCTTTTTCTTCGCGCCAATCTCTTCCGTCGCATCGTCCGGCGTGGCGCTCGTCGTGATTGTTTCCTCCGCCGTAGTTTCATCCGGCGTCGATTCGTCGTCGGCCTTCTTGCTCTTGCCTGCGCGGCGCGACTTGCTCGCCCTGCTGCCGCGCGCCGGAGTCGCGGTTTCGCCATCCGTCAGCCTTACGCCTTCGACGGCTTTCTCCTCATCGTCGCTGATGCGCTCGAACGATTGAGTTTCACCCGCGCTTAGCGCGGAGTCTGCGGCGTGGTCGTCCACGAATGCGGCCACTGTCGCGGCGACCGCAGGTTGAATCGCTTCAACTGTGCGCGGAGCGACATCGTGCGCGTCGTCATCGTCAGCGATGCGCTGGAAGGAAGTGTTGGCGGAGGCATTTTCGGCAGCAAACAGCGAGCCGACTTCCGTCGCCGTGGGCGTTTCCATATCGAACTCGACGGCGTGAATTTGATCGAAGATGCGTTCCTGTAAACGCGCATCCTTGAACATCTCGCCCTCGCCCGCCGCCTCGTCATCCACGATGCGCTGGAACGATTTATCCGCTGCCCCGAAAGGCGTCTCGAACTCCTCGCGCGCCGTGAGGCGCGCTTTCACTTCATCAGCGAAACTCGTCGCCGGAGGCGTCTGGCTGCCGGCGTTCGCCGCTGCTGCCGCCGTGCCAAGTGCCTGCGGATAGTTGTCGCGCCCGCCTCTGCGACGTTTATTGCGGTCGCGTCGCCCGCCGCTCTGCCCGGTCAAGTCCGCGCCTTCATCTGAGGCGGCGGCGGCGATGATGGGTGTCGCCGGTTCGTCCTCCGCCAGCCCCACCATCGGCAGTTCGAATTCGGGCGCTTCATCCTCTTCTTCTTCATCCGCATCGAGAATCGGTTGCGCGCGTTCCTGCGCAGAGTCCATCTGGCGTTCGCGCTCAAGCCGCGAGCGTTCCAGTTTCTCGGCGGCGGCGCGAGCGGCGGAAGCAGCGTCCGCTCCCTCCGTCTTCTTCTTGTCCACGACGATGCGCTCGAACTCTTCCTCTTCATCGAAGAAATCTGAGACGTAGAGAAAGGCGTCGCGCTCCAGCCCGATGTCAACGAAGGCCGACTGCATCCCCGGCAGCACGCGCATGACGCGCCCCTTGTAGATGTTGCCGACGATTCCCTGCCCGTCCTCGCCGCGTTCGATATAAAACTCCGTGACCTTGCCATTCTCGATGATGGCGATCTTCTTTTCGCGCCCGTTGACGCTGACGATTAATTCTTTCGACATTAGAAAATTTTTGACTCCTGATACGACCCTCCGGCGCGTCTTCCAAAGAAAAGGGCGGTGGTCGAGGTGTGGACAGAGAGCGGGAAACGTGCGGTGCGCGCAGTTGTTCTACAGTTGCGCGGCGCGAGACGCGTTTACCTCGCATGGGAAGCGACGCCGTCACCACTACTACTATTACTGCGGCGGCGTGCGCTCTGTGCAGGTGAGATGATTTGAAATTTACGGACGACGGCGGGACGTGTGGGCAACACAAACGACAGTTCTGCGACATAGCTGTTGAAGCGCGCCCCGCATTGCCCCGACAAGCTTTGCCCGGCATTTGGAAGCGCCGCTTCCGCTACAGCGGAAAAGCGATTTGAACTGTTCACGAGAAACTCCGTCAAGCCGCTCCGCTCGAAGCGCGCCGGGTTTCCTGACGGAGCGCGTTGGTGGCAGTTGCAGCAATGGAAAAACTTTCCGGCCTGCATGTTTCCTGCTTCCGACGAGCGTCCGCTTTCTACCCTCGCAGCTTCAACCATGCGTTCGACCGTCGCCCACTTAGCCTGCGACCTCAGTTCAAACGCGAGCGACATCAAATATCACACCGAAAGCCCGTTAGAAAACCCACCGGGCCGGAAAAACTTGCGTCTCACTTAGCCGAAGGCGCATCAGCAAACTTCCCCGCAGAGAAGACCGTGAATACGCTGCGCCAACAGCTTGAGCGAAACGTTTGCGAGTATAACCAAGAAAATGCTCTTTGTCAGTTGTCCGCTGCCAGTTGTTCGCCGTCAGTTGCCTGTGGTTTGTGCGTCACCGAATAAAGCTGGAATTGACAAACTGACAATTGTCAACGGACAACGGACTGATTAGTTGACGTAGCGCCGCAACTGGACGCTGACGGCAAAGCCGATGGCGATGAAAGTAGCGAGGACGGAGGAAAGTCCCGCGCTCATCATCGGCAGCGGCACGCCGATGACGGGCAAGATGCCCAAAGCCATCCCGACATTGATGAAAATCTGGAAAGCGAGGCCGCCGACAATCGCCATGATGACGAGCATCCCGGCGCGGTCTGGCGCGTGCCGCGCTCCCCTCAGCAAGCGCGAAAGCAGGACGGCGTAGGCGACGAGCAAGAGGATCGAGCCGATGAAGCCGGTGCGTTCCGCCGTCACCGCGAAGATGAAATCAGTGTGCGGTTCGGGCAGAAATTTCAGGCGGCTCTGTGAATATTCGGTCGAGCCGTTGCCCGTGCCCGCCACGCCGCCCTTGCCGACGGAGAGAATCGATTGCCACGTCTGATAGCCGTAGCCGCGTTTGTCCGCTTTCTCCGGTTCGATGATGGCTTGAATGCGCTGCTGCTGGTAATTCTTGACCTTGCCCGTTTTCACGCCGACGACGTAAGCCGCCGGGATGAGCAGGGTGCTCAGGGCGAGCGCGGCGAAGACGAGCCACATCCGCACTGACGAAAGAAAGAGCACGACGGCGAGCAGCGGGAGATACGTGATGACCTGACCCGCATCCGGCTCGAGCAGGATCAGCCCGACGGGCAGCGCGAGAATCAGACAGCCGATGACGATCTCTCTCCAACTCAAAACACCCTGCCGGTGTTTGCCGAAGTAGTAAGCCAGCATCAACACGGTCGGAATCTTGACGAACTCCGAGGGCTGAAACTGCCCGATGACCGGCATTTTGATCCAGCACTGCTGCCCGTTGACCCGCATCCCGATGCCGGGAATGAGGACGAGGACGAGCAGCACGAGGCCGAAAATGTAGAAGGCGGGCGCGAAGTGGACGAGTTTGCGATAGTCCGTGAAGGCCACGGCGAAGAGCGCGACGAGCGAGATCGCCAGCCCGATCAACTGCTTCTTCCAGTAGTTCTCCATCGGCTGCGCGTTGTGAATCTGCCATGTCCCGAAGAACACAATGCCCGTCGCCAGCAGCGTCAGCAGCCAGTCGAAATCCCGAAAACGGCTTTTCTCTAAAATTGCAACCATAAGGCAGAGGTTAGAGGTTAGAGGTCAGAGGTTAGAGGAAATCAGTTAGTAACTGACCTCTGACCTCTAACCTCTAACCCCTGTTTTTGAGCGACTTCGGTTTCCGGCGCTTTGGCAGCAGCGGGCCGGGTCTTGCGATAATAGACATCGTAGACGGCTTTTGTGGCCGGGGCGGCGAACTTGCCGCCGAAGCCGACGTTTTCGATGAGGGCGATGCTGGCAATCTCAGGTTTGTAAGCGGGAGCGTAAGAGACGAACCAGGAGTGGTCTTTGTTCTCGCCCACGTCTTTGCCGAGGCCGACCACCTGCGCCGTGCCCGTCTTGCCCGCGACATCGAATTCGGCGATCTTCACCGCGCCGCCCGTGCCGCCCGCGTTCACCACCTGCCACATGCCTTCGACCACCAATTGATGATGCTCTTCAGAGATCGGGGTGAGCTTGGGATTCGGACGCTTCGGATCGAGCGGTTGATAAGTGCGCGCCGGACGCGCCGGGCGATAGTCGGCCCTGCTCGGATCGCCAATCGCCGGAATTTCTTTCACTTCTTTCAGTAGGTGTGGAATGTAGAGTTTGCCGCCCACGCTGATCCCCGCCACCGTGCGCAGCATCGCGAGCGGCGTCACGAAATCATAAACCTGACCGAACGAGGCGTAGACCGTGTCGATGTCCTTCCAGTCGGGGGCGCGCGGGTTGAAGCGTTTTTTGAATTCGCGCGACGGCGTCCAACTGATGAGTTCGTGCGGCAGATCGACGCCTGTGCGTTTGTTCAGGTCGTAGTCGTCCACCATCTTCATGATGCCTTCGAGTTCCATCTTCAGCCCGAGGCGGTAGAAATAGCCGTCGCAGGAATATTTGATCGCCGTGCGCACTTCTGGCGAACCGTGATGACCCATGCAGCGTTTGAACTTGTTGTCAACCTGAACGCCGCCGCCGCAGACGAGGTTTGAATGCTCGGTCGTGATCGCGCCCTGCTCCAAACCAGCCGCCGCCATCGGAATCTTCCACGTCGAACCCGGCGGATAGCGTCCGCGAATGGCGCGATTGTAGAGCGGGCGCTTCGAATCGTTGATGAGCGCGGCATATTCGCGCCGCCCTTCTCTGGTCGTGATGCGTTGCGAAAAGAGGTTCGGATCGAAAGTCGGGTAAGAGGCCATCGCGAGAATTTCGCCGTCGTTCGGATTGACGGAGATGATCACGCCGCGTCCGGTGGGCGAATTGCGCAGTTGTTCCTCGGCGGCTTCCTGAAGATCGAGATCGATGGTTGTGACGATGTCCTGGCCGGGCTGCGGCGGCACCAACTCGATTTCATCCTGAATGCGACCGCGACTGTCCACGACCACTTTGCGATAGCCGTCGCGCCCGCGCAGGTAATCGTCATAGGTGGCCTCCAGACCTTCCTGCCCGATGACATCGCCCGGCTTCAGATTCTTCACCTTGTATTCTTCGCGCTCCAACTGCTTCGGATTGATCTCGGCGACGTAGCCGAGCACGTGCGCCAGCACGCCGTTGTCCGGGTAACGACGCTGCGGCTGCTGTTCGACGCGAAGTTCGGGATGCTCGAAGGCCTGCCGCGCTTCGACCCATTGAATGTCGGCCATCGTCGCGTTCTGTTTGATGATGATCGACTCGAAGGCGGGCTGCGATTTGATCTGGTCGAAGCGGGAGCGCAGGATTTCGGGATCGACATCGAGCGTGGCGGAAAGCGGCGCGACGAGCGCGCCGTAGTCTTTGCCCTTCATCTCCTCGCGCGAGAGGATGACATTATAGATGGGGCGCGAATCGACGAGGATGCGCCCCTGGCGGTCGAAGATCGTGCCGCGCTGGGCGGGGATCGGGAGCAGGCGCACGCGCTGATTCTCCGCGCGTGCGGCGTAGTACGCGCCGTTGACGACCTGCAAAAAATAGAGCCTGACGCCCAATACCGCCAGCAACGCGAAGACAATCACCTGAATGATCCGCAGCCGCACCCGCAGGTTTTGCGATTCGTCTTGAAATTTCATAAAGTTATTGACGAGTGACAAGCGACAAGGTTAAGAGATGCTCAGAGCGACTTTCCCTCCGGGATTTTAACTCGTCACTTGTCACTCGTCACCTAATCACTGCTCTAACGTCTGACCAGACTGCGACGCGCGGCGCGGCGGCGAAAGGCGAAATGGCGACGCTGGCGCGCGCGGTCGCTGAAAAAAATATCGAACATGTAAAAGATGAACGTGCCCGCAATGGTGGTCGCGATGGTCTTGTAGGCCGTCGTCTCGGCGAAGGGCACGAGCGAGGGCTGTCCGAGCATGCGATGGAGGAACACGATCACGACGGCATCGAGCGCCGCCGCCCCTGCTAAGACGGGAATTCGCGCCAGCGGGTTGTCGAGCATCACGCGCGTCACCACCGCGACGATCAGATAGGCGATGAGCGTCTTGCTGAAACCGTTTGCGCCCAATAATCCTTTGCTGAAAAAATCCGTGGCGAGTCCGGCCACGAATCCCACGATGAGAGCCTGCACCACATCGCGCCGCAGGGCGAAATAGGTGACGACGACGAGCGGCAGATCAAGATAAACCAGCGGCGGCCAGACGAGACGCAAATTCGTCTGCAACAACACGGCGAGAACGACACAAACGGCGATCTTCAGTCTCATAAAAAAAGTGACAGGTGACAGATAAGAGGTGACAGGGAGAAGCACAATTTGATTTCGTCATCTGTCACCTGTCACCGCTTTTTCAGTCTTCGGCAACGCATTAGGGGACGGGGTGCGCGGCGGCGGATGGTAGAGCAGCACCGCGACCTCTGCCAGCGAGTTCAAGCGCGCACTCGGTTTGACCTTGATTTCATGAGGAGACGTGGCCGACCCTTGTTTGATCTCCACCACTTCGCCGACGCTTAGGCCCGGAGGATAAATGCCGTCCTGTCCCGTCGTCACGACGATGTCGCTTTGTTTCACCACTTCCAGCCCCGACACATAACGCATGTCGAGCAAGCCGTTTTTGCCGTAACCTCTGACGGAGCCCATCGCCTGCGACGCGCCGAGTTGACCGACGATAGCGCCGGCAGCCGAGCGTTCGTCTGTAACTAAAAGCACCTGCGCCGTGACGGGACTGACGCCGATGACGCGCCCGACGATCCCTTCGTGCGTCACGACCGGCATATCTTTTTCGATGCCGGCAGAACTGCCGCGATTGATCATCACCGAATCGAACCATGCGGACGGGTCGCGGGCGATGACGCGCGCCGCGACGGTCTGGTAGGCGTCCTGCTCTTTGAGTTGCAGCAGACCTTGTAAGCGCTCATTCTCGTCGCGTGCCTTGCGTGCCTCGCGCAGTTCGGTTTCGACTTCGGCGACGCGCTGCCTGAGGGCTTCATTCTCCGTGGCCGCGCGGTTGAGGTTACCGAGGTGTTGGAAGAACCCGACTCCCGCGCCGCTCGCGCCGGAGAAAATGTTCTGCACCGGAGACGCCGCGGCCTGCACCCAGACTTGAATCAGACGCTTGTGGCCGGATTCGTCGCGCGCCGTGACGGACATCAACACCAAATTCACTCCGAGCAGCACAACGAGCCACAGCGGCGCACGCTGCCTGATCTCTTTCTGCGTTCGCGTCACAGCCATGAAAAAGAGGTTAAAGGTTAGAGGGTAGAGGTTCGTAGAAACCAGTTCCGCTTTTCACTGATCTCTGACCGCTAACCTCTGATCTCTGCTGTTAAGTTCCGCTCGTCAGGGTATTGTCCCACTTCACGCGCCTGAGGAGGTTGAAGTCAGAGAGCATTTTGCCCGCGCCGAGCACGACCGACGAGAGCGGGTCTTCGGCGACCGAGACCGGAAGCCCCGTCTCGATGGAGAGGCGGCGGTCGAGATTCTTTAAGAGCGCGCCGCCGCCCGTAAGCACAATGCCGCGTTCGACGATGTCGGCGGACAACTCCGGCGGCGTGCGTTCAAGGGCGACGCGCACGGCATTGACGATGGTCGAGATGGAATCGGCGAGCGCTTCGCGCACTTCATCGTCCGTGATCGTGATGGTCTTGGGGATGCCTTCGATGAGATTGCGCCCGCGCACGTCCATCGACAGTTGCTCGTCGAGCGGGAAGGCCGAGCCGAGTTGAATCTTGATGCCTTCGGCGGTGCGTTCGCCGATAAGCAGATTGTACTTGCGTTTGATGAAACTGGTGATCGCCTCGTCCATCTCGTTGCCGGCGACGCGCACGGCGCGCGAGTAGGCGATGCCGGAGAGCGAGGTAACGGCGATATCGGTGGTGCCGCCGCCGATGTCCACGATCATGTTGCCATGCGGCTCGGTGATGGGCAGCCCCGCGCCGATGGCCGCCGCCATCGCCTCCTCGACGAGGTAAACTTCCGAAGCCTTGGCGCGATAGGCCGAGTCTTCGACGGCGCGGCGTTCGACCTGCGTGATCTCCGATGGGATGCCGATGACGACGCGAGGGCTAACCCACGACTTGCCGTTGTGCGCCTTGCGGATGAAATGCTGGAGCATCTTCTCGGTCACTTCAAAGTTGGCGATGACGCCGTCTTTCATCGGGCGGATGGCGACGATGTTGCCGGGCGTGCGCCCCAACATCTCTTTGGCTTCCTTGCCGACGGCAAGCGGTTGATTGGTGGATTTATTGATCGCGACGATGGATGGCTCTGAAACAACGATGCCGCGCCCTTTGGCGTAGACGAGCGTGTTGGCGGTTCCGAGGTCTATCGCCAGATCGCTGGAGAATAGACTGAAAAGAGATTTAAAGGCCATTAATTTTTCTGTCCAAGCATGAATGAATTAGTACGCTAGAATGTGGACCTGTGCGCGCCGGATTGGCGGGATTCGTGGCTCACAGCGATAACAATCGCAAACCATCTGAATTCCCCGCCGCCCGCTTCGAGGCTCGCGCCCCGCGACGCAGTACGAACTAATCAAGATACACCGAAAAAGCTCAAATACTAAAGCCAACAGGTTCATCCGGTTCATCTCGAAGATTTTAATGCGGAAATTGGAATCTGAGATGGCGGGCGCACACCTTTAGTCGGCTGTGGCCGTCTGCCGCAAGCTCTTTGACATATCGATGTAACGAACGTGTCGTCGGATGCGCCTCTCGTGCGGAAGAAGGCGGGAGGAACGAGTTTTGCCCCTGCGAAATTATTCTGGAGTTTTTGCTTCCGGCTTAGGAGGCGAGGCGGACGCAGTTTTTGCTTGCGGCTTTGGCTTCGTACATGGCGGCATCGGCATCGGCGATCAACTGCTGTGGCGATTGCGCGTGCTGCGGGAACGAGGCGACGCCGAAACTGGCCGTGAGGCGGAGACGTAAATTGCGCCCCCCGGTGAAAATGTTGGCCTCGATCTTTTCCCGCATCCGTTCGGCGACGTAGGCGGCCTGCTCCAAAGCGGTTTCAGGAAGGATGACGACGAACTCGTCGCCGCCGTAGCGCGCCACGATATCGGTATCGCGCACGCCTGTCAGGATCACGGTCGCCATCTCCATGAGGATGTGTGAGCCGACGAGATGCCCATACCGGTCGTTGACTTCTTTGAAGTCGTCGAGGTCGAAGAAGAGAGCGGCGACGGTGGAGCCGTAGCGGCGGGCGCGTTTGACTTCGGCGATTAAGTACTGGCGCAGGAAACGGGCGTTGTGGAGTTTGGTGAGATCGTCCGTCTGCGAAAGCTTCTCCGCTTCGGCGATGCGGACGGAATTGGCGAGGGCGGCGGCAAGCGGGAGAGCAAGGGCGGAGAGCAGCGCGGCTTCGCTGCTTGCAAAGGTTCGCGCCGACGCGCCTTCGCGCACCCCTTCGAGCACTCCGAGGATGCGTTCGCCGTTGACGAGCGGCACGGCCACTATGCGCCGCTCGCCTTCGGTCTTTCTCAGTGGTTCGTTCGTCGCAAAGGCCGCGCGTGCCGCCTGCGACTCCGTGTCGGTCAGAAGCATTAAAGAATCGCTGTGCAGGGCGCGTCGCCAGTCGCCCTCAGGCAGGGCGCGTTCGCTCTGTGTCAATCCACGCACGGCGAGCGGTTCAAAACGGGCTTCGCGCTGGCCGCGTTCGAGCGTCGCAAGATAGAGCGTCCAACGGTCTGCGCTGATGATCGGGGCGAGTCCGGCGAGCGCGATCTGAGCCGCGCTTTTTTGATCGCTCACGAAATGGAGCGAGGCGACCGCCTCGAAGGCCGCGCGCAGACGCGCCACGGTCAAGTTGTCGGGCAGCAACATGCTGGCGGGCGTCGCGCCGGGCAAATCTTCCGAGAGCGTCGACGCCTCCGGCAGATTGTTGCCGCCCTCCTCGAGTTCGCGCAGAAGCGCGGGCAGTTGCGCCGGGTCGTCAGCGACGGCGTGAAAGCCGAGGCGCAGGAGTGCGGGCGTGTCGAGCCGGCGCGAGTCCTCAGACCACGCTTCGCTGCGACGGCAGGCGACGACCGGGGTTTCAGGCCACGCGGCAGCGGCCTCTGTGAGAGTCGCATGAATTTCCGCGATAGCCGCGCTTTCCGCGATCTCACAAATCACTGCCAGCGGCGATGCTTCAACCCCGTTATCGTCGGCGAATGACGACCCGACCGTCGCCAATCTGGTCGGGCACACTCCCGCCTCACGCAACGCCTCCACCAGCGCATGCTCCGGCTGCTCGTGCTCGATTGTTAACAGGATGACATTCATAAAGTAAGGGATGAGTGATGAGTGATGAGTGATGAGTGATGGGTTGCAGACAAGTCTTTTGTTTTGACTCATCCCTCATCCCTCATCCCTTTTATCGTTGTCCCGCGTCCGGCGAGAAGGCCAGGCGGGTGCGGCTGCGATTGCCTTGCGCATCTTCGACCTCAACTTCGATTTCGCGTTCACCTTTGCGAAGGGGGATTTGGATTTGGAACGAGCCGTCGGCGGCGGCTAAAGCCTGTCGCCCGTTGATGTGGACGGTGTTGCCCGCCTGTGTGCTCCCGCGCGCCACATAAATGTTCCCGGCGATAAATTCAAAAGAAACGTTCGAGAGCGTGATGCGTTCACCCGAATTCTGCGCGCCCGCGCTGGCGATAGTGAATTTTTGCGGCTCTGTCCATTCGCTGATTTGGCTGGAGGCGGCGACGGCGCGCACGCGCCAGAAGTAGATGCCCGGACGTAAATCGCTGACGCTAAATTCCGTGGCTTCAAGTTGATCGCGCTCGGTCACTTTTCCGGCGGCGACGAAGAAGGGCGAGGTGCCGACTTCGACGCGGTAGTGACGCGGCGCGCCCGAAGGGGAGCGCACCCAGCGCAGCGTCACGTTCGTCGCGCCCTTCGCGTTGCCGGGAATTCTCTCCACATCGCGCGGCGAGAGCAGCAAGGGCATCGCCAGTAAACTCTCCCGGCTCTTGATCGTGCCCTGTTGATTGAGCGCGACGTACTCATTGCCCTGCACGGTGGTTTTGACGCCGCCGCGCGTGACGGTTTCAAGTTGGCCGTTGCTGACGCGGATGCCTTCGGTGTTGTCCTCGCGCACGTCGAAACTCGCGCCGGTCTGTCCGGCGAGGGTGTTTTTCGTCAACGGCGTTTCGATGACGTTGGTGCCGCCTTCCGGCTGCTGTTCGGTGCGGACGTTGATCTGTCCGCGCGCGACGGCCACGCGGACGTTCGTGCGCTGGCCGCCCTCCGTGCCCGCCGTGTTGTCGCGAATGGTGACGACGCTGTTCGGGCGCACGAGCAAGTTCGAGCCGTCGGCGAGTTGGATGCGGGCGCGCCCGTCGGCTTGGGTTTGGACGATGTCGCCGGGATAGAGTTGCGTGTCGCTACGCGCGAGCAAATTTTCGCGCGTCTGTGCGCGCACCACCCGCACGTCGCCGTCGAAGGAGATGAAGCGCGCTCCGGCGGGCGCATGCAGCGCCGCGTCGCCGCCCTTGAACGGATTGCCGTAGAGCCATGCGTAAATGCCGAGGCCGCCCGCCGTGAGGCTCAAGACGAGCGCGGCGACGAGGGTATAAATCATGCGCTTCGAAATGACCCACCATTCGAGATCGAAGCGACTGGATTTCGTAGTCATAGCAACCGGGAATCGAACGGCAAAGCCGATGAGGGAGATAGTTCTTTAAGTTGAATGCGATAGCAGATTTTTGCGGGACTAAAGCGACGCAAGTCTTAATGAGCGGGGCTTAGCGAGACATGCCGTAATCTGAAATACGGCCTCTCAAGCAACTTAACACATGCCCGCACGCACGTTCAAGCATGATTTCGCGCGGGTTGCCGCGAGGCGGGGAATTAGCGATTGTGGTCTGCCTTATTCGGATTTCACCGGAGACTTTCACGCCTGCGGTTCGTCGGCTCCGAGTCGTCCCTGATCGTCGTCGAAGGGGGAGTTGAAACCGGGCGGCAGTTGCACTTCGATGTTCGTCTCGGCCTCCTTCGGCCAGATGAGCGAGGCCGCCACAGAACCGAGCAAGACCGCCGCGACCACTCCCAGCGAGATGCCGATAATCGTTTCTTTGTCGATGTAGGCATGGACGAATCCTTCGCCGAGCATCTTCACGCCGACGAAAGTCAGGACGATAGCCAGCCCGAGTTTCAGGTAATGGAACTTTTCGACCACGCCCGCCAGCAGGAAGTAGAGCGAGCGCAGGCCGAGGATGGCGAAGACGTTCGAGGTGTAGACGATGAAGGTGTTGGTGGTGATGCCGAAGATGGCGGGAATCGAATCGACGGCGAAGACGAGGTCTGTCACCTCCACAATGACCAATACGAGCAGCAACAGCGTGCCCGTGCGCTTGCCGTTGACCGTGGTGAAGAAATTTTCCCCTTCGTAATGGCGGGTGATCGGAATAAACCGCGTCACGAGTTTGACGACCGGGTTATCTTCCGGTTTCACGTCCGTCTCTTCCTGCCGCATCATCTTGACGCCCGTGTAGATCAGAAACGCGCCGAAAATATAGATGATCCAGTGGAAGCGTTCGATCAGCGCCGCGCCGATGCCGATCATCGTGATACGCATGACGAGCGCGCCCAGCACGCCCCAGAACAACACACGGTGCTGGTATTTCGCCGGAACTTTGAAGTAGGAAAAGATGAGCAGGAAGACAAAGAGGTTATCGACCGACAGGGACAGTTCGATCAAGTAACCCGCCAGAAACTCTTTGCCGGTCAGCGACCCCAGTTTCCAGAAGACGCCGGCGGCGAAAGTCAGTGCCAGCGTCACCCAGACGATGCTCCAGATGGTTGCTTCGCGGTAAGTAACGGCGTGGGCCTTGCGATTGAGCACGCCCAAGTCCAAAGCCAACATAAAGAGAATGAAGACGGCGAACCCCACCCACGCCCAGATTGAATATTCCATAGGCCGTAAACATATAGCACCGCAACTCTCTGTGCAAGAGGTCAGAGGTTAGAGATTAGAGGTCGGAAAAGATTTGTCTCAACCTAACCTCTAACCACTGAATTTCTGCCTTGCAGGTTGCGGGCGCGCGTCCGTCTCCGCTACAATCGGCGATTCAGAGGATGAGGTGAAAGTTGGCTGTGACGGTTAACTTTCGCGAAGCTCTCTTGAGATTTCAGAAGGACAACTCTGAAAGTCCCGCTCTCTACTATTCACACACTAAAAATCGCTGTTGATTTCGGGAAGGATCGAAGATGCTGAAACAGTTTAGCCGCATGGAGCGGACACGCAATTGGTTGATCATTAGTTTTGCTGTCCTGATGGGCATCAGTCTGGTTATGTTTTACGCGCCGAGCGGCAATCAGTTGAACGCTAACGCGGCGACGAGCACGGAGGTGCTGGCGAAGGTGAACGGCGACGAGATCACGGTTGCCGATCTCTACCGGCAGAAACAGTCGTTCCAGAACCGTTTCGGCGGTCAGTTCAGCCTCGCGCAACTCGGACTCACCGACAAGACCATGCTCGACGGTCTCGTCCGCAACAAGATCATTGCGCAGGAGGCCGAGCGGATCGGCCTCGGCGTGTCGGACGCGGAGGTGAACAAGTCTGTCCACGAGCAGTTTAAGGATGCCGGGGGCAAGTTCATCGGCGTGGATGAGTATAAGAAGCGAATCGGGCGGCTCTACGGCAGCACCGAGCGCTTCGAGGAGGAACTGCGCGAGTCCCTTGCGGCGGATAAACTGCGCGCCTTCGTCACGGCTGGCGTCAGCGTCTCGGAAGAAGAGGTGCGCGACGATTTCAAACGCAAGAACACTTCGTTCAATCTCACTTATGTGCCCGTCGTGGCCGACAAACTCGCCGCGAGCATCCAGCCTTCCGAGGAAGAGTTGCAAAAATATTACGACGAGAAAAAGAACGACTTCCAATACCTCGAAGCGCAAAAAAAGATTCGCTATCTCTTCATCGACCAGACGAAGGTCGGCGAGAAACTGAGCATCCCCGACGCGGACTTGCGCGCCGCCTATGACCAATTGAAACCGGAGAACAAACAGGCCGGGGTGCGAGTGCAGCAGATCGTCTTGAAAGTTGCGCGCGAAGACCTGGATGCGCAGGTGTTGGCGAAAGCCAACCAACTCGTCCAGCAGTTGCGCGGCGAGTCGGCGAACAACGTGGCGGAAGAGAAGTTTGCCGAGGCGGCGAAAGGCAATTCCGAAGACCCGGCGACGGCGACGAAGGGCGGGTTCCTGGCCGCGCCCGTGCGCAAGAATACGAACAACCCGAAAGACATCCTGCAACAGACAATCGACATGACGCCGGGGCAAGTCTCCGACCCGATCTCCAGCAACAAGGCTTACTACATCTTCCGGCGCGGCGAAGCTGTCCCGAAAACTTTCGAGGAAGCCAAGCGCGAACTGCTCGTCTCGCAACGCAACACGCGCGCTTATAAATCCGCCGCCGATCTGGCCGCCCGCGCCGTCGCGCGCGTGAAGGAGACGAAAGACCTGCAAAAGGTGGCGCAGGAACTCGCCGCCGAAGCGAACATGAGCGCGGGCGAGATGGTCAAAGAGACGCCGTTCGTCAAACCGGGCGACGACGTGCCGGACATCGGCAGTTCGCCGCAATTTGAAGAAGCGATCAAGCCGCTCGAAAACGCCGGCGACGTGAGCGACCGCGTGAGCATCAAGAACGGCTTCGCCGTCCCGCTGCTGGTTGAAAAGCGCGACCCGCGCATCCCCGATTTCGCGGAAGTGCGAGACGAAGTCGTCAAGCGCGTCAAACAACAGAACGCGCTGGCGCGCGTCGAAGGGGCAGCGCGCGACCTCGCCAACAACGGCGCGAGCGCGTCTGATCTCAAAGCCGCCGCCGAAAAACTCGGACTCGAAGCCAAGACCGCCGACGCTTACAAACTCGGCACGCCGCTCGGCGACGCCGGGACGAGCGCGGCGGCGGACGACGCGATCTACAACTTAAAAGAAGGCGAAGGCAGTAAAACGCCCGTCAAGATCGGCGACACATGGGTGGTCGTCGCCGCCACGAAGCGCACTGACGCAGACCTCGCGGAATTCGCCAAGCAGCGCGAGCAACTCACTCAAACTCTGCTCAACTCACGCCGCAGCAGCGTCTTCGAGGACTACGTCAGTTCCCACCGTGCGCGGCTCGACCGCGACGGTAAAGTCAAAATCTACGAAGACGTGCTGGCACGCAATGCCGAAGAGGACGACTCCGCCTCGCCCTCGTCCGCGCCCTTCCAACTTCCGCTTCCGCCGGGACAATAATCCGGCGGCTTGAACCGCAAGACGGCAAAAAAATAAACCGATAACTCGAAAGGGGAGGCGCGGCATCAGCCGCGCACCCCATTCATCGCTTAAATCGAAAAACACGAAACTGAGACAGCCGGAAAAACACGAACCACGGAATTA
>JBPCIP010000070.1:0-10435 GCA_051006195.1 Pyrinomonadaceae bacterium
ACCCGATCTACATCCCTTCGGGCCTGCTCCCCGCCAACAGCGCCACCGCCGCGCCCGCCTCAACCGTTGACCCGACGCGCACGCGCTTTTTAACGCTCACCTCGCGCGCCGATGAAGATGGGCGCAAACTCGCTACGGTCTCCGGCGGCGTCTACTACCCCGTCAAACGCTTCGACGAACTGCAACGCGCCTACAACGATGTCGTGGCGCAACTGCGCACCTCTTATAGTGTCAGCTATCTCTCGCCGGGCGCGAACTCCGCCCGCGCGCGAATTCGGGTTCGCGTCGCGCGCGAAGGCGCGGTGGTGCGGCTCGGCGCGGCGGCGGCGGGCGTGGCTTCGCCTGCAAATTAATTCGCCCATTTTGGAATCGAGCGCGGACGGGTGTTACCATCCGCACTGATGAAAAGCCCTCTCCTGTTATCCCTGTTCGACGAGACGGAGCGGCGTCCGCTGACCGTGTCGGAATTAACCTCGCAGGTGCGCGGAGCGTTGGAGAACCGTTTCGCCTCCGTCTGGGTGGAAGGCGAGATCACAAACTTCAAAGCGGCCAACTCCGGCCACTGGTATTTCACGATCAAGGACGAGACGGCGCAACTACACGCGAAGTGTTTTCGCGGCGTGAACGGACGCATCCGCTTTCGCCCTTCGGACGGCTTGCAGGTGCGTGCGCGCGGGCGCATCACCGTCTACGAGCCGCGCGGCGAGTATGAGTTGCTCGTCGAAGGGCTTGACCCGATTGGGGCGGGCGCGCTTCGCGTGGCGTTTGAGCAGATGCGCGACCGTCTGGCGGCGGAAGGATTGTTTGCGGAAGCGTTGAAACGCCCGTTGCCGCTCTTGCCCCGCCGCGTCGGCGTGGTGACTTCGCCGACGGGCGCGGCCATCCGCGACATCCTGCACGTTATCACGCGGCGCACGCGCACCGTCAACATCCTCGTCGCGCCGACGCGGGTGCAGGGCGCAGGGGCGGGCGCGGAGATCGCCCGCGCCATCCGGCTCTTGAACGAGCATCATCGCGCGGCGCAACGCGAGGGGCGCGTGCGGGATTTTGTCGATGCGATCATCGTCGGGCGCGGGGGCGGTTCGAGCGAAGATTTATGGGCGTTCAATGAGGAGGAGGTGGCGCGGGCGATTCGCGCGTCCCGGATTCCGGTGATCTCGGCGGTTGGGCACGAGACGGATTTCACCATCGCGGATTTCGCGGCGGACGTGCGCGCGGCGACGCCTTCAGCGGCTGCCGAGATCGTGGCGGCGCGCGAAGATGAAATGATGGCCGTCGTCTCGACCTTGACGCGCGACCTCGTGCGCGCGGTTGAATACCGTGTGCTCATCGAACGCGAGCGCGTGCGAGCGGCGGCGATGTCCGAAGGCTTCGACGAGGTGCGCGAAGGGGTGCGCGCGGCGCGGCGGGCGACGGATGAACTGGCGCGGCGGCTGGAAAGTACGATGCAGCGGGAGCATGAGCGAGCGCGCAGGAAATTTGAATCCGTGGCGCGCGGTTTGTCGCCCGCGCGGGCGGCGGCGCGAGCGGGCGAAGGGCGCGTGCGTCTGGCATTGACGCGCGCCGGATTGGATGCGAACTTCACAGCGCGTCTGGATGAAGCGCGGTCGCGTCTGGAAATCGCGGTCGCGTCGCTCGATGCGTTGTCGCCTTTGAGCGTGTTGGGGCGCGGTTACGCACTGGCGCAGGACGCGCGCGGGCGGGTGGTGCGTTCGTCGCGGCGGGTGCGCGCGGGCGAGCAATTGCGCGTGCGGCTCGCGGAGGGCGCGCTTCGTTGTCGCGTGGAAGAAGTGGAGGACGCAAACTGATGTCCACAGTGCCGGGAGAACGGGCGCGAAAGAGTGAAAAGCGCCGCAGCCGCATCGTCGTCAACATCGAAGAGAAGCCGCCGGAAGACAGAGGTGCGGCGGTCAAACAATGGCGCGCGAAATTTCGCGGACGGCGCGTCGAGGGACGCCGGCGACGCTTAGCGTCTCTGTTCGGCCTCGGGTTGGCGATCATTGCGCTCGCGCTCGTGGTGGGCGGTTATCTGCGTTGGCAGAGTTTCAAGCGCAGCCCTTCGTACACGCTCGCGCTCGCGGTGGACGCGGCAGAGCGTGATGATCGGGAAACGTTCGAGCAACTTGTTGATGTGGAGGAAGTGAGCCGCGGCATCGTGCCGCAGGTGATCGAGCGCGTGAACGGGAGCGACGCCGGATTGAACATCCCTGCGGCGGTGCGCAGGCAGATCGCGCAGAACGCGCAGGTGTGGCTGCCGGGCGTGCGCGATGAGGTGCGCGATGTAGTGATGGCCGAGACGAAGGCGATTGCCGAACAGCGCGGCGCGCGTGATTATCCGTTCTTCGTCAGAGCGTTCGCGCTATCGCGCTTAAACGAGAACCTGACAGAAGTTGACGCGAACGATGCGACGGCGGGTTTGACTTACACAATCAACGAAAGCCCGGTTGAGTTTCAATTTAAGAAAACGGACGGCGAAGCTCAATCGCCGTGGAAAGTGACCGCGTTGAAGAGCGATGAACTGGCGGCGCGGGTGGCCGCCCGGGTGGCGAAAACTTTTCCGATGATGGGCAGGTAGCAGGAACCGAGTGAGGATGAAAAAAGCAGAAGCGCGGAGCCAGAATTTTGAATCGTCGCTTGCGGCCTTAGAGAAGATCGTGCGCGAGTTGGAGCGCGGGGAGTTGCCACTGGAGCAGAGCCTTGAGTTGTTCGAGCGGGGCGTGCGCCTGTCGCGCGAGTGTCAGGAGCGTTTGTCGGAAGCGGAGCGGCGCATCGAGGTGCTCTTGCAGCGCGACGGCGAAGGACGTAGCGTGCTCGGCGCGCTTGAAGATGAAGAGTTGACACGTATGACGGGCGGCGCGCTGGAAGCGGAGGATGATGAGAGCGTCTTCTGACATCGCGGCTGTGAGCGAAACGGTGAGCGGCGCTGAGGCCGCTGAGTTTCTCGCGCACATGCGGGCGCTCGTCGATTCATGTCTTGAGTCGATAGTGCCTGCCGAAGCGGTCGCGCCGATGGCGGTGCATGCGGCGATGCGTTGGAGTTTGTTCGCGGGCGGCAAACGCCTGCGCCCCGCGCTCGTTTTGGCGACGGGCGCGGCCTTCGGCGCAGACGCCGCACGCCTCTCCCGCACGGCCTGCGCTTTTGAACTCCTGCATACCTACTCGCTCATTCACGACGATTTGCCCGCGATGGACGATGACGATCTCAGGCGCGGTCGTCCCACCTGCCACATCAAATTCGGTGAAGCGACGGCCATCCTCGCGGGCGATGCGTTGCAGGCGCTCGCCTTTCAAGTGATCGCCGAAGACGAACAACTCGATGCGCGCGTGCGCGTCCGTCTCGTCGCCGAACTGGCACGCGCCGCGGGGACGCCCGCCGGGATGGTCGCCGGCCAGTCTTATGATCTCGCGGCGGAATCGCGCGCCGGTGTCACCGCCGCCGAACTCGATTCTATCCACGCGCACAAGACGGGCGCGCTCATCGTGGCGGCGGCGCGCTCCGGTGCATTGATCGCGCAAGCGGGCGAAGGCGAACTCGCAGCCGCCACCGACTACGCCGTCCAACTGGGCCTCCTGTTTCAGATCACCGATGATCTTCTGGATGTGACGGCTGACGCCGCGACGCTCGGCAAGACGCCCGGCAAAGATGCGCGGGCGCACAAGGCCACCTATCCGTCGCTCCACGGCCTCGATGCGACCCGCGAACGCGCTCGCGCTGTCTATGAACAAGCCCTCGACGCGCTCGCGCGAATCGAAAGACCCACTCGATTACTCCGCTCCATCGCGCGCCTCATCCTCGAACGCCGCGCCTGAAGTTTCTTAGCTCGACTTCATCCGTTCATACGGAAATGTCCCGCTCCAGCGTTGCCATAGATAGCTAAACTCGCCCTTCGCAAACCATCTGAATAATCGTAATATTCAACTCCCAAACGTTTAGCTCTCAAGGCAACGCTATAGCGGGAGTGGACTCATGGAGACAACAAGCAATTCGGAGGTCATCATCGTCGGAGCAGGTCCGACGGGACTCTCTCTAGCGTGCCAGCTCATCCGGTGCGGAGTTGATTTTGTCATCATCGAGAAGAACGAAGGCGTGACGCCTTTTTCCAAAGCGCTCGGCGTTCATGCCCGGACGCTGGAGATTTACGAACAACTCGGTCTGGCGCAAAAGGCGATAGCACGCGGCGCGATTGCCGGACGGGTGCGCTTTCTCGAAGGCGGCAAAATTCGCGGCGAAGTTGATTTCTCAAACATCGGACACGGGTTAAGCTCTTATCCTTACATGCTCGTTTTGGAGCAAAGCAAAAACGAACAACTGCTCTACGAATATCTACAGAGTCACGGCACACAGGTTCGCTGGCGCACGGAACTCGAAAGTTTTTCGCAGGACGAATCAGGCGTCAGGGCGCAGGTCAAGATCGCCGCCAGAGGCGCGTCTCAACTCATCGAAGCAAAATACCTCGTCGGCTGCGATGGAGCTAACAGTCCGGTCAGACACGCTCTGGGGCTTTCATTTGCAGGCGACACCTTTGAGCGCATGTTCTATGTGGCCGATGTGCAGATTGATTGGGACTTGAGCCATGATGTGCTGCATGTGTGTCTGACGCGCGATTCGTTCGTCCTCTTTTTTCCGATGCAAGGCGAGAAGCGTTACCGCATCGTCGGCATTTTTCCTGAAGATTTTGCCAAAGACGCGGGCGAGATTTTGTATGAAGAAATAGAAGAGCGCGTGAAAGAGGAAGCGGAACTCGCGCTCGACATTTCCAATGTCAATTGGTTTTCGGTCTACAAAGTTCACACCCGCCGCGTGGATCAGTTTTCCGCCGGCAGGTGTTTCCTCGCCGGAGACGCGGCGCACATTCACAGTCCGGCGGGCGCGCAGGGCATGAACACGGGCATCCAGGACGCTTACAATCTGGCCTGGAAGTTAAGCCTGGTCCTCAAGGGCGACGCGGGCGCACGGCTGCTGGATACTTATAACGAAGAACGGCTCGAAAACGCCAAAAGGCTTTTGCAGACCACCGACAGAATGTTCGAACTCGTCGCAGGCTCGGAGTGGCCGTTGAGTTTTATCCGCACCACCGTCTTCCCCTCGCTGGCGAAATACCTGCTCGGTTTCGATGTCGTCAAGAAAAGAATCTTCCCTTTGATCTCCCAAATCGGCATCAATTACCGCGACTGCTCTTTGAGCCGGCACACGCGCGACGAAGATTTTGCCGTCAAAGCCGGAGACCGCATGCCGTACTTTTTAGTTGACGGCAAGAGCATCTATGACAAGTTGCAGCGGCCCGGATTCCATCTCCTCGCTTTCTCGGATAAACCGGGCGGCGACGCGGCGACGAGAGGCGAGATAGAGGATGCTGGCGCTCATCTCGTTGATTGCCACACGATTCCACTGTCTCAGCAGGTGGCCGAAGTCTTCAAGACGAACCAACCTTTCTATGTGCTGTTGAGACCGGACAACTACATCGGATTTATCTCTCCGCAAACTTTCGCGGGCGAGTTAAACGCCTATCTCAACGAAGTCGTCAAACGCTCGTAAAATCAAGCAACTCTTTTCTGCGAACGCGCGGCGGGCGCAATTTCACCTTTGGGTTTTTTACCAGTCGCAACTGGCGACCGGTACTGGAGGAGATATGAGAAGCGCAGCAGGTATCTTGCTCGCCGCCCTGTTCGCCGTGCTGAGTCTGCTTCATTTTTACCGCATCAGCGTTGAATTTCGACGAGCAGTTTTTGGTAGAGTTCGGCGTCGAGCGATTCAAGCAGCCGACTCTCTGTGAGGGCGGCACGGCGGTCGCCGATTTCGAGATAGGTCATGCCGAGGTTGTAATGTGCCTCGCCCATGTCGGGGCGCAGGCGCGCGGCCTGCTGGTAGGCGGCGATGGCCTCGTCGAAGTTCGCGGCGTAGTAGTAGGCGTCGCCGAGTTTGTTGTAAGCCTCGAAGGAGTTGGGGCGCAGGCGCAGGGCTTGCTTGTAGGCTTTGATCGCCTCGCTCATCTTGCCCTGTTTGACTTTGCAATAGCCGACCTGTATCCACGCATCGACGCGCTCCGGGCTTTTGTTGACCACTTGCTCGAACGACCCTAACGCGCCGTCGTAATTTCCGAGCCACAACGAATTCAAACCATTCTTGTACCACCATTCGGCGGAAGTTTCGCCGTTCGGCGAATTTCTGTGGCGCGCGGCGAGTTCGGCGAAGGTCGAAAGTTTTTCGGGCTTCAACAGAGCGAGGCGCGCGGAGGCGAGCGCGAGATTGATGTTCTGCCCGTTCGTCACTTTGACGGTGACGACGCCGACGACCTGCCCGCGCATGTTGAAGACGGGGCTGCCGCTGTTGCCGTGCGAAATGGGCGCGGTGGTCTGGATGATCTTGCCGAGATTCGGCACTTCGCGCACGGCGGAGACGATGCCATCGGAGACGGAGCCTTCGAGCCGCAGCGGATTGCCGATCACGAAAACCTGTTCGCCCTCCTCCGGCACATTGTTCGTCAATTCAATCGCACGCGTGCGTTCGTGCGGGATGTCCACGCTCAAGAGGGCGAGGTCGCCCTCTTCATCCACATCGAGCGTCCCCTGGGCGGCGTAGATTCGGCCTTTGCCGTCGAGCGTCTTCACTTCGACGCGCCGCGCGCCTTCGATGACATGCAAATTGGTCAGAACTTGTCCGGGGCGGATAAAGAAGCCGCTGCCGCTCAAAAGCGATTCGCCCTTCGCGTCGTAAGTGACAATGGCGACGACCGAAGGTTTGACGCGCCGGACGAGTTCGGGCAGCGTCTCCACATGCGCGCGGCGTGCGACTTCCTGTCCTGAGGCGGACGCGCACAGCAGGAGAAACAACAGCCAGCGAGAAAATTGGGGGAAGCGGCGTTTCGGCATAACTTTAAGGCGAACGGGTTAACCAGGAGCGGCGCACGACGCGATTCAGTGTGCCGTAAATTAGGTTACGAATTGGGTGAGAGCTAAGTTTAGGTCTGAGTAAAACTGTGTGACCTGACGAGGTGTGCCGGTTCCGGGTGGCGACTGTGCGGGGAAACTGCTGACCGCCCGTCGTCCGGTTGCGGCCAATTAAAAATATACACAGCAGAAGGTCGGAGGGTCAATCTTTTTTGCGGAATTGTGGATTTCGGAGTGCCGATTATGAAAACAACAACTTTCCTCTTTAATCTGCATTCCGCATTCCGAAATCCACATTCAAAAAAATAGCCGCCCTCAATAGAAGGGCGGCCTTTTGGAAGCTTGCATTGTGGCTCGTAGCGAGGTGCCATCGGGCACAAGCCGAAACGTAGAGAGTGGTTACTGACCGCGCGTGATCGTGCCGACGACAGTGCCGCTCGGCGGCGCGTCGTTGATATCTTCGGTCGTGATGAAGAGGCCGAAGTCGGGCAGCCCCGTCTCCGTTCTGATCTCAGCTTCGTTGCGCTGTCCGGTGTTCACGACCTGGCCGAGGCGGTGAAACTTATTGTCGGCGCTAATGGCCCAGAGCACGTAGCGTTTGCCGCCGGGCGCATCCTTCAATTCGTGGAAGCGCATGCGGATCGTCGTCGCGCCGTCCTTGCGCGGTTCGATGGAGACGTTGGCGCGCGTGCCCGTCAGTTCGCCCGCGAACTTGATCTTTATCTCCGTGTCCGTGCCTTGGCGGAAGTTCGGGATGCCGAGCAACGGGGCGGAGTAGGCCGGAGTCGCACCCGAAGTCGAGGCTGCGGCCACGCGCTCGCCGACAGCGGCTCCGTCGCGCTCGCCGCGGCTACCCATCGGCAGCACCGCGAAGCCTTGCGGCACGCTGCTGCGGAACAGGACGGGCGTGTTCTCCGCCATCGTCGTCAAGTTGGCGTCGGGCGACAGCACGAGCATGAACTTATCCAACGGCGTGGTGAACGATTGGGTCGCCGTGCCGTCGGCAACGGTCACCGGGCCGAGCAAGGTAAACTTGCCCGCCGGGTCAACGGCGTAGACGTTATAGTTGTTCACATCGCCGGTGATGCCCGACAAATCTAAATTGACGGTCGTCGCGTCGCCCTTGCGGATGACTTTCGCCAAGCCCTTCGCGCCGGGAATCAACGTCCCCGGCGTCAGGTCAACGATGACTTCTTTATCAGCCGGGTACTGAATCACAGTGTAAGAGCCGTCCGCGTTTTGGACGGTCTTGGTGGTTTGGGTGGTGACGGTGGTCGCGGTGCGATCTTGCGCCGCGACAAAACTGGCGGAAGCAAGGCTCAAGGCGATGCTGCCCGCAATGCAGAGCAAACGTTTACTCATGTTGAAATCTCCTCCAGATATTAAGTTGCTGACGAGGGGAAGGAAGTTTGAATTAGGGGTCTCACTTGAACAGAGAAGTGCAACCATCATGCCGCGCCGCATTCGTCTTTATTTTCGAAAATATGGATAAATAGGCCGGAAAATCACCATGCGAAGCGGAACGTTACGGTACACGGGTGTACGACTAACGAATAAATGAGGGGGCGCGGCGGGAATAGTGGTAAGAGGTTATTGATGCTAGAGTTCAGGTGGCCGCGCGGCGGCACACAACCATGGATTCGTATCTTTCAAGGTGCGAGACGTGCTACCGCGGGTCACTTGCAACAAGTTGTTAGGCGATTCGGTTGATGTCACTCGTCATCCACAATTGCTTCCAGTGGGACTAACTTAATTAGGCCGATGGCATCAATTACTGTGACATGTGGGAAGCGCTCGCTAGGTCTAATCTGCTTCTCTACCGCACTCTTGGTCTGCTCTGAGATGACAATGAGGTAGCGCTTGAAGTCACCTGGCTCATCAGTAAGTCGCTGCAAATCGCGCTCGATTGCGCGCTTCTGAGGTCCGCGTAACCCAACAGTCTCGGACGTGTGAGTTGTCTTAACCTCCGCAATAAGCTTCTTGGTACTGTCTGCCGCAAAGCCTAAAATGTCGATACCACCTGCGCCTGCACCACCGTATTTAAAGGTTATCTCCGGGTGAAATTCACGCAACTTCTCGATTGCAATCAAGGATAATTTGTCGTGAATCCGGTTGTTCAAGATGCCTACTGATTGCTTGAGCGCGATAAGGAACCGGAGCTCGTCTGTGTAGATGTCGATGAGTGACTTGGTCATATTTGAAGAGTGCGCGAAATCGTCTAACTACTTGTTATACTGCGAGGCGCAGTATAACACTCTCTATTGGCGCGTTAGACTGCATGGCGCAGTAGAACTACGTTATGGAACGCATAATATTGCAGCAGTTAGTGAGGAAAAAAAAGGCGGTCACTCATCACGACCGAAAGCCGAAGCCGTAGGCGGTCGGGTGCAGCGCGTTGTTGTGTTGCGGTTAGTCGGGTTCAGACTCGATTTTGATGACTTGATCGGCTGCAATAGTTTTGAGTTCTTCATTGATCTACGGCATGAGTGGCTGGAGCGTTTCAATGCGGGTGTTTATTTGTAGAGATTCTATTCTTGATGCGCCTCTGCATAGATTCGTAATGCCGCATTGATCCGCTGTTGGAACTCTGCCCCCTGTGCTTCAAACCATTTCAGCACATCATCGTCAACACTTAAGGTGACGGCGGTTTTTCTCTTTGGCATCCGCCATTGCGCCGTAGCAAAAAACTCAGCGTCCAGTGGTGGAATATCCGAAGTGTCAATTTCTTCATCCGTCATGCTGTCAATGCGTGCCCAATCCGTCTCTGAGGGCTTCTTCAAATTTCTTTCGCTCATGTTTCAGCGCCTTTCGCAGAGAGATAATGCGGATTGTATCTTCGCCGCATTCGGTGAAAACCACGACCACAATCCGGTTTCCAAGAAGACCAATTCCATTCCAACGACTTTCGCCATAATCTTCTCTCGAATCAAGAGCCGTCCGCATGGGAGCTTCAAAGATTTCCCAAGCATCGGCGAAGTCAAAGCCATGTTTGCGGATATTTTCTTGGTTTTTATCTTCATCCCATTCAAAGTTCACGGGAGAAGTTTAGTCGGAGTTTACTTGGTGAGACAAGCCTACTTTCACCGGAAACAATTTGGAGGGTCTTCGGTGCAAGAGAAAAGAGTTGACGAAATCGGCATCTTTGGTGACGACAACATATCCTTCCAGAAATGACAGTTCGTTGATCAGTGAATCCGGCGTTCGATTACCCAGCGGCAAATCAAGCGTGTGAATCGCTTCATGCCCAGACTCCCGCAATTGGGAGACCAGCCGACGCGGGAGCCGTGCGTCAACGAGGAATTTCATGCCGGCAGCGGTTCGAGACGCTTGACTTGGCTGAGGCGCGCGGCGAAGGAGAGAGCCGCCAAAACATCCTCGCGTTCGAGGTCTTCATAATCGGCCAGTATTTCTTCGATGGTCATCCCCGAACTAAGTAACTCACCTTACGCGGAATATTAAATCTTGCGGCTGTGCCGCCCGATGTGCGGAAAGGCTCTGCCTTTCCGTTAAGTCTGCCCCCAAAGAAAGAGGCTATGCCTCACTTTTG
>JBPCIP010000071.1:0-16149 GCA_051006195.1 Pyrinomonadaceae bacterium
GAGGTTGTGCCCCACTTTGGGGGGAAGAGGGGGAGGCATATCCTCACAAAGTTTGAGAACGGCTGAGGGAAGGGCAGGTCCTTTCCCCACATCGGCGGGCACAGCCCGAAATTTCTACTTTCGCGTAAGGTGAGTTAACAAGTTCGCCCCTGACGACTTTTGCTGTCGGTTGCGTGCGCTCGCCCGCATTTTTTCACGTCCAGCGCAAGCCCGCGATGCGTTCGAGTTCGGGCGTGAAGTGAAAACGGGCGAGCGCACGCGGGCGACGCTCGGCGAGCGCCGCGAGTTCGCGGGCGACTTCGCGGCGCACGCCGCGCTCGCCCGTTGCGGCCACGCGCTCGACTACCCGGCGCAAAGCCTCGCTCGTGCCGCTCACGAACTTTCCGCTCTCCATCCCGCGCTTCAACAACGCCTCGCCTCCGACATACTCCACGCATTCGCCGAGCGCGACGATGAAAGGATAGTCGTCCGCGAGCTCGCGCCGCGCCGCCTGAAAATGAGCGGCGAAGTTTTCCTTCGACGCTGCGCCGACGCCCCGCTCCACCGCCGCGATCACTTCGCCGCTCAACTGCAGGACATTGCGCCGGTCGCTCTCCTCCTGCGTTCGGCGCGGCGTCGCCGCTTCCGTCTGCGGCCCCGCCGCTGTCCCCGTCTGGCGCGCGGCGTCTGCCCGCGCCTCCTCATCGCCCGTGCTTTCATAGACGCTGACACGCCCGCCCGCGTCGCTCGCCCGCACGAGGATGCGTTGCAGAGCCGCCTCGCCTTCGGCCTCGCGCCCCGTCACATGATCTCTTTCGCGCGCCCGCACGGCCTCGCGCGCCGCCAGATAGATGTCGCCGTCGTATTCGTCGAGTTCGATGTGGACTCGCCCCGTGAAGTCGCGCTGTTGCAGGTAGCGCAGGAGCGCGGCCAGATTGACGTAGGCCGTATCGAGGTTTTCATGGATAACGCGAGCCTGCTCGCGACGACTTTCGGGCATGTCAGACATTGAATTTACACATCAGGATTGAACAGGCCGGAGTCTAGCATAAAATGCTTGCCCGTTGTCCGTAGTCAGTCGTCCGTTGTTTGTGGCTCACACGCGACGGGCTGAAGATAAAGGTCTCAGGCTCGGCAAGCGACAAAACAACTGGCAATTGACAACTGACGGCGGACGGCTTTTCTTTGTTGCTTTGCAGCGCGGCCTTATGACAAACTCCGCGACGACTTGCGGCCCTACGTAGCTCTAGCAACCACGCGCATCTAATTTCGGAACACTTGAATGAGTTTCTCTAATCTGCTTCGTAAAAAGACGGTCGCGCAAATCCGGCACGACGCCGCCCTCGGTTTCAGCGACCACGGCGATCTTGCCGCCGACGCCGAACCGCATTTACGCAAAACCCTCGGCGTGCTCGATCTCACGTCGCTCGGCATCGCCGCCATCATCGGCGCAAGCATCTTCGCCATGATCGGCAACGCCGCCTTTAACGGCGGCCCCGCCATCATCTTCCTCTTCATGTTCACGGCAATGGCCTGCGGTTTCTCCGCGCTTTGCTATGCGGAGTTTGCCTCGAAGATTCCGGTCGCGGGTTCGGCTTATACTTACGCCTACGCTTCCTTCGGCGAACTCATCGCGTGGATCATCGGATGGGACTTGCTAATGGAATACGCCATCGGCAACATCGCCGTCGCCATCTCGTGGAGCGATTATTTCACCAGCCTCTTAGCCAGCATCAAAATAGACGGCCTCGGCATCAACGGCATTCACATCCCCGCTTATCTGACGATGGATTTCTTAAGCGCGTCGCGCGGTTACGACACCGTCAACGGCCTCGTCGCGCAGGGCAGCACGCTCGACGTTGTCAACCAAATGCCCGACGTGACGAGCGGCGTCAAAGAAGCTTACGCGGCGTGGTCAAGCGCGCCGCGCATCGCGGGCGTGCCCTTTATCTGCGACCTCCCGGCGCTGGTCATCGTCATCCTCATTACGGCGCTGGTCTACGTCGGCATCCGCGAATCGAAGCGCGCCTCGAACGTGATGGTCGCACTGAAACTGAGCGTGATCTTCCTCGTCATCGTGCTCGGTTCGTTTTACGTTGACCCGAAGAACTGGAGCCCGTTTGCGCCGAACGGGGCGAGCGGCGTCCTGAAAGGCGTGGCGGCGGTCTTCTTCGCCTTCATCGGTTTCGACGCGCTCTCGACCACCGCCGAGGAGTGCAAAAACCCGCAGCGCGATCTGCCGCGCGCCATGATCTATTCGCTCATCATCTGCACGACGGTCTACATCATCCTCGCGCTCGTCTTGACCGGCATGGTCAGTTACACGAAGTTGCAGGTGGGCGACCCGCTTTCTTTCGTGTTCGGGCCAGAGGGCGCGAATCTTCCGTGGATGTCGAGCATCGTCGCCGTCAGCGCCGTGATCGCCATCGCCACTGTGCTGCTCGTCTTCCAACTCGGACAGCCGCGCATTTGGATGGCGATGAGCCGCGACGGACTCTTGCCACCGATCTTTTCCAGCATCCACCCGCGCTTCAAAACGCCGTGGTTCTCCACGATCATCACCGGCCTCGTCGTCGCGATCCCCTCGCTCTTCATGAACCTCACGGAAGTGACCGACCTCTCCAGCATCGGGACGCTTTTCGCCTTCTGCCTCGTCTGCGGCGGCGTGCTCTTGGGCGCGCACACGCACGGGCTGGAACAAGTGGAAAACGAACGCAGTTTTGTGCCCTACATCAACTCGCAGTACATCGTGCCCGCGCTGTTCCTGATCGCGTGGGCGGCGCTTTTTTACTTCAACTCTGAAGGCTTGCGCGCGTTCTTCAGTTTCAGCGACCCGAATGACCCGGCGCTCGGCGCGTGGGAAGTGTTCAAGCACAAGATTCCGCTGCTCGCTTACATCGTGCTCGCTTTTCTCATGGTTTATTTCTGTTTCCGGCGGCGGCTCTCTCTGATTCCGGTGCTGGGGTTGATGAGTTGCGCCTACCTGATGACCGAACTCGGCATCACCAACTGGACGCGCTTCGGCCTCTGGCTCATCGTCGGCCTCGTCCTCTACTTTTTCTACGGCTATCGCCACAGCAATCTCAGCCATCGCAAAGCGGCGGCAGAAGCAATTCAATAATATCGACATGAAGATTCTCGTACTCGGCGCAGGGCGCATGGGACTCGGTGCGGCCTACGACCTCGCGCACAACTCTCCCGACGTGCAAACAGTGACCGTCGCTGACATCGATCTCGAACGCGCCCGCGCCGTCGTCGCCACGGTCAGCGGCCAGAAGCTCGCGCCCGCGCAAATTGACGTTGACGATCATGCTCAGGTCGTCGGGTTGATGCGCGGGCACGACGCCGCGATCAGTTGCGTCACCTACTTTCACAATCTCGCGCTCGCGCGGGCAGCGATTGAGGCGCGCACACACTTCTGCGATCTCGGAGGCAACAACGCGGTCGTCGCCTCCGAACTCGCCCTCGACGCGCAGGCGCGCTCAGCCGGCATCAATCTCATCCCCGATTGCGGCCTTGCGCCCGGCATGGTTTCGGTGCTCGCGGCGCACGGCGCGGCGCGCTTCGACGAACTGGAAGCGATTCACATCCGCGTCGGCGGTTTGCCGCAGCAGCCCCGCCCGCCGCTCAATTATCAAATCGTCTTTTCCGTCGAAGGATTGATCAACGAATACATCGAGCGGGCGCGCGTCGTGCGCGGCGGGCAGATCGTCGAAGTCGAATCGATGACGGAACTCGAAGCGTTATCGTTCCCCGCCCCGTTCGAGCGGATGGAAGCCTTTCAAACTTCGGGCGGAACTTCGACGCTGCCCGACACTTTTCACCAACAGGTGCAGGAACTCGACTACAAAACGATCCGCTACCCCGGCCACTGCGCACAATTCAAACTCCTCATCGACCTCGGCCTCGCGGCGAGCGAAGAGATCGAGGTTGCGGATGGCGTGCGCGTGCGCCCGCGCCGCGTGCTCGGTGAGATGCTGCAACGCCATCTCCCGGCGGACGAGCCGGACGTGGTGCTCATCCGGCTCGCCTTTCGCGGTCGCATTGCGGGTAAAGACGTGCGACTTCGTTACGACATCATCGACCGCTTCGACGAACGCACCGGCCTGAGCGCGATGATGCGCACGACCGCGTTTCCCGCTTCGATCATCGCGCAGATGATGGCGCGCGGAGAGACCACGGAGCGCGGAGCGATCCCGCAGGAACGCTCCGTTCCGCCCGATAAATTCGTCGCCGCACTCGCCGCGCGCAATATTCAGATCAAAGAGCATCAGTAGGTAGGCGGCGCGTTTGAGCAGCACCATAAGCCGGGCAGGGGAAACAATCCCCTGCGCTTTGGCTCCCATGAGAAGTTGGCCCCATCATCTCCATTGCTCTCAACTTTGACTCGCTGATCCGCACGCCTTGTACTGAATCCCAAAACCTCGCGCTCGCTTTCGACGTTCTAAGTTTTAACTGCCGGAGTACATTGTCATGCCTCTTGAAAAAATCTTCTCGCTGTGCGGCACGCTTGCCCTGACAGGTTGGTTGCTGCTTGTCTTCGCGCCGCGCTGGAAGTGGACGGCGCGTGTCATCGCGGCGTGGCTGCTGCCGCTCGCGCTCGCAGTCGTCTATCTGTCCCTCGTCGCCACGCATTTCGGGAACTCGGAGGGCGGCTTCGGCTCGCTGGCCGAAGTGGGATTATTGTTTCGCAACCCGCACAACCTTCTGGCGGGTTGGATTCACTATCTCGCCTTCGATCTCTTCATCGGGAGTTGGGAAGTGCGCGACGCGCAACGGGTAGGGATTCATCACCTCCTCGTCGTGCCTTGTCTCGTCCTCACCTTCCTGCTCGGCCCCGTCGGGCTGCTGCTCTACTTCGCGTTGCGCTTCGGCATCCGGCGCAATTTTTTCGTCGGAGATAAAGATGAACGCGCGTGAGTTGATAGCGGAAATTTACCGGCGCAACCGGGTGCTGGCCTTGACGGGCTGGCTCCATGTCGCGCTGCTCGTCGTGATGGTCGGCGTCGCGTTTTTCGACGGGCGCATGGTGACGGGGCTGAACCCGTGGATCAAACCGTCGAAGTTCGCCGTCTCCATCGCCATTTATACTTTCACGCTCGCGTGGTTACTGGCTTATCTCGCGCGCTATCGCCGCACGGTGAGTTTCATCAGTTGGGGCACGGCGCTTGTGTTCGTCGGCGAGATGGTCTGTGTCATCTCGCAGGCGGCTCGCGGCGTGCCCTCTCACTTCAACATCTCCAGTGCTTATGATGCCGGAGTGTTCGCTCTGATGGGCATGCTCATCGTCTTTAACACAGTGCTCGTCCTCATCACGTTGCGGCTTTTTTTCGGCGAAGTCGCCCCGCTCCCGCCCGCTTATCTGTGGGGCATCCGGCTCGGACTGCTCCTCTTTCTCCTCGCCAGCCTCGAAGGCTACGCCATGATCAGCAACATGGCGCACACCGTGGGCCAGCCGGACGGCGGCACGGGTCTCCCCATCGTTAACTGGAGCACGCGCGCCGGAGATTTACGCATCGCGCATTTTTTAGGCTTCCACGCGCTGCAAATTTTGCCGCTCGCCGGTTACGCCTTCTCTCGCTGGCGCGCGGACGCCGTGCGCCGTCGCGCAGTGGCCTTCACGCTCGCGCTCGGTTTGATCTACTTCATGGTTTTCTCGCTGCTCTTCCTACAAGCTTCGCACGGGCGACCCCTGATAGCATGGATGTGAAAACTCGTTTTATAATCGCGCCGCTCTCAGAAGGCCAGATTTTTTCACCCGTCATCCTTACTGCCTTCATCCTTTGATTCGGAGATTCGCATGAGCCTGACTTTGATCGCGTTCGGATTCATGATCTTGCTCGCCGCCGCCTACCGGATTTATGGCGGCTGGATCGCACGCCAATTTACGCTTGATGACGAACGCCAGACGCCCGCCAATGTGGTCAACGACGGCGTGGACTTCGTGCCGACGCGCCCCTTTTATCTCTTCGCGCAACACTTTTCGGCCATCGCCGCCGCCGGGCCGATTGCCGGGCCAATCCTCGCGTGTCAGGCGTTCGGGTGGCTGCCGTGTTTGTTATGGATCGGCTTCGGCGTGGTGTTCATCGGCGCAGTCCACGACTTCACGAGCCTCGCCGCTTCCGTGCGCCACGGCGCGCGTTCCATCGCCGAGATCACGCGCGAGCATCTGGGCAACCGCGCGGGCGCGGCCATGATGGGTTTCATCTGGATCGCGCTCGTCTACGTCATCGTCGCTTTTACGGACATCACGGCGGGCACGTTCGCGCGCGGGACGGAAGAGTTGAGAGAGGGCGGCGCGGTGGGCTTCAACGCGGGCGGCGCGGTGGCGGCGGCGAGCGTGATGTATCTGCTGCTCTCGATTGTCATGGGACTCGTGCAGCGTTATCTGAATCCGCCGCTGTGGCTCGTCACGCTCATCTTCGTGCCCGCGACCTTCGCCCTTTCGTGGCTCGGGACACACGTCTCGACCGCGCTCCTGCTCGATCATCAAACGTGGGGCGGGTTGATTCTGATCTATTGCTGCATCGCGTCAATCGTGCCGGTGTGGGCGCTGTTGCAGCCGCGCGGCTATCTCGGCGGCTTCGTGCTCTACAGCGCGCTCGCGCTCGGCCTCGTCGGCGTCCTGTTCGGGGGCTTGTCGGGGCGTTATCAAATTCTGCAACCGGCGTTCAAGTCGTGGGACGTGGGCGGCTTGACGGGCACGCTCTTTCCCTTCCTCTTCGTGACCATCGCCTGCGGCGCGTGTTCCGGCTTTCACGGCCTCGTCTGTTCGGGCACGACCTCGAAGCAGGTAAATCGTGAGTCGGACATCAAGGCGGTCGGCTACGGCGCGATGCTGGCCGAAGGCTTCGTCGCGCTGATCGCGCTCGTCACGGTGATGATCGCCGCGCCCGCCGACCTGCGCGGCAAAGCGCCGGGGACGATCTACGGCAACGGCATCGGGCAGTTTATGACCTTGATCATCGGCGCGGACAATCTCAATTTCGCCATCACCTTCGGCGCGATGGCCTTCTCCACCTTCGTCTTCGACACGCTCGATGTCTGCACGCGGCTCGGTCGCTACATCGTGCAGGAATTGTTCGGCTGGCGCGGACGCTTCGGCGCGCTCACCGGCACGCTCCTGACCATCGCGCTGCCCTTCTATTTCATCACCTTCGCGCAGCCGGGCATGTGGACGGAATTCTGGACGCTCTTCGGCGCGTCGAACCAACTGCTCGCCGCCCTCTCGCTGCTCGCCATCACCGTCTGGCTCTATCAGGCCAGACAGCGCATCGCTTTCACCCTCTACCCGATGCTCTTCGTCCTGACCATCACGCTCTGGGCGCTCGTCAAACTCGCCTTCGGAAACTTGCGCGCCTCCAGCGGGTTCGACATCAAATTCATCAACGCCGTCGCCTCCGCCGCGCTCGTCATCCTCGCCGTCTACCTGACCGTCACCGCGCTCGTCAAACTGCGCGGCGAGCGCCGTAGTTCGCTCGTCCCGGAGAACGCTTAGAAAGCCGTCAAAGGTGAATCGTCAATGGTGAATAGAAAGACCAGGTTTTCTACATTCACCATTGACGATTCACCTTTGACGGCTTTTCGCGTGTGGACAGTTCGGGCAAAAATCGGCAATAATGACCGACTTCCAGCGCGATTAGCTGATGTCTGATGGGAAGCCTTTGAAACTGGAGCTTCCGATGCATCTACTTTTGCCCGCGCGCGGCGGAAATTTTCTGAATACTCTTTAAAACAAACAGGAAGGATCGTTTATTCGTGGAATCAATTTTGTTCTTTGCCACAGGTGTGCTGCTGCTCGCCTTCGCCAATTTTCTCGCCAAGACCATGAGGCGCAAAGGAGGCGTGCGCCGGAGCGCCGCCGCGCATCAGTTTAAGGAGCTTTTATCAACCTACGCGCCGCCAGCGCGCCGCGTCGCGCTGGGCGTCGCGGCGAGCCTTGCCGTCGTGGGCCTCCTCGCATCGGCGACGCTGGCGCAGTCGTCAGCCGCGCCGCGCGAAACTCAGGGGCGTGGCCCTTCGACTCAGGCCGCCGCGCCCGCGCACCACGCGGGCGGCGAGGTCAACCTCGTCCTGCCCGATCTTTCGAGCGTCGAGTTCATCGGCGGCCTCGACGGCCACACGCTGCTGCTGCTCGGCCTCGGCGTCTGCGCCCTCGGCCTGTTGTTCGGCCTCGTCATCTACACGCAGTTGAAGAATCTGCCCGTCCATCAGTCGATGCGGGAGATTTCCGAACTCATCTACGAGACGTGCAAAACCTATCTCGTCACGCAGGGCAAGTTCATTCTGATCCTGGAGGCGTTCATCGCCGTCGTCATCGTGCTCTACTTCGGCTTTTTGTCGCCGCCCGCAAACGCGGAGACGAGCACTGCCTTACGCGTCATCGTCATCCTGCTCTTCAGCCTCGTCGGCATCGCGGGCAGTTACGGCGTGGCGTGGTTCGGCATCCGCGTCAACACGTTCGCCAACTCGCGCACGGCCTTCGCGAGCCTCGGCGGCAAGCCCTACCCGATCTATGCGATTCCTTTGCGCTCCGGGATGAGCATCGGCATGATGCTCATCAGCATTGAACTGCTGATCATGCTCTGCATCCTGCTGTTCGTCCCGCGCGACTACGCCGGCCCCTGCTTCATCGGCTTCGCCATCGGCGAATCTCTCGGCGCGGCGGCCCTGCGCATCGCGGGCGGCATCTTCACCAAAATCGCCGACATCGGCTCAGACCTGATGAAGATCGTCTTCAAAATCAAGGAAGACGACGCGCGCAACCCCGGCGTCATCGCCGACTGCACGGGCGACAACGCGGGCGACTCGGTCGGCCCCTCGGCGGACGGCTTCGAAACCTACGGCGTGACGGGCGTTGCGCTCATCACCTTCATTCTGCTCGGCGTTGCCAGCCCAACTGTGCAGGTGCAACTGCTCGTCTGGATTTTCGTCATGCGCATCATGATGATCATCGCCTCCGCGCTCTCCTACTTCATCAACGAAGCCGTCGCCAAAGCGCGCTACGCTAACGTCGACAAGATGAACTTTGAAGCGCCGCTCACTTCGCTCGTCTGGATCACTTCGATCATCTCGGTCGTGCTCACCTACGTCGTCTCCTACTTGATCGTCCCCTCGCTCGGCCCCGCCGGAGACACCAGCTTGTGGTGGAAACTGGCGTCGATCATTTCGTGCGGCACGCTCGCGGGCGCGGTCATCCCGGAATTCGTCAAGGTCTTCACCTCGACCGAATCCGGCCACGTTAAGGAAGTGGTCATCTCGTCGCGCGAGGGCGGCGCGTCGCTCAACATCCTGTCGGGCCTCGTCGCGGGCAACTTCTCCGGCTACTGGCTCGGCATCAGCATCGTCGCTTTGATGTCCATCGCTTATTACGTCAGCCTGTTCGGGCTTGGCGCGCTGATGATCGCCCCCGCCGTCTTCGCCTTCGGCCTCGTCGCCTTCGGCTTCCTCGGCATGGGGCCGGTGACCATTGCCGTCGATTCCTACGGCCCTGTGACGGACAACGCGCAGTCGGTCTACGAACTCTCGCTCATCGAGGAACTGCCGAACATCGAGGCGGAACTCAAGCGCGACTACAACGTGGACGTGAACTTCGACCGCGCCAAGCACCTTTTGGAAGAGAACGATGGTGCGGGCAACACCTTCAAAGCGACGGCCAAGCCGGTCTTGATCGGCACGGCGGTGGTGGGCGCGACGACAATGATCTTCTCGATCATCATGTCGCTCACCGCCGGATTGACCGAAAACGTGCAATCGCTCTCGCTCCTGCACGCCCCGTTCGTGCTCGGTCTGATCACGGGCGGCTCGGTCATTTACTGGTTCACGGGCGCGTCGATGCAGGCCGTGACGACGGGAGCATATCGCGCCGTCGAGTTCATCAAGGCGAACATCCGGCTCGACGGCGTCGAGAAGGCATCGGTCGAAGACAGCAAGAAGGTGGTGCAGATCTGCACGCAGTACGCGCAGAAGGGCATGTTCAACATCTTCCTGACCGTCTTCTTCTCCACTCTCGCCTTCGCTTTCGTCGAACCGTTCTTCTTTATCGGCTACCTCTTCTCCATCGCCATCTTCGGCTTATATCAAGCGATCTTTATGGCGAACGCGGGCGGCGCGTGGGACAACGCGAAGAAGATCGTCGAAGTCGAACTCAAAGCTAAAGGGACGCCGCTCCATGATGCGGTGGTGGTCGGCGACACCGTGGGCGACCCGTTCAAGGACACGTCGTCGGTCGCGCTCAATCCGGTCATCAAGTTCACGACGCTCTTCGGTTTGCTGGCGGTGGAGTTGGCCGTGTCCATCGCGGACGTGAACGGGCAGTTCGGCGCGAACGGCCTCATGATCACGCGCGTCCTGGCCGCCGTCTTCTTCGTCATCTCGGCGTTCTTCGTCTGGCGTTCCTTCTACGGGATGCGGATCGGCGCGGGCGAACTCGAAGCTGTCGGCACGATGGGGGCGGACAGAGAAAGCGTCGCCGCAGACTGAAACGGTCGCGGATTTTGGATTGCGGATTGCGGAATCTTCGATCCCAATCCGCAATCCGCATTCCGCATTCCGCAATCGTTTCAGCCGTCGTTAATTAATAGCGACGGCTGAAATGCGTTTGCGAGAAAGGAAGGAGAAGTACAGCTCATGGACACACAAATGCTGTTTGTCTTTCTCATCAGTTTGGGCGCGCTCGGCTTCGCCGTCTTCCTCATCAAAAACGTGTTGGATCGCGACACGGGCACGGAGGCGATGCGCAACATTTCCGACGCGATCAAGGAGGGCGCGGAAGCTTTTCTCAGGCGGCAGAACACGACCATCGCCATCCTCGCCGCCGCGCTCGCCCTGCTCATTTTCATCGTCTACGGCTTCGTGCGCGCCCACAACGACGCCGACCCCGTCAGCCCCGTCTCGCTCGCCTTCTGGACGACGCTCTCGTTCGTCCTCGGCGCGGCCTCTTCGGTCGCCTCCGGCTACATCGGCATGTGGGTTTCCATTCGCACCAACATCCGCACGGCGTCTGCCGCGACGCGCAGTTTGAACGGCGCGTTGCAGACGGCTCTCAGGGGCGGCGCGGTTTCCGGCCTCTTCGTCGTCGCGCTCTCGCTTTTGGGCGTGGCGATTTTGTTTGAACTCGTGCGAACGTTTACGGATGTGCCCGCGACGAAGATTCCGCTGCTGATTGCGGGCTACGGTTTCGGCGCGTCGTTCGTCGCGCTCTTCGCGCAACTCGGCGGCGGCATCTACACGAAGGCGGCGGACGTGGGCGCAGACCTCGTCGGCAAAGTCGAAGCCGGAATACCGGAGGACGACCCGCGCAACCCTGCCGTGATCGCCGATCTCGTCGGCGACAACGTCGGCGACTGCGCCGGACGCGGCGCGGACTTGTTCGAGTCAACGGCGGCGGAAAACATCGGCGCGATGATCCTCGCCGCCGCGCTCTACAGTTCCAACCCGGACTTTTTCACGCCCGCGCAACTGCTCGGCATTATTCTCTTCCCGCTCGTCGCCCGCGCTTTCGGCCTCGTCGCCTCGATCTTCGGCATCATGATCGTGCGCACGCGCGAAGACGGCGACCCGATGGCCGCGCTCAATCGCGGCTATTACCTGACGACCGTGCTCGCCGCCCTCGGCTTTCTCATCGCGTGCTACTGGCTGCTGCGCCCCGCTGGTGCGGCTGCCGATGCCGCGCCGAATGCCTGGGCTTACTTTTTCGGCTGCGGCCTGATCGGCCTCGTCACCGCGATCCTCTTCGTCTTTATCACGCAATACTACACGGAATATCGCTATCGCCCGGTGCGCGAGATCGCCGAAGCGTCGCAGACCGGCCCCGCCACGAACGTCATCAGCGGCATCGCCGTCGGGATGGAGAGCACGGCCTTGCCCATCATCGTCATCGCCGTCGCGATCATCAGTTCCTACTATCTCGGCGCCCGCTCCGGCTTAAACAACGCCGGTCTCTTTGGCACGGCGGTCGCCACGATGGGCATGCTCGGAACCGCTGCTTACATTCTCGCGATGGACACCTTCGGCCCGATCACCGATAACGCGGGCGGCATCGTCGAGATGTCGCAGCAACCGGAAGAGATTCGCCGCAAGACCGACCGCCTCGACGCCGTCGGCAACACGACGAAGGCTCTGACGAAAGGCTACGCCGTCGGGTCGGCTGCGCTCGCCGCCTTCCTGCTCTTCTCGGCTTATCTCGATGAAGTGAAAAACTACGGCCTCAACCTCGGCACGGGGGGCTTAGGTTCGGCGGAGGCGGGACGCGGGGCGGAACTCTTCATCATCAATCTCGCCAAGCCGGAAGTTTTCATCGGCGGCTTGCTCGGCGGGATGCTCGTCTTCCTTTTCTCGTCGCTCGCGATCAAGGCCGTCGGCAAAACGGCTTACACCGTGATCCGCGATGTGCGCGCACAGTTCAAAGAAAATCCCGGCATCATGGCGGGCACGTCGAAGCCGAATTACGGGCGCACGGTTGACATCGTGACGCGCGCCGCGCTCAAAGAAATGATCGTGCCGGGCTTGCTCGCCGTCGGCCTGCCCATCGTCGTCGGCCTCCTGTTCAAGGCGCTGTTCTACGCGCAGATCGATTCGGAGAATAGAGCGGCGAGCGTGGCCTCGCTCGTCGGCAACCCGCGCTACGCGCATCTGGCGACGGGCGCAGAGGTCGTGGCCGGGATGCTGATGATCGGAACCATCGTCGGCATCCTCCTCGCGCTCTTTCTCAACAACGCGGGCGGCGCGTGGGACAACGCCAAGAAGTACATCGAGACGGGCGAATACGGCGGCAAGCGCAGCGACGCGCACCGGGCGGCGGTCGTGGGCGACACGGTCGGCGACCCGTTCAAGGACACGGCGGGGCCTTCGCTCCACGTCCTGATCAAACTGCTCTCGACCATCACGCTCGTGCTCGCGCCGCTTTTTATTTAACTACAGAGAAGAGTGGCGAGTGACGAGTGACAAGATTGAGTTCTTGTCCTAAACTCGTCACCTGTCACCGCAACACTCATCACTGAGGTATTCATGAACACATCTTACGCAAAAGCTGAAACGTTAACCGGCGCGGCGCTCGCGCCTCTGGATTGGGTGAAGTCGGCGTCGCTCGTCGTCGCGTTCAGCCTGCTCGTCGCGCTCTCGGCGCAGGTCGTCGTCCCATTGCCGTTCACGCCTGTGCCGATCACTTTGCAGACTTTCGCGGTGCTCCTGACGGGCGCGCTGTTAGGTTCGCGTCTCGGCGCGCTCGCGCTCGCGGCGTATCTCGTCGAAGGCGCTGTCGGGTTGCCCTTCTTTCGCGGCGGCAACGGCGGCTGGCTCTATCTCGCCTTGAGTCCGACCGCCGGGTATCTGCTGGCTTACCCGCTGGCGGCCTTCGTCACCGGCTGTCTGGCGGAGCGCGGTTGGGACAGGAAATTTGTGACGGCGGCGGCGGCGATTGCTTTAGGTTCGATGGTGATCCTCTGCGGCGGCTGGCTCGGGCTGTTGCGCTTCTACTCCGCGCCGCAGGCGTTTGCGCTCGGCGTCGCGCCATTCATCCCCGGCGACATCGTGAAGATCGCGCTCGCAGCGGCGGCGCTGCCCTCCGGCTGGTCGCTCCTGAAACGCAAAGCTTCGCGCGATAATTAGAGCAGTACGGTGAAGCACGCAAGCAAAAAAGCCTTAGCGAAAAAGAAACCTTCTCTGCCTCGCAACGAAGCGGAGCGACTCGCCGCGCTACGCGAGTGCGCGATTCTCGACACACACCCGGAAGAGATTTTCGATGACATCCCGCGCCTCGCCGCTTACGTCTGCCAGGCGCCCATCGCGCTGGTCAGTCTCGTGGACGCGAGCCGCCAGTGGTTCAAAGCGAAAGTCGGCCTCGAAGCCAGCGAGACGCCGCGCGATGCCAGTTTCTGCGCGCATGCCATCCTCAAGCCCGATCTGTTCATCATCAAAGACACGCTGCTCGACGAGCGTTTCGCTAACAACCCGTTCGTCGTCTCCGAACCGCACATCAGATTCTATGCGGGCGCACCGCTCGTCACCTCCGACGGGTACGCCCTCGGCACGCTCTGCGTTATCGACCGCGTGCCGCGCGAACTGAGCGACGAACAGGCGGATGCGTTGCGCGTGCTCGCGCGTCATACCGTGACGCAACTCGAACTGCGCCGTAATGCGAGGGCGCTGGTCGAACTTAATCAAAACTTGGACAAAGAGTTCGCCGAGCGCAAACGCGCCGAGCGAGAGTTGGAGGAATTGTACGCGCGCGAGCAGGAGGTGCGGGCTGCGGCGGAGACGAACGAGAGCCGCTACCGATTCCTCGCGGAATCCATCCCGCAGCAAATCTGGACGGCGCACCCGGACGGCGCGCTCGATTACGTCAACCAGCGCACTGCCGATTATTTCTCCCGCCCCGCCGAGGAGATCGTCGGCGAGAGTTGGCAGCAAGTGATTCACCCGGACGATCTTCCGGCCAGCCTCGAACGCTGGCGACAGTCGCTCGACACGGGCGAGGTCTACGAAGTGGAGTTCCGGCTCTGGCACGCGGCGGATGAAACTTATCGCTGGCATCTGGGGCGTGCCCTGCCGATGCGCGACGCCGAAGGACGTATCATCCGCTGGTTCGGCACCAACACCGACATCGACGATCAGAAATGCCTCTATCGTCTGGCGCAGGAGGCCAATCGCGCCAAGGACACTTTTCTCGCCACCATCTCACACGAACTGCGCACCCCGCTGACTTCGATGATGGGCTGGGCGGAACTGCTCAAACTCGGCATGCTCGACGAGAAAGGACAGGCGCACGCCATTGATGTGATCGAATCGAGCGCCCGCGCACAAGCGCAACTCATCGGCGATTTGCTCGACATCTCGCGCATCATCTCCGGTAAACTCCGGCTCGACGTGCAGCCTACGGAACTGCCGCCGATCATCGAAGCCGCGATGGATGTCGTGCATCCGGCGGCGCAGGCAAAGCGCATTCAACTCGTCGCGCGCTTCGAGCCGAAGGTCGGGATAGTCTCCGGCGACCCCGACCGCTTGCAGCAAGTGGTGTGGAATCTTCTGGCGAACGCCGTTAAGTTCACGCCCGAAGGCGGGCGGGTGGACATTGCGCTTCGCCGGACCAAAAAATCGCAGGCCGAAATCGTCGTCACCGACAACGGCGCGGGGATCAACGCGGACTTTCTGCCGCGCGTCTTTGAACACTTCCAGCAAGCCGACAACACGAGCACGCGCACGCACGGCGGCCTCGGCCTCGGCCTCGCCATCGTGCGCCGCTTGATCGAACTGCACGGCGGCACGGTGGCCGCCGAGAGCGAAGGCGAAGGGCGAGGGGCAATCTTCCGCGTCAATCTGCCGCTGCTCCGGCGCACGCGCAGCAAGAACCAGAGCACGCCCCAGAGGCGGGCGACCGACACGCCAACCGTACCGCAGCTTCAAGCTTAAAATCTTTCCACCCTCGCGGCGACCGCAGCAGCAGGATCAAACATCATGCAGATCATCAAAGTGCGTTCGCGTGAGCGCGAGCAGTTGGTCGAGTTTACGGATGAGGTGCGCCGCCGGTTGAAGGAGACGGGCGCACGGGAAGGCGTCTGCGTGCTCTACGTGCAGCACACCACTGCCGGACTGACCATCAATGAGAACGCCGACCCGGACGTGCCCCGCGACATGCTCCAGCACTTGCGCACGCTCATCCCCCAACACGGCATGAACTTTCGCCACGGCGAAGAGAACTCCGACGCCCATATCAAGACAACCCTCACCGGCACAAGCCTGACCATCCCCTTCCACGACGGCGAGTTGCTTTTGGGACGCTGGCAAGGGATTTTCTTATGCGAATTCGACGGTGGGCGCGAACGCCAAGTTATTCTTCAAGTGATGAGTAATGAGTGATGAGTGATGAGTAGTAGACAGAAGTTTTTACTCATCACCCATCACTCATCACTTTTTCACCAAGCTCGCGACCAGCGCGGCCCCTTATGCTCATCGTCGCGCAGACGCGCATCGACGCCCGCCCTCAGTTCCAGCAAACGGCCGAAGAGCCACAAGAGATCGGAGAGTCGATTGAGGTAAGCTACCGCCTGCGGCGCGGTCTCTTCTCCCGCTTCGACGAGACGCACCACGGCGCGCTCGGCGCGGCGACAGACCGTCCGCGCCACGTCGTAAGCCGCCGCCGCCGCGTGCTCGCCCGGCAGCGACCAATCGGAC
>JBPCIP010000072.1:0-14930 GCA_051006195.1 Pyrinomonadaceae bacterium
GCGCCGGGGTCGTAGCTGGCCTCAAGCGTCTGTTTGAGCAAAAGAAGCGGCTGCATCATGCTCGACTTGCCCGAACTGTTTGCGCCCGCGAGGATGGTGAGCGGCCTGATCTCAATGCTCTGCTCCCGGCTGATGGATTTATAGCCGGCGACAGTGATCTTTGTAATTCCCTTTTCTGCCGGGACAGAATTCGATTTTACTTGAAATTCTTTTTTTGCCATCTCACTTATTTTGCGCAATCGTCTCGTCGAGCAGCGGCTTGACGGCGGCGTCGAAGGTGGCGCGGTCGCGTTCGCCGATGAAGCGTTCGCGGATGCGCCCCTCGCGGTCAACGATGATGGTGGCGGGTCGCCCCGGCCCCGCTTGAAATTCCGATGGGGCGTCGTCGCCGCTCGTGAGCACGGTGTAGTCCTGTGGGAATTGTTGTTGAAACTCGCGCACCATCTCCGGCGTGTCGTGCGAAGAGATGCCGACGACGGTGAAGCCCCGCGCTTCGTATTCTTTCTGCATCCGGTTGAAGTCGGGAATCTCGGCGCGACAGGGCAGACACCACGTCGCCCAGAAGTTCACGAGCACGACGCGCCCGCGCAGGGAGGAGAGGCGAAACGATTGCCCGCCAAGCGTCTTCATTTCCGTATCGGGTGCGGCGGCGAAAGAAGCGTTTGGCTTAGCTGTGCGCGCGGCGTTCGTCCCCGGCGCGGGTTGACTTCGTTTGGCCCAGGTGTTGACCCACGTTTCCGGGTTGGGCAGCACGGAGGCATAACTGGCGAGGCGCGTCACATTGTTGGTGGCGACGAGCAGGCCGATCACGATGAGCAGCACGCCGGAGACGACTTCGACCTTGTGCAGGTGGCGACGGAAGCGTGTGTAGAAACCGAGGAATTGATTGATGCCGAGACCCGTCAGGAGAAACGGCACGGCCAAACCAGCCGCATAGAAGGCCGACAGGACGAGGCCGCTTTTCCATCCGCCGCTCGTGGCGGCGAGGCCGAGGATGCCGCCGAGAATGGGGCCGATGCAGGGCGTCCAACCGGCGGCGAAGGCCAGCCCCAACGTGAACGATCCGAGCATGCCGCGCGGCTTCTCTTCGGAAAATTTGCGCGTGTCGCGGTAGAGCGCGCCGATCTTCAACACGCCGATCAACTGCAACCCGAAAGCGATGATGATCAATCCGCCGATGATCCGCACCCACGGATTTGACGTGATCGCCGACCCGATCAACCCGGCTGCCGCGCCGAGCGCGAGGAAGATCAAAGACAGCCCCGCGTTAAAAGCCAGCGAATTCAACATCACGGCGCGGCGGGCGTTGATGCGCGCCGGACCGCCTTCTTTCAGATGGTCGATGCTGACGCCGGAGATGAGCGAGATGTAGCCCGGCACGAGCGGCAGCACGCACGGGCTGAGAAACGAGGCCAAGCCCCCGACAAAAGCGATGATAATCGCAAAACTAAGATTTGTGTCTTCCATAACCAGAGTAGCTTACAACAGGAGAACGTAAATGGATAAAAGCCTGTCTTTGACCATTCACCAGTTATCATTCAGGTTTCATCACTTTCTTCGGGCGCGCCGCTTGATTGCCCCACCACTGCAAGTTGAGATAGATGCCGGAGAGCGCGGAAAGGCTCGCCAGAGCGGAGAGCAAAACCAGTAGCGGCACTTGCCAGCGTCCGGCGAAAAAATAGAAGTGCGCCTGCCGGAAGTAGCGTGTGAGCGCGCCGGCGGGCGGCGTGACAATGACCGCTCCCGTCTCAGCGTCAATCAACAAAGAGTCCGCGCCCATGCCGCCGACGGCCTGATAGACTGGGCCACCCTCGCGCATGAGCAACGTCAAGGCCGTCGTCGGCAAACGCCTTCCGGCGAAAGCGTTCGCTCGCTCCAGCGCCTCGCCCGCCGTCAGGCGCACGCGTCCCGCCACAATCGCCTCGATTTTCCCGCCCTCAACCGCGTTCGGCCACGCGTACAACAATCCGCTCGTCGCCCATGCTAAGACCGGCACGGCGACGATCAATCCCAGCCAGATATGCGCGCGATGGATGAATGATTGCATCGGAAAATGAGTGGAGAGTTTTACGACCCTTCGGCGAGCAGTTTCTTGATCGTCTCGGCGAGCGATTCGTCGTTGGCGTCGCTCGCGCCGACGGAGATGTGGCGGACGCGCCCGCGCCGGTCGAGGACGAAGGCTGTGGGGATCGAGCGCACGCCGTAGCGCAGATCGTTGTCGCCCTCGGCGGCGATGGCGAAGGCGTAAGGGAGCTTTCCATCTTTTTTGAAGGCGCGCAGGTGCGTCAACTCTTCCGCCGGGGTGATGCCGGCTCTCCCGTAAAGTTGCGTGAGGCCGATGACAACCAGCCCGTCCTTTTTGAAACGCTCGTGCAGCGTCTTCAATTTCGGCATCGTGATCCGGCACGGCCCGCACCACGTCGCCCAGAAATCCAAAAGCACCACACGCCCGCGCAGGTCTGAGAGTTTGACCGGCTTGTGATCGATCCATTCGGCGATGTTGATCTCCGGCGCAAGGGCGGCGTCTGGCGACGGCGTTTCATCAAGCACTCGCTCGATCAATTCCTCGCGTTCGTTCTCCGCGAGCCACTGCGCGGCCTCCAGATAGATGCGCGCCGAGGGGAGAGAGAGACCAAGTCGGAGCAACTCCTCCATCGTCCGCGCGGCTTCGTCCTCGCGTTTCAAACGCAGCAGCATGTCGGCGAGAAACGCGCCCGCCCCGCCGATGACCTGCGCGCGTTCGAGTTCGTCGCCCGCCGTGACGGGCGACGCTTTCGCCACCTTGAAAGCGAGGCGTGCGTGCGCCGCGCTCTGTTCGTTCTTTTTATCTTGCGCGTAAGCGCGGGCGAGCGCGTGGTGAAGTTTAAAGAATCCTTGCGGCGTGGCAGGCTCGTTGCGCGTGTAATCGGCGACCACGCTTTCGGCCTCCGCGAAACGATTGCGCGCCGCCAGCTGTGCGCCGAGGATGAGCCGCGCGTTTTGCGCCTGCTCTTTCATAACACGCGAATGCTCCGCAGATGTCACAGGCGGATTCTCCGCGCGCGTCGCCGTCGCCTGCTCCGCGAGGAAACGACGTAGCGGCTCGATCAGTTCGGCGTTTTTTCCGGCGAGTTCGTAGAGCAGACCGAGATAGTAATGGTCCGTCCCGGCGAGGTTGCCGCGCGCCGCAAGTTGCGCGGCGTGTCGCGCGGCGAGGTCGCGTTGCTGTTGGAACGTCTGCGCCGCGAGCGCGCGGCTGAAGGGCACGCGGTTGCGTTCATACTCGGCAAACTTCCGCTCCGTATACTTCGCCGCATCTTCGTAGAGCGTCGCCGCGCCGTCGCCCGGCACGGTCGAAGGCGGAAGAACGGCGGCGGCGGGCGTTGCCTCCTCCGCCTGCGGCTGACTCCTGTGCGCCGCGCCCGACTGCGCGAAGCCCTCTCCACCGGAAAGCAACAACGCGAAGCCACAGCAAAACGCGCCAGCCTGAACAAACATCGCCTTCATAAACTCTTTCACCTGCCCGTCATCCTTCACTTTCAGAAACTTCGCCTCATCGCTCCTGTCCGTTATTCGCCAATGCCGTTGGCTCGTCCAAGAGCTTCACGATCATCTGCCGCAACTCTTCGATGTCCGTCTCGTTCGCGCCGACGTTGAGGAATCGCACCACGCCGCGCCGGTCGATCAACACGGCGACGGGGATCGTCCTCACGCCGTAGTCAACGGCAGTCTCCGGCGTGTCGGCGACCGCGAAGCCGAACGGCAGTCGCGCGGCGCGTTTGAATTGACGCAGCTGCGCCACCTCCTGCGGCGTCCGTGCTGGTCGATTGTCAACCGTGTTGCGATACTGCGTGAGCGCCACGACGCTCAAGCCGCGCTCCCTGTACTTCTCCTGCCACTCCTTGATGTGAGGCAACGCGGCATGACACGGCGCGCACCACAACGCCCAAAAATCCAGCAGCACGACGCGCCCGCGCAAATCCGCGAGCTTCACCGGCTTTTGCTCGATCCAATCCTTGACCGCGATCTCCGGCGCGAGCCGCGCCCCGCTCTCGATGCGAAACAAAGGGTCATCCGGCGCAGTCATCAGCGCGACAGGCGGCACGATGCGACCGAGCAGCAGCGTCGCGCGGCGGTAGAGGTCGGCGGAGGGGAAACTGACGCTCAGGCGTCGCAACTCTTGCAGCGCGGCGATGGCGTCGGCAGTCCGCTTCAAATCAAGCGCGGCATCGCTGATGAACGAAAGTGTGCGATAAAAGACCGCGTCGCGCGTCGCGGCGTCCAACGGCGTCCCGGCGTGCAACTCTCTCGCCGCGTCGAAGGCTGCGCGGGCGTGCGTGATGGCTTGCTCCGGTTGCCGCTGCGCGCGATAGCTCGAAGCCAGGGCGCTCTCCACCCGGTAACGCCGCTCGTGCGATGTTACCGTTGTCTCGCCGCGCAAATAATCGGCGAGCGCGCTTTCGGCCTCCTCGAGCGATCCCTTTTTCGCCGTCTGCAACGCGATGACGTAGCGCGCAATTTGATGTTCGTGGCGGGCGGTTTGCGCATTGTCCGCGAGAAAGCGGCGCATGGTCTCGATGGCGCGCTCATTGTCTTCGGCAACGTTGTAGAGTTGGCCCAGATAGAAGGTTTCCGTCGCGCTTAAAGATTCGCTCGCCGCAACTTGCGCCGCGTAACGCGCGGCGAGGGCGCGCTGCTCGCGTTCGGTTTGTTCGACCAGCTTCTCATCGTAGCCAAGCCCTTCACGCTCGTATGCTTCATATTTTTTCCGCGCGTAAGCCGCCGCCTCCGCGTACCACGATGCCGCCACACCGGCGCGCTCCGTCAGCGGCGCAATTGAGGCCGGACTCTTCTTCTGAGCGAAACTTTGCGCCGGAAAGCAGAACCCGATCATGACGATGAGCGCAATGAAAATGGAAAGCGAAGTTTCGCGCAAAGGCGCGAAGGCGCAAGGAAAACCGTTGCGCTCTTTCTTTGTGCCTTTGCGTCTTTGCGTGAAGTTCATGTCTTTGGTTGCGGGCATTATTTCCTATGAGACCGCGCAGGCGCGGCGAAAGCGTTCGGGCGTGAAAGCCTTGAGCAAATGGGGCACGACGCCGGTCAAAATCATCTCGGCGACGAGCGCGCCCGTCAGCGGCGCGAGCAAGATGCCGTTGCGATAATGGCCGGTGGCGTAGAAAAGATTGGCGACTTCGCATGACGCGCCCATCACCGGCCAATCGTCCGCGCCGCGCGGTCGCAAGCCCGCCCACGCATCGGACACACCCAACCCGGCGACGGCGGGGGCGATTTCGCGTGCGTGCGCTCTGATCGCCTGTTGTCCTTCGTCCGTCACCGATTTGTCGAAGCCCGCAAGTTCGGTCGTTGTGCCCGCGAGCAAACGCCCGTCGCGGCGCGGGACGAGATAGCCGCGCGGGCTGTAGACGACGTGGCGCACGAGCGGCGCGGCGGCAGGAGCGAAACAGAGCATCTGCCCGCGCACAGGTTCGATGCGCGCCGTCGCCGCATCGCTCGCGGGCGCGGCGAAAGAATCGGCGAAAGAACCTTCGAGACGCAAGCGCGACGACCACGCACCGCCAGCGACGACGACCGCGCCCGCCTTGATCTCGCCGCGCGAAGTTGCCGCGCCGCTCGCCCGCCCGCCTTCGACGAAGATTGAAGTTGTTTCCGTCCGCGTGATGATCCTGACGCCGCACGCCTCGCAAGCCCGCGCCAGCGCGGCGACGAGACGGCGATTTTCCACTTGCCCGTCGAGCGGAAAACGCAGGGCCGAGCGCACGCGCGGCGAAAGCTGCGGCTCAAGCGCACACACCTCTTTCGCCGTCAAGCGTTCGACTTGCAGCCCGGCGCGCGTCTGCCAGTCGAAACGCCGCGCGCACTCCTCTTCGTCCTCTTCCGTGAAGGCGAGATAGAGCGTGCCCGCGCGTTCGAGTTCGATGTCAACGCCCGTCTCCGCCCACAACTCGCGCGCAAAATTCGGATAAGCGTCGCGGCTCGCGCAACCGATGGCAAAGAACGCATCAAAGCAATCAGCTTCCACCTGCGGCGCGAGCATCCCGGCGGCGGCCCACGAAGCTTCTGCGCCCGCCTGCTGCCCGCGCTCGATCAACACCACGCCCGCGCCGCCCTGCGCCAACTTGCGCGCAATCGCGAGGCCGACGACGCCGCCGCCCACGACAATGATCTCCGCACTCTGCGGTAACTCGTCCCCGTCTCGCATTGAATTAAGGTTGCTGGTATGATGCGACAAACTTTAAGCGGAAGTCGGAATCCAGAAAACAGGAGTCAGTAAGGTAGGAGTTCATGAAAGAGTTCACGCCGCTCGCTCACGCCCTCTGGATGATGGCTTCTTAAGGCTGAATTCTGACTCCTGTATTCTCTAATTTCTGACTATGAAACATACTATCACACTCATTCCCGGCGACGGCATCGGGCCGGAAGTCACGGCAGCAGTCGTCCGCATCATCGAAGCAGCGGGCGTCGAAGTCGCGTGGGAGACGCATTACGCGGGCGCGCAGGCACTGGAAAAGTTCGGCGAAACCTTGCCCGCCGACTTGCTCGAATCCATCCAGCGCAACAAAGTCGCGTTGAAAGGGCCGATCACGACGCCCATCGGCAAAGGCTTCACGTCCGTCAACGTCGGCCTGCGCAAAACCCTCGACCTCTACGCCAACTTGCGCCCCGTGCGCGCGTTGCCCAACGTGCCTTCGCGCTACCCGGAACTCGACCTCGTCGTCGTGCGCGAGAACACGGAAGACCTCTATTCGGGGATCGAGCACGTCGTCGTGCCCGGCGTCGTCGAGAGCATCAAGATCATCACGGAGAAGGCTTCGACGCGCATCGCCCGCTATGCCTTCGAGTACGCGCGGCGCGAGGGACGCCGGAAAGTCACTGCCATTCATAAGGCCAACATCATGAAACTCTCCGACGGCCTTTTCCTCGACTGCTTCCGCAACGTGGCGCGCGACTACCCGGAGATCGAGGCCGACGACAAGATCGTCGATAACGCCTGCATGCAACTCGTCATGCGCCCCGAACAGTTCGACATCATGCTTTTGGAAAATCTCTACGGCGACATTGTCTCCGATTTGTGCGCTGGACTCGTCGGCGGCCTCGGCCTCGTCCCCGGCGCGAACATCGGCGAGCGCGGCGCGGTCTTTGAGGCCGTCCACGGCAGCGCGCCCGACATCGCCGGGCAGGGCATCGCCAACCCCACCGCGCTTCTTCAATCCGGCATCCTCATGCTCCGCCACCTCGGCGAACGCGACGCCGCCCAGAAGATCGAAGCGGCCATGCTCAAAGTCTTCACGGAAGGCAAAGTGCGCACCCGCGACATCGGCGGCAAGGCCAAGACCGCCGAGTTCGCCGAAGCCATCATCGCGGCTTTTTAGCGAAGGATGATAGTTATGAACTGGCAAGAACGAATCGTGCTTGAGCCGGAAATTTTGACTGGAAAGCCTACTGTTAAAGGGACGCGCCTCGCGGTGGAATTTATCATCGAACTATTAGCGCAAGGCTGGACTGAGCCGGACATCCTGCGGAATTATCCGGGGCTGACGCGCGAAGATATTCAAGCATGCCTCGCTTACGCGAGCGCGGCGCTACGAGTCGAGAAAGTTTACCCGCTCAATGTATAGCCGATGCGCATTCTGGCGGACGAGAATTTTCCCGGAGACGCTGTCGCTGCTTTGCGAGATCAGGGACATGATGTGTTGTGGGTACGCGCTGACGCGCCGGGCATCACAGATCGCGAAGTGTTGAGTCTCGCCCAGGCAGAGGGCCGCATCGTTATCACGTTTGATAAAGATTTCGGCGAACTGGCCTTCCGCTTCGGCTTGCCCGCGTCGAGCGGGATCGTCCTTTTTCGTTTAGCGCTCACGTCGGCAGCCGGCGTGGCGCGCATCGCCGTCGCAGCATTTGCGACCCGCACGGACTGGGCCGGCTCTTTCTCCGTGGTCGAAGATGATCGTATCCGCATGACTTCCCTTCCTGATTCTCCAACGCCGCCGGTTGGCTGAGAAACTCAACGATACTTTGAGCGTCCATGAAATGAAGTCGTAACGACGAGGAGAAGCGTGCCAGGTGAAGTGAAAGTACGAACGCGCCTGACCAATGCGCTTGACGAAGAATTAGCGCGGCAGGGGCAACTCTCCGGCGACCGGGTGCGCGCCTATGAAGCCGATGCGGTAGTTGATACGGGTGTGGTGCACACCGTGCTCCCCGTCCATGTCGTACAGCAACTCGGACTCACGATTCGCGGCCAACGTGTCGCCGAATATGCTGACGGGCGGCAAGATGTGGTTGATGTCACCGGCCCGTTTGTAATTGCGATCAACGACCGTGACACGTTGGAAGAAGCCTTAGTGCTTGGGGATGAAGTTCTGATCGGCCAGACGGCATTAGAGAAGATGGACTTGTTGGTTGATTGTACCAACCGTCGCGTCATTCCGAATCCGGCACACCCTGATCAGCCGGTCTCAAAAATCAAGTAGCTCGTACCCTTATGAAGCGGTTAAATCAAGATATTGACAGCCCACGCATTACAGGTATAAAGTCTCACTCGTTCTCAAGTGAAACGGCTTTTAGGGGCGCATAAGTTCTTGCTTCCGCGTAGTTGCCTTCTCAGCTTTAGCATTTCATTAGAACCGCGCTGTTTGCAGCTACGATAAGGCGGGACTCGGCTCCCATCACGTTTTGCTTCATTCCGTCGTCCTTTCAATCGTTCTACGTTGACCTCGAATCTTTACGCAATTCACAACACTGTGGATTGCTCCCACCCCGTTTGTTTGGCAGGGAGTCCTCATGCGTCGCACACACAATCTAAAACACCACGTTAGGCGCTTGCTTGGTTTGGCTTTTGCACTGATGCTCGTTGCGAGTTGTTGCATCCTTGTGGGCTACTCCTCCTCAAGTGCATCCCAAACGCCTGCCGGCAGCGACAGTGGCAGAGCAGCCAAACCTCCGGTTTTCGCCGACTTTGAAGCTTGGGCGAACCGGCATGTTGCCGCAGGAGTGCGTCAGTCGTCAGAGCAAATGGGTTTAGAGTTAGCAGCCAAACGCCGCGACGAGATTAGTAAGTTGATCGTATCCGATCCGGCAACTGCTTTGAGGCTGGCTTTGCCTGCAAGTATTAAACAGGGACTGCCCGCTGAGATCAAGAAATATGTGGAGGAGGAAATTAGCGGATACGGTGATTTTCAAGTGCTGGTGAGTGATGGGATAGACGCCGCTACAGGAGCCTTGACGCATTCTTCTACCGAGCGTTTTGTAGTAATGAACGGCGTAACTTACCGTGCGAGCGTCTACGGGCGTCGCCTGTCAATGACCTCAAAGAACAATATTCCGCTGCACGGTATCGTCATTGATGGCGTGATGGCCGTTGATGAGAGTCCCGTGCAGAGACTTGAATCAGGTGAGATTCAGGCCAATGCCGTACAGCCAAATGGCTCTATCAAGCCTCAGATCAAAGTTGATGTCGGAGGGAAAATCCTGCGCTTCGACGATCAGCAACTTCTTGAGAAATTCACCAAAGAGTTAGTCAGGCGGGAAGCCCTGATTGGCCCCAACAGCGCAAACGTAGAGAAGGTCAAATCTTCCGTCGAGAGGCGAAGTGATGACGACGAACGCCTGTCCTTAACGGCAGACTCAGCTTGGACAGAAGGCCCGAAAACCCTCTTGTACATGCGTGTTGATTTCTCAGATATGCCGGGAGAACCCATATCCAGTTCGCAAGCACAATCGATCATTGATACGGACGTTAATAATTTTTTCCGAGATAATTCATATGGCAAGACATCACTGAAAGCAACTGTGACGCCTTTACTCAGAATGCCTCAGACAAACGCTTACTACGATGCGGCTGTTGCTGATGGCACTTACTCCAGCAAGATCAAGAACGATGCGCGAGCTGCCGCGAAAGCCGCTGGCTTTGATACGGCTAATTTTAACTTGGACATCGTCGCTCTTAATGGTTTACCTAGCAGGCCTGTAGCGGGTGAGGCTAGTCTCGGAGGAAAAGGTATCCTGCTCTATTCAGTATATGATTTCCAATATGCGGCACACGAACTTGGGCACAACTATGGACTCAATCACGCTAATTCATGGCGAACTTCCGACGGCAGCGTTATTGGGAACGGCATAAGCAAAGAATACGGTGATCGGTTCGACATGATGGGTCTCGGCCATCTAGCTCACAACAGGTCTTTCAATGTTTGGTTTAAGTTTTTACTAAACTGGCTCACACCCAGCGATATTCAAACCGTCGCGGGCAGCGGCACCTACCGCATTCAACCGCATGATTCCGCCAACGCCACCGGGATACGTGCGTTGCGCATTCTAGGCGTTAGTAATAACGCCGACTACTGGGTTGAGTTTCGTCAGGCCATCGATCTGCCTTCATTGCTCAGTGGTTCAATTATCCACTGGGGACATTCCAGATTCCGTAACAGCAATATATTAGATATGACCCCCGGCTCAAACGTGGATGAGATTGATGTTGCACTACCTGCTGGTCAAACATTCACCGATTCTAATGCTGGGATTTCCATTACACAGATTCCTGGATCTTTTGATGTGCAAGTGAAATTAACGAAGTTTGTTATCAATGGTCAGGCCCTCTATAGCGGTGGGTTTTCCGGTATGAGTAACACAACCATTACTCTAAGCGGCACTCGATCCGGCACAACTCTAACTGATGAAAATGGTTTGTATGCGTTCGCCGTCGAGCCAAATGGCAACTACACTCTTGTGGCGTCGAATGGTGATAGGGTCTTCGCGCCTGCCAGCCGGAGCATAAGCAATTTAACCGGCTCTCAGAAGATCAACTTTGTGGAAGCAGCTTCCAGCATAAGGTTTGGCCTACCAACTTCCACTACGAGCGAAAGCGCTGGACGGGCTGACATCGTAGTTATTCGAGACGGAGACAACTCAGGCACAGCGACAATAAACTACACAACGGTGGATAATCCCGCCGCGATCAGGTGCGATGATTTAACTACGATGCCTGGCGTAGCTTTCGCACGTTGCGATTATGCGACGACCGTAGACACCTTGCGCTTTGCGCCCGGCGAGAATTTTAAGGTAATCCAAGTACCCTTAATTGATGATGCTTATGTGGAAGGCGATGAGACGATACAACTGCGTTTGAGTAATGCGATTGGCGCAGAGCTTGGGGTGCAGAGCACAGCGACGAAGACGATTACCGATAACGATACTGCTGGCACACCAAATCCGATCTTCTCCAGCGGTTTCTTTGTCCGAATGCAGTATCTCGACTTCCTCTCCAGAGAGCCGGAGACGGATGGACTGGCGGCGTGGTTGCGCGTGCTGAATAACTGCTCGAACGTGAATAGCAATCCGGCGTGCGACCGCATCACTGTGTCGTCATCGTTCTTCCGCTCGCAGGAGTTTCAGTTGAAGGGGTATTTCGTGTATCTGTTCTACAAGGCGGCGCTCAATCGTCGCCCGCTCTACGATGAGATCATCGCGGACATGCGCGGGGTGACGGGGCAGACGCCCGAAGAGGTCTATGCGAAGAAGGCGGCGTTTACGAATGCGCTGGCCGCACGGCAGGAGTTTCGCAACGCTTATGATGGGTTGACCAACACGGCTTACGTGGACGCGCTACTCGGTCGCTACTCGCTCGCGAGCATCACGACGCCCGACCCGGCCAGCCCGGACGGCACGACGTTTGTGACCCTGACGAAAAACGATCTCGTGAGCCGCCTCAACGCGCAGACGTTGACGAGAGCGCAGGCGTTGCGGGCGTTGGTGCAAAGCCGGGAAGTGGACGCGGCGGAGTACAACGGCGCGTTTGTGGCGATGCAGTATTACGGTTACTTGCGTCGCGCGCCGGACGAGGACGGCTATCAGGCGTGGCTCAGAGTCATCAATGCCAACCCGACTGACGCCCGCATCATGGTCAATGGCTTTATGAACTCGGTTGAGTATCGCCTGCGCTTCGGTGCGCCATGAGGAAGGCGAGGCCAAGACCGCCGACTTTACCGAAGCCGTCATCGCGGGTATCTTCGCGGGCCGCTGCACGGCGACGCCTCGTGACTTGACCCGTCAACGGGCTTTCATTTAGAGTGCAATTTCCTTCCTGCGACTTGTTTGCCAGGAGTTTTTCCCGTAGCAGCGGCAATTGTCATGAGGTTAGTGGCAGACGACTTTCGAGCGCCTGTTTGCATCTAACCCTCGCGCTTCTCTCATGGTGACGCGCGTTTTTCCCGACAGTCGAAAGTGCTGCATTAAATGATCCGGCGCAACAGTCGTCTCGGTGGGGAAGTTCGCGGCCTGTGTCCTGCTTATTTCACTCTCCCCCATGCGTGCGGTGCGCCGCTTTGACCATCTCCTGAAGCGTTATAAATATCAACTGTCGGATTCCAAACCAGTCTGAAATAAATTAAGGTTCAATATGAAATTCGCCAACATTCGCAGTGCCTTGCTCTCCGGTCGCTTTTCGTTGCGGCTCGCCTTTTTCTCTTTCGTCTGCCTGACGGTGTTAGCCGCAAGCAGCCCGCGCTTCGGCGTCGCCGCGGCAGCGGCAGCGCCGGCTGCCAGAAGAGCGGTGCAACAGAAGCGCGCCAACGGCAAGACAAACTCAAGTCGCGTCAAGGAAAGCTCGCAACAGCAGAGCGCAACATCATCCGCCAAAGGCGGCGTGAAATCGAGCGCCAGCACGGATGTGGATCCCTCTGTAGTGTGCCCGCAGAACCAGCCGATCACTTTCGGTCAGACGGTCAACGGAACGTTGGCAACCGGCGACTGTCAAAATCCTGTCCGTAATTCAAGCGGCAATCTCGACGGGACGCTCGTTGACGAGTACACGTTTAACGGCACGGCAGGCCAACAAGTCGCCATTGAAATGACAGCAACGGGTACGACCGAACAGACCACGCTCGATACCTATTTATATTTGCTCAGACCGGATGGGACGGTGCTGGCCCAGAACGACGACGTGAACAATACCGGTAATACCAATTCGCGCATTCCCCTCACGGGCTTTATCATCCTGCCCGCCAGCGGCACGTATTCGATTCTCGCTAATACCTTCCGACCCGAAGAGCGCGGCCCTTACAGATTGACGCTGACGGCTGGCGCGAACTGCAATTTGTCGCCGATTAATTTCGGCACACCTCAAACAGGCACGCTGGCAAATACGGACTGTAGAAGCCCGATTCCACTGGATGACGGCGCTGCCGATGACACTCCGGTTGATTTCTATATCTTCAACGGCACGGCAGGTCAGCAGATTTCGATCACATTGACCGGCACCTCCGGTAATATCAACCCTTACTTATATCTGCTTCTCCCGAACGGCGACGTGCTGGCCGATGACAACAATGGCGGTGGGGGCTCTAATGCACGCCTCCCGCAAGGTGGGGGCTTCGGCAGATTGCCCGTGACCGGCACGTATACAATCATCGTTAATACCTTCCTGCAAGGCCAGACCGGGAACTACAGTATAGCGTTAAACCAGTCAGGGACTTGCCCGTCAGCCGCGCTCACGGTCGGGCAGTCGCTCAGCGGCTCATTGGCTGACGGCGATTGTCGCCTGCTCGAAGACGGCTCGCTCCTTGATGCCTACACGTTCAACGGCACAGCGGGACAACAGGTTGTCTTGTCGATGACTTCCTCCGCCAGCGCATTAGTTCCGGTGCTGTTCCTGCTTGCGCCCGACGGCTCAACGCTGGATATTGACCGCAACGCGAACGGCGCCAACCTTGCGCGCATCCCCTCATCAGGAACGGGCACATTCAGTTTGCCGCTGGCCGGTAATTACACCGTCCTCGCCAATTCCGTGACAGACGGCCAGAGCGGAGCTTACACTCTCTCGCTCACCAGTTCTTCGGCGCTCACCGGAACGCTCCAGTTCAGCGCGCCGACGTTTACCGTCAACGAAAACGACCCCGCGAGAGTCGCGACCATCACCGTCACGCGCAGCGGCGGCGATGCGGCGAGCGCCGTCTCGGTCGAATATGCGACGGTTGACGATCCGGCGGCGGTGCCCTGCGACCCCACGATCAGGCAGGCCGACGGCGCGCTGTTTCCCCAGGGAAGGGCCTACGCGCGTTGCGACTATTCAACCTCCATCGACACGCTGACGTTCGCCGCCGGCGATACGCGCCCTAAGACTTTCACCATCCCGCTTATCAACGACGTTCACGTCGAAGGCAACGAGACGTTCCAACTCAGACTGCGCAACCCGCAGGGCGCATTGCTCGGCGCGCAGGCCACCGCCACCGTCACGCTCGCGGATGACGACACCGCGCTCTCGACGACGAATCCGATCAACCAGACGCCCTTCTTCGTCCGCCAGCAGTATCTGGATTTCCTCTCCAGAGAGCCGGAAGCCGCCGAGCCGTGGTCGGGGGTGCTGGGTCGTTGCGCGGACGTGTTCAACTTAAACCCGAACAGCCCCTCCGCCGAGTGTGACCGCATTCTGGTATCACAATCGTTCTTCGGCTCGCCGGAGTTTCGCTTGAAGGGCTTCTTCGTCTTTCTCTACTACAAGGCGTCGTTCGGCAGCCCCGGTAATCCCAACTACGTCCCGCTCTACGATCAGTTCGTGCTCGACTCGCGCCGCGTGACGGGGCAAACGGCGGAGGAAGTGATCGCCAAGCGGACGCAATTCTCCACTGGCTGGTTGTCACGCCCGGAATTCGCCAACCTCTACGCGAGCACGGCGAACGCCGAATTTGTAGACCGGCTGCTCGCCAACCTCGGCGCGAGTTTGACTGACCCTGCCGGCGGCGAAACGCGCACCTCTCTGGTCAACGCCCTCAACGCCGGGACGCGGACGCGGGCGGAAGTGTTGCGCCTCATCGTGGAAAGCAATGAGGCAACGGCCATCCAGTTCAACCGGGCCTTCGTCGCCATTCAATACTACGGCTACCTCAGGCGCACGCCGGAACCGACGGGTTATCAAGGTTGGTTAGATGTGATCAACA
>JBPCIP010000073.1:0-9702 GCA_051006195.1 Pyrinomonadaceae bacterium
GCGGAATTCAGATTGCGGATTGAAGAACGCAACTGTCTTTACAATCCGCAATCCGAATTCCGCAATCCGCAGTTCTTATGAAAGACTGGATCGCGCTGAACATGACGCCGGGAGTGGGACCGCGGGCGGCGGCGCGCCTGCTGGAACGCTTCGGGTCGGCGGAAGCTGTTTTCGCGGCGTTGCGCGCGGAGCTGGAGCGTTTGCGGCTGCGGCCTGAAGCGGTCGAGAGCATCGTCCTGCGCAATTGTCATGCGAAAGCGGAGATGGAACTTGAGCGCATTCGGGCGATGGGCGCGGACATGCTGATTCTCGATGATGGAACGTATCCGTCGCTCCTGCGCGAGATCGCCGATCCGCCCATCACGCTCTACGTGAGAGGCGAGTGGGCGGCCTGTCTGGACGCGCCGTGTGTGGCGATTGTCGGCTCGCGTCGTTGCTCCACTTACGGGCAGAACGTGGCCTCGATGTTGGCGCGCGACCTGGCGGGCCGGGGCGTGACGATCATCTCAGGATTGGCGCGCGGCATCGACGCGGCGGCGCATCGCGGCGCGCTCGAAGCGGGCGGACGCACAGTTGGGGTGCTCGGCACGGGCATTGACGAAGTCTACCCGCGCGATCATAAAAAGCTGGCGGAAGAGATTACGGCGCGGGGCGGCGCGCTCGTCTCGCAGTTCCCGCTGGGGACGCCGCCGATCCCGGAAAATTTTCCGTACCGCAACCGGATCATCAGCGGCTTGAGTCTGGGCGTCATGCTGGTGGAAGCGGCGGAGAACAGCGGCAGTTTGATCACGGCGCGCCTCGCGATGGAACAGAACCGCGAGGTCTTCGCCGTGCCGGGCAACATCACTTCGCGCAACTCGTTTGGGACCAATTATCTGATCAAAGGAGCGGGCGCAAAACTCGTGCAACAGTGGCAGGATGTGGCGGCGGAACTCCCACAGGAGATCGCCGCGCGGTTGCTGCCGCCGGAGCCGAAAAAGCGACGGGGCACAGCAGCAGCCGAGGCGGCGCGCGAGCGCGCCGCGCCCGCCGATTTGACACAGACGGAGGCGACGCTCTTCGACTTGCTGTCGCCAGATGAGCCGTCGCACATCGACGCGCTCGCCGAGACGAGCAAGTTGAGTTTGCCGGAGTTGAACGGCGCTTTGCTCGGTCTGGAGATGCGTGAACTCATCCGGCAACTTCCCGGCAAGTCTTTCGTCAGAAAACTTTGAACTCCGTTATCTCCGCCCGCCGTGCTAGTACTTCGGCACGGACGCATCAACTTCGTTGGACCATGCGGTGATGCCGCCCTTGAGGTTGATCAAGCGCCCGTTGAAGTTCGCGCGCCGCAGTGCTTCGATGGCCTTCGCGCTGCGCCCGCCCGCTTTGCAGTGGACGATTGTCTCACGGCTGGCATCGATCTCGCCGCTGCGCTCCACGACTTGTCCGAGCGGGATCAGCTTCGCGTTTTCGAGGCGCGCGATCTGATATTCGTTCGGCTCGCGGACATCTATGATTTGGAGGTCGTCGCCCCGGTCGAGACGCCGTTTCAGTTCGGTGGCGGTGATCTCTTCCAACGCTTGCTCCTGTTCTCCCTGCGCCGCTTGCGGTTGCGGTTTAAGCCCGCAGAATTCCTCATAGTCAATCAGTTCGGTGATCGTCGCATCCTCGCCGCAGACGGGGCACGCGGGGTCTTTGCGCAGTCGCAACTGGCGGAAATTCATTTTCCACGCGTCGAAGAGAAGCAGGCGGTTGACCAGAACGCCTTCCGCGCCGAGGATGAGCTTGATCGTCTCGTTCGCCTGAATCGCGCCGACGATGCCGGGCAAGACGCCAAGCACGCCGCCTTCGGCGCATGAGGGGACGAGTCCCGGCGGCGGCGGTTCCGGGTACAAACAGCGATAGCACGCGCCGCGCCCATTATCAGCGTTAGCCCAGAAGACGCTCGCCTGTCCCTCGAAGCGGAAGATCGAGCCGTAGACGTTCGGCTTGCCCGTGAGCACGCAGGCGTCGTTCACCAGATAGCGCGTCGGAAAGTTGTCCGTGCCGTCTACGATGATGTCGTAGTCGCGGAAGAGTTCGAGCGCGTTCTCGCTCGTCAGACGAGTTTCATGCGTGTCCAATTGAATGTGCGGGTTGATGTCGCACAGACGGTCGCGCGCCGACGCGGTCTTGGGTCGCCCGACATCGCGCGTGCCGTGAATGATCTGGCGTTGCAAATTCGATTCGTCCACCACATCGAAATCGAGGATGCCGAGCCGCCCGACCCCTGCGGCGGCGAGATACATCCCGACGGGCGCGCCCAAACCGCCCGTGCCGATCATCAACACGCTCGCCGCTTTGATGCGCCGCTGTCCCTCCATCCCGACTTCCGGCATGATGAGATGACGACTGTAACGCGCGATCTCTTCGTTCGAGAGCGTGGGCAGGGCATGCGCAACCGCTGCTTCTTCTTCCGTCGCCGCCTCGGAGCCGCCCGCAATCGAAGGCACGATCATGATCGTGTCGCCGTCCTTGACCGGCGTGTCGGGGCCGGACAGGTGGCGAATGTCTTCATCGTTGACGTAGACGTTGACGAAGTTGCGCAAAGCGTTCTGGTCGTTATAGAGATGCTTGCGCAGTTCGGCATGAGTCGCGGTCAAACTCTCCAACGCTTCGCGCGCGTTGGTGGCTTCGACTTTCGTCTCCGCATTGCCGCCCGCGTACTGCCGGAGCGCGGTCGGGATGATGATTGTGACTGCCATACTTAACTTCCTTTCGAGATTTCCTCTTCGTTGAAACGGGAGCGATCCGCCGCTAATTCCCATGAGCGCAGATCGCCCGCGTGTCCTCCAGCGCGCACCGAGACGACGATGCAGGACATCGTCGGCCACGGCGCGAGATGCTCCAGATCAAACTGCGACGGGATGGCCGGATGATCCGGGTGCGAATGATAATTGCCCACCACGCCGAGTCCCTGCTTGCTGAAATCACGCTCCGCCCGCATGTAGTCCTGCGGCGTGATCAGCATCCGGTGATCGAGCGCGTCGCTGTCTCCCCACGCGTTCGAGACGGGATAAATTTCGATGACCACGCGCGTGCGCCCGTCGTCTTCGATGCGCCCGATGAGCAATCCGCAACACTCGCGCGGATATTCCTGCTCCGCGTGGCGTTTGACGGCGTCGAGACATGACGGCTCAATTACGATCATCGCTCTTCATCCCACCAACGCTCGCTCAGGTATTTGCCGCCGCCGTCACAAAGGACGGTCACGACAATTGATGAGGGGGGAAGCGTCCGCGCGAGCCTGATCGCGGCATAGGCGTTTGCGCCGGCACTGACGCCGACGAGCAAACCTTCCTCGCGCGCCAGACGGCGCGTCATCTCCTGCGCGTCTTCGGTCGCCACTTCGACGTTCTCGTCGGCCAGCTTTGCATCGTAGATGCCGGGCACGAGCGCGGTCGCCATGTGCTTCATCCCTTCCAGACCGTGGAGCGGCGAATCGGGCTGCATGGAGATGGCGCGCACCTGAGGATTGTATTGCTTGAGGCGGCGCGCCGCGCCGACGAAGGTGCCGGAGGTTCCGAGTCCCGCGAGAAAGTGCGTGATGCGCCCGGCGGTTTGCTCCCAGATTTCGGGCGCGGTCTCCTCATAGTGGGCGCGCCAGTTGGCCTCGTTGTTGTACTGGTCGGGATAAAAATATTTGTCCGGCGCGGCGGCGGCCATTTCTTTAGCGCGCACCTGAGCGCCGTCCGTGCCGTGCATCGGGTCGGTCTCGACGAGTTGTGCGCCGTAGATGTTCAGGATGCGTTTGCGCTCGAAGCTGGCGTTCCGGGGGAGGCAGAGCGTTACGGTATAGCCGCGCGCCGCGCCGATCATGGCGTAGGCGATGCCGGTGTTGCCGCTTGTGGCGTCGAGAATGATTTTGCCGGGCCGGAGTTGTCCGCTGCGCTCGCCTGCGAGGATCATCGCCAGCGCGGCGCGATCCTTGACGGAACCGCCCGGATTTAAGTGCTCGGCTTTGGCGTAAACTTCCACCCCTGCCGGCAAGTCGCAGGTCACGCGCCGCAGACGGACGAGCGGCGTTCTGCCGATGCACGACACCAGATCATGCTCTCGTCCGGGTTGCGCGGGATGCTTTAACAAACTCTCCGACATAAGCGATGTACTTGAAGCGATGTACTCCAGCGAATCTCCAACAACTTGTCTCTCAACCCTACCCGACTGCGAGCGGGCCAACTTCCTACTTCCGACTCGGCACGTAATATAAAGAGCCAGCCGCGAATTCCTTACCGGGCAGGTCGCGGCTGGCTTTAACAATCAACTTTTGCGGCGTCTAACTTTGAAGTCTCAAATCCGTTCGCACGCACAAGTCGCCCCGCCGCTCCCCCTCTCTAAAGAAGAGACAACCTATCCGAGCATGGTGACAACAGTGTGTGATCTGCATCGCGTCAACGGCTTTCATCTTGAGTCAGGTTAAAGCGAAAATATACGCAAGCCTTTGGAATGTGTCAACGCACGCAAGCGCGACGGCCATCATGAAGTGACTGGGGACGCCGGGATTTTGAATCGTCAGCCGCTACTTACTCGCGACATCTAATTTCGGGCATACGCGAAAGCCGCTTAACGCGAGTCTCCCTCGTTTGACTACAGTGCCGTCGTAGTTGAGCGGTCACAATGGATGGAAGCGGGCGCGGCAAGCGTAGAGATGGAGAGCGCATCAGTTGGGAGACATTCGACATTAAAGTTTCCCTTCTCGGAGTTGGCCGGTCGTCATGCGATTTGTGGACGAACGCTCCGCTCCATTTGACTACGGAGTCAACGTTAGTGGTATTGTCAAATAGCCGGTTGCAACCAGTCGAACATGAAACGCGGGAATTGATCTTCAGGTTGCGCGGCAAGTGAGACGGGCGCGCAAGACGAAAACGAGCGACCTCCGGCAAATCCGCGGATGAGATGTAAACGACTGAGTTGGCTTGAGAACAGGGGGCGAGTCGTGCGAACGAGGCGACTCGTATTTGCATCTAAAAATGACCGCGTAGAATACTTGTGGCGTAATAGAGAGGCGGCGCGCGAGTTCGCGAAAGACGCGCACGCTAGAGGCAAAGTGCGGGCATCGGAAGTCATACCGGAGATGGTGCGTCGCGTGCGATATACAGTAAAGGAAAACTAATGGCGAAGAACTTAGTGATCGTTGAGTCGCCTGCGAAGGCCAGGACCATCGGGAAATATCTCGGCGCGGACTACCGCGTGATGGCCTCGCTCGGCCACATCAAAGACTTACCCTCGAAGGGTCTCGGCGTTGACGTGGAGCACGATTTCGCGACGACTTACGAAGTGATCCCGGATACGAAGAAACGCAACAACAAGAAGACGGTCGCCGAATTGAAGAAGGCCGCGAAGGAAGCCGAAGCCATTTATCTCGCCGCCGACCCCGACCGCGAAGGCGAAGCCATCTGCCAGCACCTCGCGGAAGAGATCGTACCGAAGCGACCCCGTAAGCCTTCGTACCGCGTGATGTTCAACGAGATCACGAAGCGCGCGGTGCAGGAAGCGTTCAAAGAGCCGAAGCAGATCGACGGAAATCTGGTTGACGCGCAACAGGCCAGACGCGTGCTCGACCGGCTCGTCGGCTACAAAGTGTCGCCGCTCCTGTGCCGCACGGTCGGGGGACGCCTGAGCGCGGGGCGCGTCCAATCGGTCGCGCTCAGGATGGTGGTCGAACGCGAGCGCGAGATCGAAAAGTTCGTCAAGACGGAATACTGGACCGTGACGGCGAATCTCGCCGCAGCCTTGCCGCCCACCTTCGATGCGCGGTTGCTCAGAATCGGCGAGCAAACCGTGAAGACCGGCGGGTTTGATCAGGACGCGAAGAAGAATGAGGTACTGATCGGGACAGAGGCGCAGGCCACAAAGATCGTGGCGGAAGCCGGAGAGCAGGCGTTGCGCGTCGCGGAAGTCGGGATCAAGGAGCGCAAGCGCAATCCCGTGCCGCCTTTCATCACCTCGAAGCTGCAACAGGAAGCGGCGCGCAAACTCGGTTTCGCCGTGAAGAAGACGATGATGGTGGCGCAGAAACTCTACGAAGGCGTGGAGATCGGCGCGGAAGGCGCGGTCGGCCTCATCACCTACATGCGCACGGATTCGACGCGCGTCTCCGAGACGGCTTTGCATGAAGTACGAGATTTCGTCGGCGCGCAGTACGGCGGCCAATACTTGCCGGAGAAGGCCATCCACTATCGCTCGAAGAAAGACGCGCAGGACGCGCACGAAGCGATCCGCCCGTCGGACGTTTCGCGCACGCCCGATGCCTTAGCGCGCTATCTGAGCAGCGAAGAGTTGAAACTGTATCGCTTGATCTGGCAGCGGTTCGTCGCTTCGCAGATGATGCCCGCCATCTTCGACCAGACGACGATTGATATCGAAGCGGGTCGCTTTTTGTTTCGCGCGAGCGGGTCGGTGCAGAAGTTCGACGGCTTCCTGCGCGTTTATGAAGAAGGGCGCGACGAGAAATCGGAGGAAGACGAAGAGGCCGCGCTCAAGCTCCCGCTCGTCAAGCAGGGCGATGCGCTGGCGTTGAATAAGCTCGATCCCGAACAGCATTTCACCGAGCCTCCGCCGCGCTTTACCGAAGCGACGCTGGTTAAAATTCTTGAGGAGAAGGGCATCGGGCGGCCATCGACCTACGCGGCGATCATGACGACGATTCTGGATCGCGAGTACGTCGAAAAGCACGAAGGGCGTTTTCACCCGACGGCTCTGGGCACGACCGTCAACGATCTGCTGGTCGATAGTTTCGGCGACCTCTTCAACGAGTCGTACACGGCGCGGATGGAGGAAGAGTTGGACGAGATCGAAGAAGGGAAGTTGAAATGGACGGCGGCGCTTTCCGGGTTCTACGAGAAATTCGCGAAGGACTTGAAGATCGCCGAAGTCGAAATGAAGAAGAAGAAGGTGGAGTCGATCCCGACCGACGAAGTGTGTGAGAATTGCGGCGCAGGGATGGTCATCAAGTTCGGACGCTTCGGCCAGTTTCTCGCCTGCTCGAATTATCCCGAATGCCGCACGACGCGTGAGATCGCCAGGAAGACGGCAACGGCGGGCGAGGGAAATGGCGCGACCGCGAAAACGGACGCGGGTGAAACCGGGGAGGGCGAAGAAGCGGAGACGTGCGAGTTGTGCGCCAAGCCGATGGCTCTCAAGCGCGGGCGGTTCGGCCAGTTCCTCGGCTGCACGGGTTATCCCGAATGCCGCAACATCCGCAAGATTGACCGCAAGGGCGTGGTGGCCGCTGCGCCCGTGCCGCTCGATGAAACATGCCCGGTGGACGGCGCGCATCTCGTCCGGCGACAGGGGCGCTTCGGCGAGTTTATCTCCTGCTCGAATTACCCGGAATGTAAATTCATCAAACGCGAGACGACCGGGATCGCGTGCCCGCGCCCCGGTTGCAAGGGCGAGATCGTGGTGAAGAAGTCGAAGCGCGGCAAAGCCTTTTACGGTTGCTCGGAGTATCCGAAGTGCGACGCGGTTTACTGGGACAAGCCCATCGCCGAAGCCTGCCCGCAGTGCAACGCGCCGTTCATCTTGGAGAAGACGACGAAGAAGGGCACGACGCGCTCATGCGCCAACGAGGAGTGCGACTATAAAACGGAAGCGCTGCCTGCTCCGCCGACACCGGAGACGACCGTGGGCAATCGGGATACCAGCCAGGCGCGTTGATGGTTGAGAGATGATTGTCTGAGGTTGATGGAGGATGAGTCGTCCGGCTCATCCTCTTTTAGTTTGCATCGAACCAATCGCGCGCTGAAACTTTCGCGCCGGGGTGAGAGTATAATGACTTTCCCTTGAGAGACGTGACGCGCTCGCCTGTCCGCAGGTAACATTTCAATCAATAATTTGAGGAGTCTATAATCTATGTTACGACGCAAGAAGGCAGCCGCGCTGCTGCTGGCCTGTTCCTTTTTCGTGAACAGCTTTCCGCTTTTGGCGCAGCAACCGAGCGCCACACCCGCAGCACGATTGATTACCGCCAGTCCGCAAACCGCCGCGCCCGACCCGAACGACCCCATCGCGCGCATCAGAGACGAAGGCCTGAACCGCTCGCAGGTGATGGACACGCTCAAATACTTGTCCGATGTGATCGGCCCGCGCCTGACCAACTCGCCCGGCATGAAGCGCGCCAATGAATGGACCCGCGACCAGATGATGAAGTGGGGCATGCAGAACGCGCACCTCGAAGCCTGGGGGCCGTTCGGGCGCGGCTGGACGTTGAAGCGTTTCTCGGCGGAGGTGGTCGAGCCGCAGGCCATCCCGCTCATCGCCTACCCGAAAGCGTGGTCGCCGGGCACAAACGGGACGTTGACCGCCGAGGTCGTCCATGTTGACGCGACCGACGAAGCGGGTTTGGAGAAGTACAAAGGCAAACTCAAAGGCGCGATTGTGCTCACAGGCGGCATCCGCGAAATCAAAGCCCACTTCGAGCCGCAGGGCACGCGTTTGACCGAGAAAGAATTGCTCGCGCTGGCCGACGCGCCCGATCCGGCCAACGCCCCTGCGCGCGCGCCGTTTCAGGCGACGCCCGAACAACTCGCGCAGTTCGTCTTCAGTTTGAAGAAGGCCAACTTTTTGATGAACGAAGGCGCGGCGATGCTTGTCGATCCGGGTCGCGGCGACGGCGGGACGCTCTTCGTCCAATCGGCGAGCGTGCCGCAGCCCGTGCCCGGTGCGCTCGACCCGGCGGCGATAGCAACTTTCTTCCGGCGCGGCATCGCGCCTTACGACAAGAGCGCGCCGAAGCTCGTGCCGCAGATCGTCGTCTCAAGCGAGCACTACAATCGCATGTTGCGCATGCTGCAAGCGGGTGAGAAGTTGCGGATGACCGTCAATCTCGACGTGCAGTTTCAGGATCAGGACCTGATGGGCTACAACACCATTGCGGAAATTCCCGGCTCTGATTTGAAAGACGAAGTGGTGATGCTCGGCGGCCACATGGATTCCTGGCACGGCGGTACGGGGGCGACGGACAACGCCGCCGGGTGTGCCGTGGCGATGGAGGCCGCGCGCATCTTGCAGACGTTGAACCTCAAACCGCGCCGCACGATCCGCGTCGCCCTGTGGAGCGGCGAAGAGCAGGGACTACTCGGCTCGCGCGCCTACGTCAAAGAACACTTCGGCGAAATGAGCGCGCCGCCGCAACCGAAACTGACGACGAAGCCGGAGTATGAAAAGTTCGCGGGCTACTTCAATCTCGACAACGGGACGGGCAAAATTCGCGGCGTCTATTTACAAGGCAACGAAGCGGTGCGCCCGCTCTTTCGCCAGTGGCTCGCGCCCTTTCGCGACACGGGCGCGCAGACGCTCTCCATCTCCAACACGGACGGCACGGACCACCTCGCCTTCGACGCCATCGGGTTGCCCGGCTTCCAATTCATCCAGGATGAATTGGAATACGACACGCGCACGCACCACTCGAATCAGGATGTCTTCGACCGCATTCAGGCCGACGACATGAAACAAGCCGCCACCATCATGGCCGCCTTCGTCTACCAGACCGCCATGCGCGATGAAAAACTCCCGCGCAAACCCGCGCCCGCGAGGTAAAGCTAAAGGGTAAAAGAGCAGACGAAGTGGACGAGTAAAAGCCGCGTCGCTGCGGCAGGTGATAGCCCCGTGCGTGAGCGCAGGGATCAATGCGAAATCAACTATGAAGCCGGGCGAGGGGCGACACACAAGCATCATGTG
>JBPCIP010000074.1:0-17715 GCA_051006195.1 Pyrinomonadaceae bacterium
CGGCCTTCAACGCGCTCCTGAAGACGCTGGAAGAGCCGCCGCCGCGCGTCGTCTTCATCATGGCGACGACCGAATCGCACAAAATTCCCGACACGATTTTATCGCGCAGCCAGCAGTTCGAGTTTCGCACCATCGCGACCGCGCGGATCGCCCAGCGGCTGCGGCTCATCGCCGATGCGGAGCAGATCAAAGTGGCGGACGAGGCGCTGCGCGAAATCGCCCGCGCGGGCGAAGGCTCGATGCGCGATGCGCAGTCGGCCTTCGATCAGGTGATTAGTTTCAGCGACGCGGAGATCACAGTGGCCGACGTGGAGACCGCGCTCGGCATTGCGGGCGCAGAACTGCGCGCTCGCGTGATGCGCTCCGTGACTGAAGCCGCGCCGAAAGACGCGCTCGCCGTCGTCGATGATCTCGTCATGCGCGGTCATGATCTGCGGAACTTTTGCCGCGACTTGCTCTCACATGTGCGCGACCTGCTGGTGGTGAAAGTGGCGGGCTTCGCGGCGGAAGGTGTGGACGCGAGCGAGGGGGAGCGGCGGGAGTTGTCGCGCGCGGCGGGCGAGTTTTCCGAATCCGATCTCGTGCGCTTCTTTCACAGTTTGACGGAGACGGAGCGCACTTTGCGTGAAGGCGCGCACCCGCGTTACCAACTCGAAATCGGGTTGGTCAAGTTGATCGAGATGCGAAGGCTTGCCCCGCTCGGCCACCTTCTCGAACGCCTCGGCGCACTCGAAGAGACCTTGCGCGCGGGCAAAAGTTCCGGCGCGAACCCCGGCATGACAATGCCCACGACGACGACGACGGGCGGCGCGGGAGGAAGCAGCAGCGGCGCGGCGCGTGGCAGTAGTAGTAGTGGTGGTGGCGGCGGAGGGATGAGCGGAGGAGGCGGGCGCGGAGGAGGGATGTCTCCGGGTTCGCGTGCGTCCGCGTCACAGGTGGGCGAGAGCATTCGAGAGGCGTCGCCGCCGCCGCCGCTTCCCGCCGCGACGAATTTACAGGCAAATGATTCCGGGCAGTTCAATGCTCATGCGAAGCAAGTTGAGGCTGCCGTATCGTCCCGCGCTCCGGCGAATGCTGCATCCGCCACGGACCTGCCGCCGTGGGAAGAGCCGACGTGGGATGACTCATCTGATGTAGCGGCGCCCGCGCTCAAACTCGTGCCGCCGCCCGCGCCGGACAGCGACGACCACTCCGCAACGATGCCGACACCCGTGAGCGTGCCGCGTGCTTCAACCGATGCGTCTCCTGCCATCACGACGTTTGCCGCCGCGCGGGGCGGCGTCGTGGAACAGATCAAGACGGAGCTGGAAGAGCGGCGCAAACCGCTGCTCGCCATCGCGCTGGAGAGCGCGCGTAAAGTCTCGGTCGAAGGCGACGAGTTGTACGTGGAATTTGCGCCGGAGTCGAAACACCTGCGCGACAATCTGTCGAAGCCTGACGGCATCAAAATGCTCCGCGAGGTGTGCGCGAGCGTCTTCGGGCGCGAGATGGGCATCCGCATCGTCGTCAAAGACAAGAGCGAACCTGACGGCGACGCTAGCGGCGGCGGGGCGACGCCGCCGGATGCGCGCGATGCGGAACAGGAGGAGAAGCGACGCCTGCGCGAGTTGGCCGAGAACCACCCATCGGTGCAACAAGTCCTGCGCGCCTTCCAAGCCGAAATCGTGGACGTGCGCCGCGTGGACAATGCAAAGTGAGCGGTAAGCAGTAAGCAGTTTTTTGTTTTGACTGCTCACTGCTTACGGTGAACAAAGCCGCTTGAGCGCGCGTATAATTTGCACGGAGGTTAAGAATGATGCGTGATCCTTTCCTGGCAGGTCTGCTCAGTTTTTTCATTCCCGGACTGGGGCAGCTTTACAACGGTCGTATTTGGGCGGGCATCCTGTGGCTGCTGCTCACGCCCGGTTTCTGGATCGGGACGGGCGGCACGCTCGGTTGGGTTTGCCATCTCATCGCGGCTTACACCGCTTACAGCTACGCAAAAGAACATCGCGTGCGGATGTAAGATCAATTGAGAGCGTTAACGACTTAACAGACGAGCGCAGGCCGCACTCTGACACACGGCCTGCGCTTGTTGTTTTTGCCGCCGAAACTTCAGTTGCAAAGACATGCAGGTGAGCGCGGATCAAACATTCAATCCAAGTCTCCGCATTCCTCCCCGGCGGCTTCCCGTTTGAACTTTCACCCGAAGTCTTCCTCGTTTGACAGAGGCGCGGGCGGCTTCATATACTCAGCCCGCGCTTGAGCCGACGACGTAGACTTTTTTCGGGCGCATCTCCTAACCTTTGCCCCCTCGCGGTCATTCCTCGACGGGTCGAACGTCCTTACATTTCTTAAACAGTTTCAGTGGAGTTAAGTGTAATGAAACGGTGTGCCTTATTCCTCGTTTTCCTGATGTGTCTGTTCGCCCTCGCGCCTGCGATCCATGCCGCACCCGCCGGAGAAAACTGGACGAGTGTGCGCTCGAAAAACTTCCAACTCATCGGCAATGCGAGCGAGAAAGAGATTCGCCGGGTGGCGACGCGCCTCGAACAGTTTCGCTTCGTTTTCGCCGGGCTGTTCCCGAAAGCGAAGTTCGACTCGCCTGTGCCGACCACGGTCGTCGTCTTCAAAAACGACAGCTCATACAAGCCCTACAAGCCGCTTTATAACGGCAAGCCCGCGGCAGTGGCCGGTTATTTTCAGCCCGGCCCCGACGTGAATTACATCACTCTGACTGCCGAACGCTACGGCGAGGAAAGTCCTTACGCGACGATTTTTCACGAGTACGTTCACCTGCTTATCGAGAACACAATGAGCGACGCGCCCGTGTGGTTCAACGAGGGGTTGGCCGAATATTACAGCACCTTCGACATTTCCGACGGCGACCAGAAAGTAACGCTCGGCAAACCCATTACCAATCATGTCCTGCGGTTGCGCGAGCAGTTCATCCGTCTGCCGGATTTGCTCAGCGTCGATCATCGCTCTTCGCTCTATAACGAGCGCGACAAGAAAAGCGTTTTCTACGCGCAATCGTGGGCGCTCCTGCATTACCTGTTGCAGAGCAACAAGGGAGAGCGCATCCCGCAACTAGGTCGCTTCAGCGAACTTGTCGGCGCCGGGAAGCCGTTAGAAGAGAGTTTTCAGCAGGCGTTCCAGACCGACTTCAAGACGATGGAAAAGGAGTTGCGCAATTACGTCAACAAAAACTCTTACACAGGCCATGTCTTTACGAGCGCGAAGCCGCTCGTCTTCGACGCGGAGATGCAGGCTGCGCCGCTGTCGGAGGCCGAAGCGCGGGCTTACCTCGGCGATCTCCTGTTGCACATCAACCGGCTCGATGATGCCGAAGCCCACTTGCAGCAAGCCCTCACGCTCGCCCCCGATCTCGCCACGGCGCACGCTTCGTTCGGCATGTTGCGCGTCCGGCAGAAACGCTTTGCTGACGCCAGGGAAAGCTTGCGCAAAGCGGTCGCGGGCAATTCGCAGAACTATCTCGCGCACTACTATTACGCTTATGCCCTCAGCCGCGAGGGTATGGATCAAAATAATTTCATCCGCGGCTACCCGCACGAGACGGCGCAGACAATGCGCGCCGAGTTGCGCAAAGCCATCGAACTTGCCCCGCAGTTCGCCGAATCATACTACCTACTCGGATTCATCAATCTGGTGACGGGCGAGGAACTGGTTGAAACGACTCCGCTTCTTTACAAAGCGCGGTCGCTGGCTCCGGGGCGGCACGATTTCACGTTCCTGCTCGGACAGATTTATCTGCGCCGGCAGCAGTACGAAGCCGCGCGTAAAGTGCTCACCGCGCTCGTCAATAACAACGGCGTCGAGGAGCACATGCGGGCGCAGGCGCAGTCCATGTTGAGCACGGTGACGATGATGGCAGCACAGGCCAGTCGGCTCAAGGAAGAGGGTCTTGAGTTGGTCACAGAACCGGGCGGCAGCGCGCCCCGACTGAAAAGACGCGGGCAGGAACCCGACGCGAACAGCACAGCATCAGCGGGCACGCGAAGCGAACCGACGGTGGATGCCGCCGGGGCGCAGGAGGCTCTCGCCTCCGCGAAAATATTGATTCCCAAACGCACCGACGGGACGCAGCTGCGCGCCCGCCTTGCGCGCATCGAGTGTCTGAGCGGCGGGCGGGCGGTGTTTCACGTCAAGGTTGATAACCGCGTGCTCAAACTACATGCCAGCAATTTCGGCGCAATTAAGTTTGTGTCGTTCGCGCCGAATGTGGGCGGCGAGATTAATTGCGGGGCGCGTCCGGCGCAGGAGTTGATCATCGCCACCTATCGTCCGCACACGGGGACGGACGCGAAACCGCGCGACAAATTCGACGGTGAATTGATCGCCCTTGATTTCATCATGCCGGAGATGGAAATAGAGCCGTAGAGCCGCGCCACGAACGCGCCACGATGAACGCTAAGAATAAAGAGCGCCGGCCACTTCATTCGTGGGTTATCGTTGCGCCGTCATCGTTTCTTTTCACGGGCAGGAGACTGCGAATGAGATCGTTGAGGCGTTCAAAATCGATGGGTTTGGTGATGTAGCCTTCCATGCCCGCGTCGTAGGCGGCGCGCTGGAAGCCTTCGGTGGTAAAGGCGGTGACGGCGACGACGGGGACGGGGCGTAAGGTGGGGTGCTCGCGTATTTTTCGTGTCGCGCCGAGGCCGTCGAGACCCGGCATCCCCAAATCCATCAAGATCAGATGGGGCTGTGTGAGCGCGGCGACTTTGATCGCCTCCTCGCCGTTGGTGGCCGTGACGACGCGATAGCCTGATTGTTGCAGGTGCAGGCTGATGATGACGAGGTTATCGACCGTGTCGTCAACCACGAGCACGAGAAAATCCTGCGGGGTAAATTCCTGTGTGCTCGCGTTGGGTTGCAGCGCGCTGGTCGCGTGGCTGTCACCGGGCGAGGGGAATTTCGCAGAAACTTGCGCCGAAGTCAGGCCGACGGTTTCCTGGCCTCCGGTCTGGATCAATTGCCAACCGCACTTAACGCAGAACCGCACGCCGTCTGGATTCTCATGGACGCAAACTGGACAAGCTCTCATCGTTTCTTTCAATAACTGTTTCGTATTTTCCTCTCGCTAGAGTATCGCAGAAACGGGGCTGCTTTCGCCAATGGCGAGACGGCACCCACCACCCGCGGCGTCCGCAAAGCATCAGCTTGCGGGCGAGCGTTTCCGGTTGCGCGGGAGAGCGCGCGGAATGTCGCGTTCGTTGACGGGCGGGAGAATCTCCTCCGTCTGCGCTTTCGGTTTTTTGCCGCGCAGCGCAGGCGGAATCTTCGGACGGGGAAGTTGCACGGTGGCGACCGCCTCGGTGCGTCGCAAAATCGCGCCGCCGCGTCCCGCGATCCACGCCGCGCTGCCGCCGCGATATGCGACCGCATTGAGAGGCACGCTCGTCGCGCTCGCCAGCGCCTCCCACATCGCGCCGCCGTTTTTCGTCTGCATCACGCGCCCCTGTTCGCCCACGATGATCGCATCATCGGGCGAGGCAACCGAGATGGCGAAGAAATTGAGGCGGCTCTTGCTCTCCTGCTGCGTCCACGTTGCGCCCGCATCATCCGTCCGCATGATCAAGCCACGCGCACCGACGATGAAGCCGCGCGTCGCATTCGCGAAGGCGACGCTGTAGAGCCACTCTTTGCTGTTCGTCTCAAGGTAACGCCACGTCTCGCCGCCGTCCGTCGTGCGCAAAATCATCCCCTGCGCGCCGACCGCAATCGCCGTCCGCTCATCGGCGTAAGCGATATCTTCGAGCCACGAGATGGTGTCCGAACGTTTTTGCCGCCACGATTCGCCGCCGTCCTCCGTTTGCAGGATCGTGCCGCGCGCCCCGACGGCGAGTCCCCGCCGTTCGTCGCTGAAGTGAACGCCGGAAAGTTCCTGTGTGAACGTCGTTTCTACTTTCGCCCAGGTCACGCCGCCGTTCGTCGAACGCAAAATCGTGCCCGCTTCGCCGACCGTCCAGCCGTGCGTTTCGTTGATGAAGAAGATGTGCGCGAGGCGGACGGCGACGCCCGACGGTCTGACCGTCCAACGTTTGCCGCCGGAACCCGTGTAGAGAATGCGCCCGCGCGAGCCGACCGCCCAGCCGCGCGAGCCGTCGAGAAAGAAGATGTCCGCGAGGTCTTCGCGCCCGCCTTCGCTCAAACGCCGCCATTCCAATCCGCCGTCATCGGTGCGCAGGATCAGTCCGTCGCCGCCCGCCGCCCAGCCCGTATTCGCGTCGGCGAAATGAATCGTCGTGAGGCGCGGCTGTGTCTTGACGCTCACGGGCAGCCACGTCTCGCCGCCGTTCGCCGTCGCGAGCACTACCCCGTCGTTGCCCGCCGCCCAACCATGCCGCTCGTCCATAAAATAGACCGACAACAGATCGGCCTGTTGATAAACTTCGACTTTCGCCCACGTCGCGCCGCCGTCATCGGTTCTCCAGACGAGGCCGCCGAAGCCGACGACCACGGCGCGCTTCGTCGCCCCGGCAAAAGCCACGCCCGTCAACGGAAACTCGTTGCCTTGCGGCTGTCGCTTCCAGGTCGCGCCGCCGTCTTGCGTGACGAGCAGCGTGCCGCGCTCTCCCACCGCCACGCCCGTTTTCACATCGCTGAAAGAGATGGAGAACAGGTGAGCGCGCACGCCCGACGTTTGCTCGCGCCATGTGCGCCCGCCGTCCGTCGTCGCCACGATGCGCCCGTAGGTTCCGCACGCCCAACCGTGCTGCCAATCGTCTCCGGCGAAAGTGAGGTTGTAGAGATGATCCTCGACGCCCGTCGGCCTCACCGTCCAACGCTCGCCGCCGTTCTCCGTCGAGAGCACCACGCCGCGCGCCCCGACCGCGAACACAGTGTTTTTATCCTTGACGAACAAACCGTAGAGCGTCGCCGCGACGGGCGAGCGTTGCGCCTGCCACTCGAAACCGCCGTCGTCCGTGCGCAGGATCGTGCTGTTCGAGCCGATGGCCCACCCGTTCTGCTTGTCCGCCGCGAACCGCACCGCATGAATCGCATTCCCCTGCGGCAATGGATTCTGCCACAGCCACCCGCGCGTCTGAGCCGCCGCATTGCACGCAAGCACGCCGAAAAGCGCGAGCGTCAGACAGAGGCTCGCGCGAAAGTATAAAGCGATGCGACCGGAACTCGGCATGAATCAACGGCGGGGGAGGGGAACAATTATGAGTAGCAAACGGTTCGATATTGCTTCATAAAAAGATAAATTTCTTTAAGAATCTGTCTCCAGTTGGACGGGCGCGTAATAGCCTTTCCTAGGGGTAGTAAGTTGTCCCCACTCAACAGCCTCTTGCAATCGCCTCTGTAAGGTTTTTTCGCTCAAGGGTTCTCCCGCGTCCATCAACCTTTGCATAATTTCATTTTTACGAAGGGGACGATCAATCACCTTCAAGACCGTCTTATGCACCGCGTTTAACTCTTTGACTGATTTCTTCGGCTTCGCTAAACCAGAGCCTTTCTTTACTTCCGCTCCGTAAAGTTTAGGGATAAGAATTTCATAATCCTCAAATTTATAAAATTCCATCTCCACACCGTAAATATTAAATCGGCTGTTCTGGTTAACAAAGATAAGCAAATCTCTCAAACAGTCTTCAATGTAGTCCATCAATACGACGAAACTAAAGTAACCATCACGTAAATTTTGGCGAACTTTCTGAAGAATTTCTGTGGCCCCATCCACATCTGTCTGATAGAACTTTCGTATCCGCTCAGTCAAAGAGTCGGCAACTATCTTACTGACCGACCGCTCCAACTCTTTGATGAATAAATCGCTGTCCTCATAGGTGCGCCAGAGAGAAGCCCCATAATCTAGTACCTGCGCTAGAACGATTCTTTTATCTTGATTCTTATACAGCTTCGTTTCAATAACATAGATATTGCCTTCATAATCTATGCCGAGTGCATCAATTTCACCGCTCTTGGTAGGAAACTCACGCGCGAGTATTAAAAGTTTAATGTTTTCTTCAATTTCATCAAGAGGAAGGCTTTCGGGATTTTCACAGATATAGCTTTGCAAATACTTCTCGTTTTCAATGTTCGCTCTCTCAGGCTTGTGGGCATCCTTTCCTCCTCTGGATATGATGATACTCATTGTCTCTATTCCTAAAGGGCTAATGAAGATTATCTATCTTCGGCGTCCATTATTTATTGCTACAAAGTGATCAACGCATCTGCCGCTTCGCGCAGCACGCTCTCGTCGGCATGACCGAGGGCGGCGATGCGGCGCGCGGCACGGTCAACCGCCTCCTGCGCGTCGTGTCCGGCGTGGCCTTTGATCCATTCCCATTCGATGCGGTGCGTGTCAATGGCTTTGTCCAGACGCGCCCACCATTCGTGATTCGACTTGCGCCGAAAGCGTCCCGACATCGTCTCGATCACGTAACGCGAGTCGGACAGGATACGGACGCGACACGGCACACGCAGTTGTTCGAGGCCGATGGCAGCGGCGGCGATCTCGGCCTGCTGGTTCGTGGCCGAACCGAGATAGCAACCGAAGGCGTGCCAACGGTCGCGGAAGTTCAGGAGCGCGACCGCCGCCGCGCGCGTCTCCGCCCGCCCGTTGCCGAGGCTCGACCCGTCGCAATAGATCGTCACCGATTTTAAGGGATGAGGGCGGAGGGATGAGGGATGAATTAAATCCTCTGCCTCATCCTTCATCGAATTGTCGCCCCTTGTCTTTTTTTCATCCCTCATCCCTTCATTCATCCCTCATCCCTTCGTCTCACGCCGCCGCCTCATGTTCATTCGTGAGGACGAGGACGTGATCGACCGCTTCCTCAAACGTGTCGTCGTGCGAAATGACGAAGAGTTGATTGAAGTGGCGCACCAGCCCGATCTGGCGCGCGAGATTTTCGCGCCGCTCGGCGTCCATGTTGACGGTCGGCTCATCGAAGAAAGCGATACGGATGTCCGATAATTGCTTGAGAAGCGCGAGCCGCACGGACATGGCCGCGACCATCTGTTCGCCGCCCGACAGATTGACGAACGAACGCTCGTAGCCGCCTTCTTCCAAAATGATCTCATAATCGCTCGACCAGCGCAGCGTGCGCGTCGCGTCGCCCGTGATTTCGCGGAAAAACTGGTTGGCCTCCACCGAAATGTGCGCGACATAGCTTTTCGTCACTTCCGGCCCGGCCTTCTTCAGGATGTCGCGCATGAATTCGGTTGCCTCGTCCAGCCGTTTCAAACGCTCCTGCGCGCGGATTTCCTCCTGCCACTTGAGGCGTATTTCGTCGAGCCGTGCGATCTCCGCCGCGAGTTTTTCCACGCTCTCTGTGGCGTGGTCGAGCTTGGCGGCAGTGTTCGCGGCGGCTTCGCGTGCGAGCGCGAGCGCGTCGCGCTCGGCGATGTGCGCGGCGCGGTCATAAGCTGCGACGGCCTCTGTGTGGGCGAGGTGCGCCGCTTCCGCCTCCTCGACGGCGCGACTTGTTTCCCCATGCGTGCGCCCGACTTCCTGCTCCCGCACCTCAACCGTCGCCGCGAGCGATGCGCTTTCGAGATAGAGGCGATAGGGTGTGCTCGTCTCATCACGCCGCGCGATGGTCGCCGCCCACTGAGAGTCGAAGCGACTGAAACGCTCCAACTGCGCCGCGAGTTCGTCGCGCTCTTTGGAGAGGGCATTCGTCGCATCGCGCCCACCCTGAACTTCCCGTTGTAACGCGGCCTCGCGCTCCGCTTCGGCGCGCGTGACGTGCAGACGCGTGCGCGGGTCGTTCAAGGCGCGCAGGCGCGCTTCCGTCTCCGTGATGTCTTTTTCTAATGATTCGATGGCGCTCGCGGCGGCGGCGAGTTCCGCGCGGTCTTCCTTCCTGCGTTTGCCTTCCGCTTCGATCTCTTTGAGCCGCTGGCGCGAAGGTTCGAGTTCCGCATAACGCAGCATCGCCTCACGAGCATGGATCAGATCGGCATCGACGCCGATCATCCTGCTTCTCAATTCATCAAGCGCGTGGTCGTCCGCCGGCAACGCGGCTAACTCGCGTTCGAGGGTGGCAAGCAATTGCTCGCGCGTCTGAAGTTGTTCGCGTTCGGCGGCGAGTTGAGCGCGCTCTCGCTCTAATTGGACGAGGGCGACGCCCGCCTCGCGCGCGGCCCGCACCTGTTCGTCAATCCGCTTGACTTCAGATTGCACCGTCGTTAGTTGCGCGCGGTTCGCGGCCAGATGATCTTTGAAGTAGCCTTCGAGCGTTTGCCCTTCGCCGATGTTCAGGCAACGTTCGGAGAGGATCGGGCACAAGCCGCCTTTGACTTCGACCCGCATCTTCTCGTCGCGTGCGATCTCGGCGCGCAGGTGCGCGGCCTGCTCGGAGAGGTCGCGCCCGCTCGCTTCGAGTTCCGCCGCGCGTTCAGCGCCATTGGCGCGCGTTTCGAGGTCGCGCGTTTTGCGTTCGAGCGCGCCCGCAAGCTCCCGGAGGCGTTTGATCTCGCGCGTCAAATCCTTGCGCTGGTTGGTGAGATGCTTGCGGTCGGTGGCGGCTTGTTCCGCGCGGCTGAGCGAAGTTTCCAATCCCAGACGTTCGCTCCCCAAATTGGCGACGCGCTCCTGCGCCCCCTGTGCGCTTTCCGCTTGTCTGACTTGTTCGCGCATCTGAGTGTGCTGCGCGCGTAAGGTATTGAGTTCCGAATCGAGGCGGGAGAGGCGTTCGCGCGCGGCGATGGCGTGCGAACGGAGATCACGCAGGCGTTCGCGTTCGCGCTCCAACTCCTCCTGCGCGCTGACATCTCTTTCGATTCCTGCGAGCGAAGCTCGCGCCCGCCCCGCCGCTTCGAGCGCCTCGGTGAGACGGCGCATGTCCGACTCGGCGGAGACCAGCAGATTCGCGACGCGATTCGCTTCATTGCGCAATTCATTGCGTTCGGCGCGTTCCACTTCGAGTTGCTGCAACTCGGCGAGCGCGGCGAGATGCGTCCGGTAGTCGGCTTCGGATGTCTGTTGTTGACGGCGCGCGTTGAGCGCTTCGTCGAGTTTGTCGCGTTGTTCGGCGAGACTGCGTTCGGCAGCCCTCAGTTCCACATCGGCGCGGTCGGCGCGCGTGTGCGCCTGCGCCACGCGCCGCTCGCCCTCTTCAAACGTCTCGACCTTGCGTCCGCGTTCTCTCACTTCCCGCTGGTAATTTGCGAGCAGTTCGGACAATTCGCGCGCGCGCGCGTCGGTGCTGCGGTGCTCAGCCACCAACTCTTCATAGCGCGCGAGCGTCCCTTCGGCGCGCCCGATGCGCTCGCGTGTTTCGGAGACGCGGTCGCGGATCAAGTTGACCGTGTCGCGCAGACGCTCCGCTCCGTCGCGGTATTCTTCTACTTTGAGCAGGCGATCAAACGCGGCCTTGCGCTGGCTCGACGTTTTGAGAAAGTCGGCGGTGAGCAATCCTTGCGGCACGCCGATGGCCGACTTGAAGAGCGCGGGCAAATCCGTCCCCGCTTCGATGCCGAGCAGTTTCGCGAGTAGCGGCGCGACATTCGCTTTCTTCTCTTCGAGTTTGAGTTTGAGTTCGGGGTCGTAGATGTAATAGCCGTTCGCCGTGTCGCGATAGACGGTGTAACGCCGCCCGTCCGCGTCGCTCTCGAAGGTGACGCGCACGGAACCCTTCTTCGCGCCGCGCCGCAAAAAATCATCCTTGCTGTAGTCGAGCGTGTCGAACAAAGTCCACGCGATGGCTTCGAGGATGGTGGTCTTGCCCGCTCCGTTCGGGCCGACGATGGCCGTCGTGCCCGGCTCAAATGCGAACTCGGCGCGCTCGTAAGATTTGATGTTGTCTAATTCAACCCGTGTGACGTGCATGATCTTGCGGAACTTCGATTTGGTAGAGCCTTCATGTCAGTACCGCAGGCGGTACTGACCCGGAGCCGCACGCTGATTGCAAACGGTGACTCGAACTTCGCGCCGCCGGCGAACGGCGCGTCGAATGTTTATTCGACGGTGAAGTCGAGTTCGCGCGTGGCGTTCGTGCGCCCCAGGCGATCCGTCGCGGTGACTTGCAGCAGGTAAACGCCCGGCGGCATATTCGCGAGCGGCACTTCCGCCGCATAGAAGATGCGCGCCAGATCGCTCGCGCCCGCAGGCGCAACCTTGTGCGGCGGCGCGTTCAACACGACGCGCCCCGCGTTCAGAACCTTGATCTCCATTTCGACATCCGGCGCGCCGCCCGCCGCGCGCGCGGCGTTGTAGATGTAGAGTTGCAGGAAGATGCGCGACGAGCGCGCGAAGCGGCGTTCGACGCGGAGGATGTCGGGCACTTGATTCGCCGCCGCGCCATTTGCCGGCGCGGCGTTCGCGCGCCGCCGTTCGGTGACGAGTAGGCCGCTGAGGGCGAGACCTTTCGCCTTCACGTCGGGCGCTTCGACCCACTCGAACGCGCTGCCGACGAGGCCGCTGTTCGCGTCGCGCGCGGCGGCGCGAAACTGATAGATGCCGGGCGCGGGGACTGGGACGGAAAAGTTCGTCACGAGTTTGCCGCGCGAGCCGCCAGCGCCATCAACCGCAAGCGTGCGCCCGCTGCTGTGGACGACCTTGCCTTTGTCGTCAAACAGGACATAGCCGACTTCAACCTGCGCCTGCTGCTTGCCGCCGACGGGCGCGAACTTCAGCCGGTCGTTCGCCAGTTGCACGGAGGCGTTGATGACCGACCCGGCCTGCGCGTCGCTCGTGAACACGGCGTAGGCATCAACCGGCAACTCGCGGCGCGGGTTGAGAGAGTTGAGCGCGCCGTTCAGCGCGGCGTTCGTGGAAGACGGCGCGGCGGCGGGCGCTGTCTTCGGCGTGGCGGTCGCCACTTGAGTCGCGCGTTCGGGTGCGGCGTTGTTGAAGCCGCGCCGCACGCGCACGGTCAGGTCGGGGCGGCCCTTGATGCTGATCTCGAGCTTGCGAAACTTCGGCGCGCCGCCCGTCACGTCGAGTCCTTCGGGTCGCCACGCGAGCAGGTAGTAGTTAGCCGTCTCGTCCAGCGTCTTCGCGACCGCCGACTCGAGCGCGTTGGTGTTGATGATCGCGCGCCCGCCCGTGTCGGCGGCCAGATCGCGCAACACTTCCTGACTCGCGCTCAGTTCCGCCGCGGGGTTGTAGGCATCTAAGCCGCCAGACTCGGACATGATGTCGGCGCGCGCGCCGCTGCTTGCGTCGAGCATGCCGACGGCGAGGCCGCGCGCGAAGAGCGTGTAGATCACCGTGCCGGTGCGCGCGGCGGCATCGGCGACGCGCTGCATTTTGGCGGTAAGGTCTGACTCCGAATTATCACGGATGAAGCCTTCGGAGATGTAGAAGAGCGTCTGCCGCCCACCGAGCGGGCTGCGCACGCGCACGACGCTTTCGAGCGCGGTGATAGTCCCGCCGTTCAGCAGCGCCGCCTGCCGACGGATGCGCCGCGCTCGTTGCTGCACCTGCATCTCAACGTATTTTCTGACTTCCGGGGCTTGGCTTTGGCCGGTCTCTTCCAAAGTCTGTTCAACTATGTAGGCGAGCATCTGGCGGTCGCCGCGATCAATCGCCTCGGCCTGATAGCCGGACATGGCTGGGCGTTCCTGATCGAGCAACGCCTGCGACAGATATTTGAGCCGTCCGATGGCGGCCCGCACGACCGCGCGGTCGTTCGTGAACTGTTGCAGGAAACCGAGCTGCCCGCCCGGCGATGCGACGAGCACCTGCATGTTCGGCGTCATCTCTTTCTCGACGAAATTGCGCAGCAGTTCCTTCGCCCGGTTAATGCCTTCGGGCGACAGATGCAGGTCGTCAATGAAGAAGATGACCGTGCGCCCGTAGTCTCTCGGCACGGATGAGACGCCCGCGCCGGCAGCAGGAGCAGTCTCGCCGCGCGCCGCCGCGATGCGCGCCGCCTCGCTTGCGCCGCCCGCCGTGATGCGCTCGAAGAAAAGCACCTGCTGTGGCTTGCCTTCGACCTTCAACTCGAACTGGTCGCGCTGTAAGCCCTCGACGAACTGCCCCTTTTTATCAACCACCGACACGTCCGTCTGCACGATGCGGGTGCTGACGCGCAGGACATCTTCCGCGTCATCCTGCGCACGCTGCTGCTGCTGCTGCTGTGTGCCCTGTCCATAAACGCCAAACTGCGCCGTCGCCAAGCATAAAATTGCGAGGCACGGCAGCAAGCTTCTCAGGGAGATCAAGTGCGAAGTGAAATACATTATTCTTCTCATATCAGCATAGATCAATCAATCTGGCCGGGAGCATGGTGTCCGGTCGTCAAGTCGCCCGCCGCTCCCCGTCTTGCAAAAGAAGGAAGTGAGGCTGCACCGATGTTGAAACGTTAGCCTACCATGTCTGAAATTTTTTTGCCTTTACGCGGAATAGCGACAAGCAGCGCGAGCGGCCCCGCGAGCAAAAGCCACATCATCGAAGCGAGGCCGAAGCGCTCGGCCACGAGTCCGAGGCACAGCGGCAGCAGCGCGCCGCAGAGTCCCGCGATGTTGCCGAGCGTCATCACCGCGCCGCTCTGCCCGGGCATCGCCGAATAAAGTTGAGCTTTGAGAATCGAATACCATCCGGCGTTCGTGATGCCGATGAGTCCGAGCAGCAAAAGCTTGGCGAGGATGCCCGGCGCGAGGAGAAAGGCCGCAAACAGGAGGAGCATCGCGCCCGCGCTCCAACGCAGGTAGCTCAAACCGCGCACACGTTCCAACAAAGGAATCAGCAACAGATCGCCGCACAAGCCCACCCCAGTCCAGACGGCAATCGCTATCCCCGCCTGCCCTTCGCTCAAACCCGCCACGTCAACAAAATAGAGCGCGAGGAAGCCGTGAAAACCGTCGAGCATGAGGTCTGCCAACTCCAGCAGCACGAGCCAGCGCAGGACCGCGCGGCGGCGCAGGGCGCAGAGCGCGTTGAGCAAATTCTTTTTAATGCCCGCGCCCCCGCTCTCCCCGGCTGCCGGCGCGTCGAAGGGAAAACGACGCGCGGACAAGACGAGCAGGACGGAGATAAGAGACATGACGCCGAACCACACGCGCCAATTCGCGCCCAGCGAAACAGTGAAGTTGAGCGCGAGTGACCCTGTCACGATGCCGAGCGATCCGGCGAACGCCCACCGCGCCATGTTCTGTTCGTGCCGCGCCGGGGCGCAGTCCATCAGCGCAGCCTGCGAAAGATTGACGAACGCGCCCGAAGCGGGATTGAAGAGAATGAACGCCAGCAGCAGGAATATGAAATTGTGGCTGAGCGAGATCAGAAGCGACGCCAGCGCGAAACAGGCTCCGCCGGTTAAAACGACGGCGCGGCGATGTCGCGTGTCGCCGAGGATGCCGAGCGGCAATTCAATCGCGTCGCCGATGAGTTTGGGGACGGTGAGCAGCAGCCCGATCTCCGTGTAGGAGAGTTGGAGATCGCGACGGATGAGCGGCCACGCGGCCTGGCGCGAGCCGTCCACGAGTTCGTCGAGAAACTCGATGACGAGAAGTGTGAAAGTGAGTTGGCGCAGAAGATGAGTGCGCCCGGCCTTGCGCGCAGGCGGCGGCAAGGCGGAATTCGACACCGAATGTTTCGACATTTGATGATTCCTCTGTTCCCGAAAAAAATGAACGCTTGATGGTCGTGAGCGATTGCGTTCTTTCAGGGCGGAGGAATCACCGAGCGGGCCAGGGCGTACCTGAGCCTACGCGCGAGCGTCGGCGCGTTTGCAGGTGAAACTGTGTGGCTGGAAAGTTACCAGGGAGGGAAGGTCAGAGAGATGTTCATAGAATCTCCTCGTAGCGAGCTACTTAAGAATTGTGATTTTGATGGCATAGGCTGCAGGACGATAACCCCGTTTATCGATCTCGCTGACGTGAGCCTGCACCCTTTCCCCGCCCTTGAGTTCGTTGAAGGGAACGCGCTTGAAGTTATCCGGTTGCTTGTAAACCTCTGTGTCGCGCGTCATCCACAGTACAAATTCATCGTATTTAAGATTTGGCATACGCAGATATGCGTCATAAATAATTTCCTCACTGAATACCCCGTTAAATGATCCATGTTCGGAATCAACTCTTATAAATTGACTTAATGTACCTTCGAGAACGGCTGCCTCCTCGGGCTTCGCTTCAAGCAACCTGCACCCGCCCGATAAAATGAGCGGCACTGACAACGCTCCGATTGCGCAAAGTAGTTTAAACTTGGGTCGTGAACTATTCATTTACTTTCAACACGGCGAGGAATGCTTCCTGTGGAATCTCGACGCGCCCGACGCGTTTCATGCGCTTCTTGCCTTCCTTCTGCTTCTCAAGGAGTTTCCGCTTACGCGAAATGTCGCCGCCGTAGCACTTGGCGATGACGTTTTTGCCCATCGCTTTGACGGTTTCGCGCGCGATCACTTTGTTGCCGATGGCGGCTTGAATCGGAACTTCAAAAAGCTGGCGCGGGATCAACTGCCGCATCTTCTCGGCGAGCACACGACCGCGATGCTCGGAGTTGGTGCGATGCACGATGAGAGAGAGCGCATCGACGGGTTCGCCCGCCACGAGGATGTCGAGTTTGACGAGGTCGCTCACCCAGTAGTCGGCGAAATGATAGTCGAGCGAAGCGTAGCCGCGCGAGACGGATTTCAAGCGGTCGTAGAAGTCGAGCACGATCTCGTTCAAGGGCAATTCATAGGTGAGCATCACGCGCTTGTCCGCGATGTACTCAAACTTCTTCTGCACGCCGCGCTTCTCTTCGAGGAGCGGAAGTATCCCGCCGAGGAATTCATCGGACGAGAGGATCGTGGCGAGAATCACCGGCTCTTCGATCTTCTGGATGCGCACGGGATCGGGCATCTTCGCGGGGGAATCAACTTCGATCACAACACCGTCGGTCGTCGTCATGCGATAGCGCACGCCCGGCGCGGTCGTGATGAGGTCGAGGTTGAATTCGCGTTCGAGCCGCTCCTGCACGATCTCCATGTGGAGCAGTCCGAGAAAGCCGCAACGGAAACCGAAGCCGAGCGCGGTGGACGATTCCGGCTCGTAGAAGAACGAGGCATCGTTCAGGCGCAACTTGTCGAGCGCGTCGCGCAGTTCCTCGTATTGATTCGACTCGATTGGATATAGACCGGCGAAGACCATTGGCTTGATCTCTTGAAAGCCGGGGAAAGGAACGGTTGTCGGTCGCGCCGCTTCGGTAATCGTATCGCCGATCTGCACGTCCGCCACCGTCTTGATCGAAGCCGTCATAAAACCCACTTCGCCGACGCCGAGTTCCGCAATCGGCGTCGGGCGTGGGCGATTCACGCCGATGGCTTCGACCAGGTAATCGCGCCCCGCGTTGAAGAAACGAATCTTCATGCCCGGCCTGATCGAGCCGTCAATCACGCGAAACAACACGATCACGCCGCGGTATGCGTCATACCACGAATCGAAGATGAGCGCCTTGAGCGGCGCTGTCGGATCGCCCTTCGGATACGGCACGTCGCGCACAATCGCTTCCAGCACCTCATGGACGCCCACGCCCGTCTTTGCGCTCGTCAGCACGGCGTTCGACGTGTCCAACCCGATAACCTGCTCGATCTGCTCCAGAGCCTTGTCCGGCTCCGCGCCCGGCAAGTCGATCTTGTTGATGACCGGAATGAACTCCAGATTGTTCTCAATCGCCAGATACGTATTCGCCAGCGTCTGCGCCTCCACGCCCTGCGACGCATCCACCACGAGCAACGCACCCTCACATGCGGAGAGCGAGCGCGACACCTCGTAACTGAAATCCACATGCCCCGGCGTATCGATCAAGTTCAACACATAATCAACGCCATCATCCGCGCGATA
>JBPCIP010000075.1:0-18994 GCA_051006195.1 Pyrinomonadaceae bacterium
GACTGAAAGTCGCATCCACCTTGTCGGCTAAAGCCGACCTTAGGCTGCTTGACACAGCCCCGACTTGAATTGCTTCAAGCCTCGTTGAGAAAAGAAGAATGCATATCTCTCAACCAACTTTGAATACAAGACGTGCCGAAAGTTTTCTCGTCACTACCTCCTGTATTCAGTTCTCAAAGAGCATTGAAACTGTTGCTCTCTTCGGGAGAGCGCCTTAACTCTTTGCTCGAATTATACCACGAAAGGAGCGGGGAAAACCTGACTGATGTCTTCAGCTAAAGCTGAGGGTTTCAACCTCCCCGATGGGGACAATGACTTTTCTGGCGTGCGTCTTACTTTGTTTTTCGGGCGTGCGCCTTTACTTTCAAGCGAAGCCATTCTTATCTTCTTTGTAGGTTCTCGGTACGCGCGCACTGATGCCGCAGGTGATCTCGTAGGAGATCGTGCCCGCCGTTTGGGCGATGTCTTCGGCGGCCACGAAGAGTTCGCCATCCGCGCCGATGAGCGTCACTTGATCGTTCAACTCCACGCCGCGCACGTCCGTCACATCCACGAGCGTCGAATCCATCGAAATTCGTCCGACGACGGGCGCGTACACGCCGCGCACGATCACGCGCCCGCGATTCGAGAGCGCACGCACGTAGCCATCGTGATAGCCGATGGGCAAGGTCGCCACCAAAGTCCGGCGCGTCGCCTCGAACGTGCAGCCGTAACCGAGCGTCTCGCCCTGCTGCACCCATTTCAACAGCGTGACGCGCGAACGTACCGCCATCACCGGACGAAGCTGCGGCATCGCTTCCTGCGCTTGCAGCACGTCGCGCCAGAGACCGTAGAGCACGCCGCCGGGCCGCACCATGTTGCCGCGCGCCCCTTCGTGCGCGAACAGCGCGGCGGAGTTCGCCAAATCTTCAAACGTCGGCGCATGGCCTTGCGCGCGAAACATATAACGCGCTTCTTTAAAGCGCGCCACCTGCTCCTCAGTGAAGCAATCACGCGCCGCATCGTCAGCCGATGCAAAGTGCGTCATGATGCCGTCCACGCGTAGGTTGGCAAATTCCTTGAGCGCACGGGCAAACTCCGCTGCTTCATCGTAACGCACGCCGAGCCTCCCCATGCCAGTGTCGATCTTCACATGCACGTCCACGATGATGCCTGCTGCGCGCGCCGTGCGGTCGAACGCTTCTGCCATGTCGAGTCGGTACACAACCGGCACGAGTTTGTGCGCGACGCACGCGCCCGCCTGCCCTTCCCAAAATCCTTCGAGGCACAAAATCGGTTGCTCGACACCCGCCCGACGCAACTCGATGCCCTCTTCCGGCAATGCCACGCCGAACCAGTCCGCGCCCTCCGCCGCGAGCCTGCGCGCACACCTGACTGCCCCGTGCCCGTAGGCGTCAGCCTTGACCACAGCCAGGATTTTCATCTCGCTTCCCACCTGACGACGCACCGTCACATAATTTGCCGCCAGCGCATCCAGATCGATCTCAGCCCACGTCGGGCGTCGCGCGGTATTAAGAGTGCTTCCCATACCACACCTTATATCAGCAAAAACGTTTAACCGGAAAGTTGCAATGTTATGGGATGAGACTTGGTGATCGCAGGAGAATTATAAGTCCGAGGATGAAGGAAGCTGCCTGTTAGAAGTTGGGGGGAGTTGACCACCCGAAGTGGGAGGAAGGGTCGGGTCATAGTCACGCCACAAATTCTCGAAGCGTGTAAATTCTTTTAGGAAGGCGAGATTAACCGTGCCCGTCGGACCGTTGCGTTGTTTGGCGACGATGATTTCGGCGACGCCCGCGTTCTCTTCCGTGCGGTTATACTGCTCCTCGCGATAGATGAAGGCGACCACGTCTGCATCCTGCTCAATCGCTCCCGATTCGCGCAAATCCGCGAGTTGCGGGCGATGGTCCGTGCGCGCTTCGGGCGCGCGGCTCAGTTGCGAGAGCGCGACGAGCGGCACGTTCAATTCTTTCGCCAGCCCCTTCAACTCGCGTGAGATTTGCGACACTTCCTGCTGCCGCGACTCCGAACGCTTCGACGAGCCGGACATCAACTGCAAGTAATCGACGATGATCAGATCGAGTTGCTTTTGTTCCGCCGCCAGCCGCCGCGCTTTCGCGCGCATTTCCAGCACGGAGATACCTGGTGTGTCGTCAATGAAAATCTTCGTCTCGGAGATCGTGCCGAGCGCGCCCGCCAAGCGCGTCCATTCTTCGCGCGTCAGACGACCCGAACGGAAGCGATGCGCGTCCACATGCCCCTCCGAACAGAGCATACGCATCACCAAAGACTCTTTCGACATTTCCAGCGAGAACACGCCGACGACCGCATTGGCCTGAATCGCCGCGTTCTGCGCGAGCGTCAGACACAAAGAAGTTTTTCCCATCGACGGTCTGGCCGCGACGATGATCAGGTCCGAGGGTTGGAGGCCGGAGGTCATCGTGTCGAGTTCGGTGAAGCCGGTCGTGAGTCCGGTCAAGACGCCGCCGCGACCGCCGAGTTCCTGTATCTTTTCGAGAATTTGATCGGCGACGGGTTTGACGTGGGCGAAGCCTTGCCGCGTGCGCTCGTCGGCGAGCGCGAAGATCATCTGCTCGGCGTGGTCGAGGATAAACGTGGCTTCGTCCTCTTCTTCGAGCGCCTCGCTCGTGATCTTGTTGGCGACTTTGACGAGCTGCCGCAGCATCGACTTGTCGCGCACAACTTTGGCGTAAGCAGCGACGTTCGTGAAATGCGGCAGGCCATAGGTGAGTTCGGAGATGAAGGCGATGCCGCCGACTTGGTCGAGCGCGCTGTCGCGGCGTAGTTCTTCGCCGAGCAGAATCGGATTGATCTCCGCGCCGCGCTCGCTCATTGAGATCATAGCGCGAAAGACATGGTAATGAGCGCGGACGTAAAAATCTTCGGGTTTTAGTAGTTCGATGGCCTGATTGACGAGGCCGTTATCGAGAATGATGGCTCCGAGGATGGCGCGCTCGCTCTCCGCGCTATGCGGCAACGGGCGTTCGAGCATCTGATCGCGCGACGAATCGGGAGCGAAATTTTTGACCATCGCGAGACTCGGAAATGTGCAGTGGGAAGACCGGATAAAAAATTGCTGTAAGCGGCGCGATGTTGCTCTCATCCTAAATTTCGACAGGTTAGGAGCAACGCGCTTACAGCATACTATAGCCGCAGCGGACGCGACAATGTTTAGTCGCCGCGCCCGCTTTTGAGTTAACCTTTATTCGTCGCCGTTACCGGCAGCGGTCTCAGCCGTCGCGCCGGATGCGGCATCAGTTGACGCATCACCACCCCCAGATGCACCATCCGATGCTGCCGCAGGAGTTGCGCTGGTTTCGCCCGCCGCACCGCCTTCCGGCGTGACGATGACGGGAATTTCCACATTCACCTCACGATGCAGCCGCACCTTGACGCTGAACTCGCCCGTCTCTTTAATCGCTTCCGGCAATTGAATACGACGGCGATCAAATTCATAGCCACGCTCGCGCAAAGCTTCCTGAATGTCCATCGACGTAACCGAACCGTAGAGCATCCCGTGTTCGCCGACTTTGCGCTCGAAGGTCAGACGCAAAGCATTCATCTGCCCGGCCTGCGCTTCGGCTCCGGCGCGCTCCGTCGCTTCCCGACGCAAGAGCGCGGCGCGCTCCTGTTCGATCTGCTTGACGTTGCCGGCAGTGGCGACGACGGCCAACTTGCGCGGCAGCAGATAGTTGCGCGCGTAGCCAGCTCTGACCCGGACGATCTCGCCGCGCGTTCCCAAATTATCAATATCTTCACGCAAGAGGATTTGTGTGTTTGCCATGATATTTTTAGTCCCTCCTTTTTAAGAGTCTGCGGCGTAGGGTAAGAGCGCGATGTTGCGCGCACGTTTGATGGCTTCGGCCACCATGCGCTGGTGCGGCGCGCACGACCCCGAAATGCGGCGCGGCAAAACTTTGCTGCGCTCTGGAATGTAATTTTGCAACAGCTTCACATCCTTGAAGTCGATGATGTCAACTTTATCCAGACAGAAACGGCACACTTTGCGGCGGCGAAATCTGTTGCGCCCGCCGCCCATGCCGCCACGCCCGCCACCCATATTGCCCCCGCCGCCGCGCCCGCCACGGTCGTCGTCCATTCCGAAATCACGTTCTCGATCACGATCAAAATTTCTCGACATAAAATTTTCCTCTTTTCAAACTTTCCGGCCAGCGACCCGCCGCGCGTCGCTCCACAGAGCGTTCAACTCGCCGGACGCGCGTTAGTGTCGCAAAAGAATCGCGCCCGCAAAGAATCGCGCGGCGCGAGACTCGCGCTGCTGCTGCCCCTAGGCCTCGGCCTTCTCTTCGTTCGCCACGACGGCGGGCGCGGTTGCGCCACCACCACCACCACCTGCGCCGACGCTGCTGCTCCCGCCACGCCCGCTGCCGGGCGCGGGACGCTTGCTGGCCTTGCGGGCGCGCCGCTCTTTAAACTTCTCCGCGCGACGGCGGTCTTCGTCCACGCGCACGGTGAGATAACGCATCACCTGATCGCTCACGCGCATGCGGCGTTCGAGTTCGGCGATCTCGCCTCCCGTGCCTTCGATCTCGAAGAGCATGAAATGACCTTCGTGGTTGCGCCCGATTTTATAGGCCAGTTGCCGCCGTCCCATGCTTTCGCTTTTGGTGATCGCGCCGCCCTGATCGGTGACGATTTTTTGCAGGTTTTCGACGAGGCGGGTTGAGTCTTCTTCGCCCGTCGCCGGGTCAATAATGAAAACTACTTCGTAAATTCTCTTCTCAGCCAAAATTCATCCTCCTTATGGATGTCTAGCCTCGGCCATGTGGCGGAAGCAAGAAGGAAATAACCTGTGAACAGTTTTTAGTTTACTCAAAACTAAAAACTGTTCACTGATTGTATGTTGCCATCGCTTTGTCAATGCCGTCTCGGATGAGGGCGCGGATCGCTTCCGCACTCCGCTCTAAAACTTTTTCCACTTCCCCACTTGCTCCCGGCGGGAAGCGCTCGAGCACATAACGTTTGGTGTCGGCGAGCGGGTGTTCGGGTTGAATGCCGATGCGCAGGCGGATGAAATCTTCTGTTTTCAACGCTGCGATGATGCTCTTGAGTCCGTTGTGTCCTCCGCTCGAACCGCGCGCCCGCAGACGCATCGTGCCGAAAGGCAACGCGAGATCGTCACTGATGACGATCAATTCAGTCGCCGCTTTCAACTCGCGTTTGCGCAGCAGACACGCCACCGGCTCGCCGCTCAAATTCATGTAAGTCTGCGGTTTGACGAATTCGATTTTCGTATTTTCAATCGCTGCCTGCCCGACAAGCGCGCGGCATTCTTCGCGTTTCACGTCGCGCCCCGCTTCGCGCGCCAAACGGTCTACGACCATAAAGCCGAGATTATGGCGCGTCCATTCATACTGTGCGCCCGGATTGCCCAGTCCAACGATAAGCATGGGAAAGAGGGGATAAGGGGAAAGGATCAAGGGCAAAGGCAGATGCCGTGATGCGGGTAATCAACCTTCACCTCTCCCGCCACCCCTTCCCCGAAATTCTCAGGCTCCCTCTTCGTCATCCTTCTTGCCCTTGCCGATCACTTCCGGCTCATCGGTCTCTTCACTCGTCTCAGGAGTTTCGACCGGCTCGTCGCGGACGATGCCGACGGTGGCGAGCACCGTCTCTGGGTCGCTCAGAATTTCCATATTCTCATCAATCGGAATATCCGAGACGTGCAGCACATCATGGACGTTGAGGTTCGAGACATCGATGTTGATCGCATCGGGGATGTCGCGCGGGCGGACGCGAATTTCGATTTCGCGCACCATCTGTTCGAGCACGCCGCCGCCTTCGGTCACACCGATGGGTTCGCCTGTCAGGTGCAAGGGCACGGTAACTTCGATCTTCTGCCCGCGCACCAGCCGGCGCAAATCCGCATGCACGAGACGACCCCGTACCGGATCGATCTGGCGGTCGAGGAACATCACCTCGGTCGCGCCTTCGCCGTCCACGTCGAGTGTAAAGATAGTGTTGTGGCCTGACTCCGTGCGCAGGATCGTCGCCAATTCGGCGAGCGACGCTGCCGCCGAAACCGCTTCGCCTTCGCCGCCATAGATCGTCAAAGGCACTTTGCCGTTGGCGCGCAAGCGTCGCGCATCATTCTTGCCGCGCCCCTCGCGCCGCTCGGCTTTAATCGAAAACTCTTTTCTCTCTGCCATAATTTCTACTCGCTCTTTCCAGCGTGTGTACGCTTCAGTTTTTGCCCTTCAGACGAAGAGCGAAGAGACACTGGTCTCCTCGTGGATCGACTTGATCGCTTTCGCCAGAAGCGGCGCGATACTCAAAACCTTGATACTCTCCAACTCCTCTGGCCGCTGGTGAAAGGGGATCGTGTTGGTCGTCACGACTTGTTCCAAATCGGAAGCGGCCAACTGCTCGCAGGCGCGACCTGACAACACCGCATGCGTGAAGCAGGCGTGAATGCTCGCCGCTCCCGCGCTCTTCAGTGCCTTCGCTACCTTCGTCAAAGACCCGCCCGTGTCACACATGTCGTCGATAATGAGACAATTGCGCCCGCGCACATCGCCGACGACGTTCATCACTTCGGCCACGTTGGCTTTCTCGCGCCGCTTGTCGCAGAGCGCGAGTTCCGCGTCCAATCTTTTCGCATAGGCGCGGGCGCGTTCCGCCCCGCCCGTGTCGGGCGCAACTACCGTCAGATGCGGCATCAGGTTGGCCTGATAGTAACCGATGAAAACCGGAGCAGCGTATAAGTGATCGACGGGGATGTCGAAGAAGCCTTGAATCTGTGCCGCATGCAGGTCCATTGTCAAAACGCGGTCGGCCCCGGCGGTCGCGATCAGATTTGCCACGAGCTTCGCGGCAATCGACACGCGCGGGCGATCCTTCTTGTCCGAGCGCGCGTAACCGTAATAAGGAATCACTGCCGTCACGCGTTCGGCGGACGAGCGACGAAACGCATCGAGCATGACGAGCAGTTCCATCAAATTCGCGTCCGTGGGCGGGCAGGTCGGCTGCACGATGAACACATCTCCACCGCGCACGTTCTCGGTGATCTGAAAATTAAATTCACCATCCGAGAAACGTCCCGTCGTCGCGCTGCCGGGGTCGCAGCCCAGTTCGCTGCAAATCTCCTTCGTCAGATCGCGATTCGCGTTGCCGGAAAAAACTTTGATGCCGCCGGTCGTACTCATAAAATGAGAGGTTAGAGGTCAGAGGCTAGAGGTCAGTAATTCCTTTTCACTAACCTCTGACCTCTAACCTCTAGCCTCTGTTGTTTTGGCTGGGGCGGGAGGATTCGAACCTACGAATGCCGATTCCAAAGACCGGTGCCTTACCACTTGGCTACGCCCCAATTTTGATATTGTGTGCTAATTATACACGGACGACGCATTCACAAAAAAACTCTCACTGGCGCTAAACGCTTTTTCGTAAGTGCGTCGCGAAAGCGTGGTGCAGGCGAAAACTCGCCAGCCGGGTTCAATCCTCAAGGTCGCGCGTGCGCGCTCACAATGCTCCACATTATCAAAGAGACCGAAGACGCTCGAACCGCTGCCCGATAGTAACGCGCTGTTTGCGCCGGAGGCGAGCAACGCATCTCGCGCCCTTCCGATTTCGGGATGGAGGGGAAAGACGACCCGCTCGAAATCATTTATCGGTGCTGCCATCCACGAAGCTGAAATTTTAGCCTTCCCACGAGAAACAGTGAGGTTAGCGGGCAAAACTGCCTTTGTCAAGGCGGGCGCGTTCAGAGACTTGTAAGCCTCGGCGGTTGAGACTTTGATGCCCGGCGCCACGAGTAAAAGATGTTTTGGCGCGATATCGGCGAGCGGGCGAATCTCTGTTCCCCGTCCTGTCCCGAGAGCCGTGCCTCCCGTGAAGAAGAATGGCACATCCGCGCCCAGCCCCTTGCCGATCTCAATCAGCGCGTTTCTTTCAGCCTCTATTTTCCACAAACGCGCGAGGCCGATCAAAGCGACAGCGGCGTTTGACGAACCACCGCCCAGACCGCCGCCCGCCGGAATAATTTTATCCAGTTCGATACGCGCCCCCCGACGCACGACGCCGTAGCGTTCGCGCAAAGCGATTGCCGCGCGATGGACCAGATTCGTCTCATCGCAGGGCACGTCCGGCGCGTTGCAACCAAGTTCGAGTTGTTCGTCAGGGAGCGCGCGGAAAGTGAGGCGGTCGTGTAGCGTGATGATTTGGAAGATGGTGCTCAGTTCGTGATAACCGTCGTCGCGGCGTCCGAGCACGCGCAGGCTCAGATTGATCTTAGCGAAGGATGGCAGGGTGAACTGTGCGTCGGACAAAATCTCACCATATAAAAGTTGAGCGGCTGGCCGCCCGAATTAATGAGCGCCAGCCGCCGAAAGTTGTGGATGAAGACTTGCGGCGTCAGCGCGTGACGAACACCTGCGTGAAGAAGACGCGACCATCGGCGGCACGCGCGACCCCGATCCCGGAGTGCGTGAAATCCTCGCGCAAAATGTTTTCGCGGTGCTTGGGCGAAATCAGCCAACGCTCGACGGCGAAAGCCGCCGGATCGTCGTAGCCCTCATTATACGCGATGTTCTCGGCCATCGCTCGCCACCCGCAGACGCCGCCGGAGCGGGCGCGCATCATCATGTTCTGTCCTTGCGGGTTCGTGTGGTCGAAAAAATTCCGTTGGGCCATGCTGTCGGAATGCAACCGCGCCATGCGAGTCAGTTCCGCATCCCAGATGAGCGGTGATTCACCGCGCGTGCGCCGTTGTGCGTTGATTAATTCAAAAGCCCGCCGCTCCACACTCGCCGCCACGGCGTATGTCGTCGTGCGCGGGCGAGCGGCGGCTGAAGCGTTGAACATCGAGGCGGGCATCATGCGTGCGCCTGTCTCGCAAGTTGCCGCACGCGGTGTGCTGACGCTGCCGGTCGTCCTGACTCCAATGAGACGTGCGACGGGGCGCATCGTGTTCGTTTGCGCGTCTGCGCCGACGAACAGGCCGGAAGCAAATAGACAGGCGAAGGCCGCGAAGGTGTAGCGCGCAAATCCGCGCACACGTACACAAAAGTGGGGGAACAGACTGTTACAAGTCATCAGGGGTTTCAGACTCTCTTTTTAATTAGAATTTATTAACCGAGAGGAGGGTCTTGCTAATGGTCTGATCGACGTTTGGGGCTGTCGATCAAACTAAAGCCAGTGTAGCGCGCTGTCTACATAGCGTCAATATGTCAAATTTACACACCGTCCTGCCCGCAAGTTTGATTGATGAGATAACCGTCACACACTTTCAAGACACGAAAGTGGGGACTGTGCGTGAGTCTTCTTTCGTGTCCTCTTTCGTTTCTGAGTGCGGCGATGGTCTTGAGATTGTTACTTGCGCCCGTCGCCTTCGATTTTTGTTTTGAGACGCTCGATCTCGGAGGCAGCGACAGAGAGCGAGAGAGCTTTACGCCAGGCGGCGCGAGATTGTTCGAGTTGGCCGCGTTTATGGTGAAGGTCGCCGAGGTGTTCCTGAATGGTGGCAGAGCGTGTGCTGCGCCGGGCGGCATCGTTCAAATGGCGTTCGGCTTCGTCGAGTTGGCCGAGTTTGAAATGGACCCAGCCGAGACTGTCGAGGAAACTGGAATTAGTCGGTTCGGCTCGCACCGCGCGTTTGATCATGTCGAGGGCTTCCGGGAGTCGCTCGTTGCGCTCAGTGAGAAAGTAACCGAGGTTGTTGAGAGCGGTCGCATTGTTCGGGTCTTTAGCGAGCACGCGACGCAGAGACTCTTCCGCGCCTTTGGTGTCGCCCGCGCGCTCCTGCGCCGAAGAGAGCATGAAGAGCGACTGCGTGACGAGTTGCGGCTTATCGGTCGGGGTCAGGGCGAGCAGTTTACGCGCCGTTTCTACGGCTTCTTTGCCGCGGCCCGCCTGTAAGTAGAGATTAGTGATGGAGAGGTACGCCGGATAGTCGTCTTCGAGTTTGCCGGTGATGCGGGCGCGCAACAGCGTCGCGCCTTCTTCCACCTGACCGAGGTCGGCGAGCGTCTCGGCTTCCAACCGCAGAAACTCCGCCACCTCCGGGAACTTCAGACGCGCCGCCCGCGCGGCTTCTAAAGCTTCCTTATGTTTGCCCTGTTCGCGCAACAATTCGATGGAATAAAAATCCGCCTGCGGATTATTGGCGCCGGTCAGACGGCGCATCCGTTCGAGAGTGTTGAAAGCGTCGCCGGTGCGTCCGGCCTGCCGCTGCACGTTGAGAATGTTTAGCAGCGTGCGGCGAGCGATCTCTTTGTCGCTGTCGGCGGTGAGCGGCTGGTCCGTGATGCCGCGTGCTTTCAATAGTTCTTCGTAAGCGGCGATGGCTTCATCATAGCGCAGAGCTTCAGCGTAGACCCCGGCGAGGTCGTCTACGAGCCTGCGTCGCTGTTGCTGTTGCTCACGAGTGTCTTCCGGGCGGCTCGCACTGGCCGCGCGCAGAGTTGCCGCCGCCGCATCAACTTTACCGGCACGCGCCTGCGCGTGCGCCAACAAACTGACGGCGGCGAGGTTGCCGGGATTTGCCGCAATCATGCGCTGCAACTCCGTGGTCGCGCCCTCTTCATCGCCGCCCGCATCAATCGCTTGACCGAGCAACGCGAGATACTGCGTGTTCTCAGGATTGATGGCGAGCGCGCGGCGAATGGCATCGACTGCTTCGGCGGTGCGCCCCGCGTTCAACAACGCTTCAGCGAGACGCGCGGCAGCGGCGTCGGGCGTAAGTTCACTCCCCTGTGTGATGACTTTGTAAAAATTCGTATCGACTGTGGCCGGTGCGCCCAGCCAACGCTTGAACGCATCGATGGCCTCATTCTCGCGCCCGGTTTTGGCGTAAAACTCTCCGCTCAAGGCCAACGCTTCTGCATCACTCGGATCGATGCGGAGCACTTCGCGCAAGGCGTCGATGGCGCGGTCGGCGGCGGCGCGGTCAAGTTTGTCGGAGTCAAGTCCGGCTTTGAGCGATGCGAGGCGTGAGAGGATGCGGTGCGCGCCGTAATTATTATTGTCGATGCGGACGGCGGCGGCGGCTTCGCGTTCGGCGAGCCGCCGGTCGTCAAGAAAGAAGAAAGCGATTTCGGCAAGCGCGGTGTGGGCTTCGGAGAGCGTCGGGTCGAGCGCGGCGGCTTGTTCGAAGGATTGTTGTGCCGAGCGCAAATGTTCGCGCGAGATGCCGCCCGCGCCGCGCGCGTTCGTAAAGAAACGTTGCCCTTCCATCAATTTCGCGTAAGCCTTCACCCGCCGCTCTCTCTCCGACCAGGCGGGCTGCGGCGCGATGGCGGCGGCAGTCGTCTCCGCCGGACGCGGCGGAGATGTCAGATTGGGGGTGGGTGAAACTTGCGGTTCCGGCGTCGTGGTTTGCGCGGCGGCGGAAACGGAGAGGGCTACGGAGCACGCCACAAGCGCCAAGGCAGTTGAGGCGAGGCGGACGAAAAACTTCACGCTGATGTTCCTTTCGCAGGCGAGCCGTCGGTGGTCAAGCCAGACGGCGACTCGGTTGCCTGCCAGACGCGTCCCCATGCCGCGCGGCGCGGGTAAGAGTAAAGCAATATCGCCAGCGCGATGACTCCGGCCTTGATCATTTGGAACGGGTCATTCGTAAAAATGAAGATGAGATAGCCGATAACCGCGATAGTGATGCCGGACAAAGCGACGAGCACCGTCGTTTTTTGCAACGTGGCAAACAGAGCGGAAGCGCCTTTAGCTTCCGCAATAATTTGCAGGCGCACTGCCCCAAATCTCATCCGCCGGAGCGCGATTGCGCCGAGGCCGATGAACAAAATGACAATCCAGAGGGCGACGTAAGAAGTCGGGCTCATGAAATTCAGGTTGCCGCGCGGCGGGCGCACACCCGCGTAGGCGAGCGCGATGAGCGCAAGCGTGAGCGTGACGAACGCCGACACCAGTCGCGCCGCCGCGCGATGGCGTCGCGTCAATTCATCTGCGGTCGTTTCGGCCATAGAAATTCGTTCCAGTCCCTCGTCCACCGGGCGCGTCGAACTATCACACCTCAGAATGATTCGATTAACTGCGGGTGGAAGGCGCAAAAATTTTAACACCCACGAAACAAAAGGCAAAAGGTAAACAAAGGGGAAAACCGCCCGTAGGTCTCTGAAGACTTCCGGGCGGTTTCGTTTTTGTGCGAAAATTAATCTTAGCTCTACTCAGCTTTAACAAGGAATACATCCCACGCCCAGCGCCCAACCTGCGCGCCATGTACATCCTTAATCTTGGCTCTGTAGCGGAACTGGTTGCCGTACTGGTCCATACGTTTTGACACTTTGTAGTCAAGGTATAAGGTAGCGATGCTGCCATCAGCAAGTGTGCGTAACTCGTCTAGCTCCGAGATGCCATTATGGTTAATGTCTCGCCAGAGACGTAGAAACGTGAAGACGGCGTCGCGGTTATCTATCACTCCATCCTCATTACCTCCATTAGCTGCTTTGTCGTACTCAGCTAAGCCAAGAAATCCATTAGGCTCTGCGCTTAACGGCTGGGGTGTGAAGGTGCCAAACAACTCCGTCCCGTCATCAATTAATCCGTTACCGTTTCGGTCAAGGACAAGCCAAGCGTCATCTGAGTTGAAAGCTGTCCATGACAAACGTTCCTTCGCCCCGTCTTTATTGAGGTCGAAATCGACGCCGCCTGCTGCATCTGTTAGATCAAATCCATTGCCTTGAATGTCTATGACTATCGGAGAGATCGGCACACAGCAACACATTTGATTATTCATTTGACCAGACGGGCAGCCGCTGCCTGGATACGTGCAATAGTTGGGTGCACTGCTACCGAACATCGGACATGAAGTGCAGCCGCTACTACCATTACATGCAGGGTCGTAACCGACCGTCATAGGATTATACTGCGCTGCTGATCTTACTGTTGAGTTGTCACAACTCGTTGGGCCGCTGAGTCCGTATGACGTGTCGTTATAATCAGGGGCTGTGCAATTACCACTTGCATCCCTTGTACCACAAGGGACGCCGACCATCACTGAACTTTTAACCACGGTGCAGTTGGTGCATTCCCCTAAACCCAACGTATGACCTATTTCATGCGCCATTGTCTGTGCCAAAGCAGTGCAGTTCGTCACGTTGGGATGAATATTGGTGTAGGCGTTTGAGCGACTTGTGGTGCCACTCATAGTCTCGCTCTGCCCACCCGTCGCCCCTACTCCGGTCGAAGTCACTGCGACCGTGCTTTTATTAACTTGATACACACCCATTCCGGTCGCGCTCGTGACCTGACCGGAAGAATTGGTGGCTACTAATTGCATGGCGCTGTAGTTAACATTAAACGTTACGTTGGACAAGTTCGATTGCCTTGCCGCAGTCCAGTTATCAAACGCAGTTTTCAAGCAATTGTATTCTGCCTGAGTAAATTGACCGCTGTTAATGTTGACCGTTACCGTTGCATTCTGCGTCCATGCGGTACCTCTAGTTTGCTTATCTGGATTCGTGCAAGTTTGTGCCTCCACCCGGACCGTTAACAGAGACATGGGGAGCATTGAGAGGCCACACGCAAGCAGTGTCACGGCAACGACGAATGAAGGCAAGTAGCGATGTGAAGTCATTTTCGCCCTCCTTCGCCGAGGCTCTGAGCCAAGCGGGCGACCTCTGTCTTGATGTTGTTCAAAAAAACCGATTCGGCTGTCCCTTTGTAATTCCGATAGGCTTCAAATTGGGTTATTTTGCCTTCAGATTCAGGAATGCCGTCGAGCGGGAATACCCGGCCACCGCGTAACTCATAGCCTGTGATAACAGAGTAATCCTGGGCATCATTGTTATACTTTAAGAAAAGTACGTAGCGCCGCCCGATACTCAAACTGTTTTTACCTAGCGCGCCGCGCTGCAAAACTTTGCCAGAGGGGAATCGCACTGCACCGCCTTGTCGTTCTGCGGTAATGGAACCTCCTGCCGCAAGGGGCATCGAAGAGATTTGTTTAATCGGTTCTTCAATGCGTACCGTGAACTCGGAATAAACACTGGTTTTATCGTTGGACAAAAATGCTTGTGCGTCGGTGACTTCACCAATCACAATTGCATCGCTTTGACCTATGGGTATAGCAGTTTCTACCGGGGCGTGAGAAATCGGCAGATCTAAAAGTACGGAAGGGCTATCCTCTTTTAATCTAGCCTGCTGAACATCAACTGTCGCCTCTTTAATATCATAGCGACTGTTTCTAGTTTGGCGCAGAGCGCGTTTTTCGGGGCCTGCGGGTAATTGAGCCGCATAATCTACAACCGGGTACTGGGCGTTGCTGGAAGATTCTTGTGCTGATGTAGGGTTTTCAATACGGTCTTGGTTATGTGTCGCAATAGCTGTTATTGTTGCGACGCTCAATACCAAAATAGTTAGCAAGACAGATTTCTTGTGAGTTTGCATGGAATACTCTCCTTAAAGTGCTGTTACCAGCACATGCGCTAGTTGGTGCGGATCTTGAACTACGATAAGATGCACCGAACAAGGCACTTGTTATAGTTGATAGGGTGAGTTTGACGGAATCTTGTGAGACCCTCGTCAAGCGTTAACCGGCGAGTTTGAGGGATTCGCCATTAGTTTTTAGGGCAAGCCTTTCTACATACGTTTGATAAACTTATCTTACTATTATGGTGCTCCCAAAATCAAGACCACAGAACTCAAGGGGAAAGGGAAGGATTAGACCCTTTTCCCTTTCCCCCCTATCCGTTTCCCTTACTCTTTTGTTTTAGTTGGAGGGCGGGCGCTGGGCCGGCGGCGTGGTCGGATTGTCTCCGGTGGCGGGCGCGCCGGGCTTGGCTGGCTGTAGTTGGAGGCCGTCCGCTGCTTTCTTGTCTGCCGGCTGCGCCGGTGGTTGCGTCTGTGCCGGACGCGAAACGGCGGGAATGCGCCGGTTGATCGTGGGTGCGCCCGGCGTCGTCACCGGAAGCGTGCCCTTGTTATCGATGATGACATCGATGAGGCTGCTCTCCTTACTGTCTTTGTTGATGAGCACGCCGTTTTTGTCAATCGTTGCCGTCGTCGTGCCGAACACTTGTTGCATGAATCTGGAGGTCATCGAACGCTTCTCCGGCGGCAATCTGTCTTTCGCCTTCGGATCAGCTTCCGGCTTGGCCGCGCCGATGGCGTCGAGTTGATCGTGCGCCTTCTCAGCATACTCGCTGTTCGGATAGTTGCGCACGAGTTGCTGGAAATACTTTGCGGCTTCATCCGGTTCTTCCTCCGCCACGTAGGTGCTGGCTAAAAGATAGAGCACCCGGTCCATGCGCGAGAAGTTCGGATACCTCTCGACGACTTCACGATAGCGCGATTGCGCTCCCTTCGGATTCGGAGCGACGCCGCGCTCGTAGCGATCCATATAAAAATTTCCAACCTGAAAAGTGTGCATGCCCAAATTTTCCTGCACCTCGCTCAGGCGCACTTGCGCGTCCGGGCGCAGCGCGGTGTTCGGGAATTGTTGCAAGAGAGCTTTGAGGAGTTGCTCGGCCTTGCGCGCGTGCGCCACATCGCGGTCGGGCAAACCCATCTGTCGCATCTCGGTTTCGGCGATCTTCAACAACACTTCGTCGGCCAGCGGATCGGTCGGGAAGAAGGTTTGCCACTCGCGATAGGAGTTGGCCGCCTGAATGAGCGCGCTCGTCGTGCCTTCCAGATAGAAGGTGTCGGCGATGGCGAGTTTCGCATGCGGCAAATAAGCCGACTCCGGATAAGTCGTAATGATCACGTTGAAGAGCAGGCGGGCTTGCTCAAACTTGGACTTGCGCGCTTCTTTCGCCGCCACTTCAAACAACTCGCGGTCGCGCCCCGGCGCCACGCCGCCGATCAATTCGGCATATTCGTCATCGCCGCCGCGCCCTAAAATGCGCCCGAAGAAACCGGGTTTCTTTTTATCCTTACTGCCCGAATTCGCGGCCACGCCCGTGGCATTGCGGCGTTCGCCCGCCGTAGCGAGCAGCATCGCTTCGCCGCGTTGATTGAGATCGGTGGCCGCGCTCTCCAGTTTATCGATCTCCGTCTCCTCGACCTTATCGCTGCGGTCCACGCGGGCGCGTTGTTCGAGCACTTCGGAGATGAGCGAATTCGCCTCCCTTTCCAGGCCGCGCAACCGCGACGCAGGATCGTCCGCCGTCTGCTTGTTGTCTTTATCTTTATCTTTCTTCTGCTTGCCGTCTCCGGCGTTGAAACCGGCAATCGCGCCGTTGAGCGTGCGCCGCAAATTGTCGAGCCGCTGCCGCAACACTTCAAGGCGTTGCGCCGCCGTCCCTTCACTTTGCGCTCGTTGCGGTTGCTGCTGCTGCTGTGCCTGCCCCGGCTGCGTATTCGACCGGGCGGGCAAACCGCTCACCAGAACCGCGCACGCGCTGACGACTAATAAAAATTTGCGTAAACGCATTAATAAAACCTCCGAAAAAAGTGACGAGTAACGGTGACAGGAGGAAGACAAGTTTTTCATTTTGTCACTTGTCACTGTTTTTATACTCATTGTTGTGCGGCGGCGTCCAGGAGTTCACGGACGCCCTGTGCCGGGTCGCCTCCGCCGAAAACTGCCGTTCCCGCGACGATGATCTCGGCTCCGGCGGCGGTAATATCCGCGATATTCGTGCGGTCGATGCCGCCGTCCACTTCGATGCGCGTCTTCAGTCCGCGCTCTTCGATCATGCGACGCAAGCGACGCACTTTATCCAGCATGGTCGGGATAAACTTTTGCCCGCCGAAACCGGGATTGACCGTCATCAACAAAACGAAATCGGCGTATTCGAGCGATTCTTCCAATGAGACGAGCGGAGTCGCCGGATTGATGGCGATGCCGGACTGCGCGCCCTTGTTTCTGATGGCAACGAGCGTCCGGTTGAGATGCGCATCGATCTCGACGTGGACGGAGACCATATTAGCTCCCGCCTCCACAAACTGCTCGGCGTAACGCCCCGGCTCGGAAATCATCAAATGCGTGTCGAGGGTCAAACGGGTTGCGTTTCGCAGCGACTTGACGACTGGCAGGCCAATCGTGATATTCGGCACGAAATGGCCGTCCATCACATCGCAGTGAACCACGCCCGCCCCGCCGCGCTCAATTGCGGCAATGTCTTCACCAAGCCGGGTAAAATCAGCAGATAAAATAGATGGAGCGATCTCGATCATGGTTGCCTCCCTTGTCTGCCCGAATCCTTCGGACAGGAGTTTTCCGCACAACCGTCTCTCACCGCGAGACGCACAAAAATTTCAATGAAATCCGGCTCAAGTTCGGGTCGGGTTGACGCGAAAACTTTTTCAACCCGCAACTTTACAGCCATCTCTTCTGGTCGAGGCGCACTTAAGGGCGCGGGGTGTTGCTGTTGCGCGTTGTGGCCGCCGGGCGTGAATTGCGATTGCCGCTTGAATTTGTATTGCGGTTGTTAGTGTTTCTATTACGATTCGCGTTCGCGTTGCCGTTCGCGTTGCCGCTCGTGTTGCGGTTGGCGGCGTTGGCATTGGGCAGCGGCAGCGGCGCGTTGCGGCTATCCGAATTGAGATTGTTGCTGTTCGTCGGGCGAGCGTTCGTGTTGCGCTCGACGCTGTTGCGATTGTTGGCGTTGCCCGAATTGGTCGTCAAGTTGGCGTTCAGATTTGAGTTGATCTTTACATTTGCGCTGGAATTGCCGTTTTCATTTTTGCCGTTCGCGTTGGCATTTTTATTCGTGTTCTTGTTGCGTTTGGGGCGATTCTGATTTTCATTGCCGTTAACATTCCGGTTGTTGGTGTTGGTCGGTTCGTTGGCATTTTGATTCTCGGAAGTGTTTTGATTGTCCTTCTTCGCCTCGCCCGCTTTCCTGATTCCGACGGAACTCTCGCCCTCTTTCGCTTCGGCCCGACTGATGACGACGGCGATGGTTTGTCCGGCTTTCACCAGATCGCCCGCGCGCGGCGTTTGATCGAGGACGGTATCCGGCTTCACTTCTGCGCTGTAGCGCGTGGCGCGGCGGCGGACGTTCAGCCCGATGTCGGAGAGAATTTGCTCAGCGTCGAGGATATTTTTGCCTGTTACTTCCGGGACTGTCACTTCGGGGCTGCGCAGCGAGAGATAGACTGTGCCCGCCATGCCGACGAGGAAGAAACCCGCGACGGCGATCAGGATAGCAACTTTGCCTAACGCCGACCCTGGCGCACGCTGTGTTTCTGCCACCGCTTTCTACTGCCTCTCAGGGAGCGCCCGATGGGGGCATTTTACAAACGCGAAAGTCTAACATTCACGCGGGGGAAACGAAAAGGGGAAAGAACGGGGAGTATAAACGGAAACAGTTGGTGAAGGTCTCAAGCAGCGAGAAAGTCTAACTGAACCCCAGTCTTGAGTTGAAATTCGATGCGCGAAACAAAGGGCTTACAGGGCCACATTTGCAGTCTTGGGTTGGATGCAATGTGGTAAGTCATTTGAAATCAACAAAGCCATTTTTCAACTCAAGACTGGGGTTAACTGACGTTGCCGCCAAAACTCCGCCCACTAACCGTTTGCCCTGATAACACGTAAGGCCAGCATTTTGCTGACCGCTTCAGGTTTCCAACTTGCGCCCGAAAGCTTTAACCGCTTTTGTGGATTGTGGCGGTGTGCGCCATGAAGTGATGGGTGGACAGAGTTGCGTCGCGCAGCGTCGAGCCGTTGCGCAACGTTGCGCTGCGGGTCGAAGGTGTAGAAGGTACTGCCCTGCGTGGTCGTGCGTCGCGACACCAGCCCGTGCGCCCCGAACGTGTTCGTCGCTGTGAGCGCCCCGCTCGCGTCCATCTCCACGATTGGAGTCGTGCCGTCGTAGAGGAAGTAAGTTCTCCCGCCCGCCGTCTCTTTCCACGCCCGCAAGCCGTCGCCGCGATAGCCTGCCGTCAGGGTGCTGCCATGCGCGGTGAGGCGGTTCTCGGCGTCGAAGGAGAGCGTCGTTCCTTTGTAGGTGGTCGGGTTGCCGTTCGCGTCGTGGGTGAAGCCTGCGCCCGTCGGCTGGTTGTTCGCGTTGTAAGTCTGCGTCGCCCCTTTGAAATTGGTCGGGTTGCCCGCCGC
>JBPCIP010000076.1:0-27691 GCA_051006195.1 Pyrinomonadaceae bacterium
GCGCCCGGTAGTGCGAGCAGCAACAACGCCGGAATGAGCAATGAGAGAGAAACCGCGCGCAGGCGGCGAGGCCGGGACTGGTGCATGTTGGGTATTTCCTTCAGACAGATGAGATGTGTGCAGAGCACTCGTGTGACGAAACATCGCGGAGAGCGTGACCACACTAATAGAGGATAAAACAGCGGGAAACGTTGCCGCAACAGAGAAAAGGGATGAGGGCGGAGGGTGTCGTGGGCGCGGGGAAGAAAAAAAGCACTCTCCCCTACCTCTCGACTCCAACGCCCCCATTCCGCAATCATCCTTCATCCCTTAGCTCGTCGCGCGGCCAGCACCCACTCGCGCCCGACGCCATAGAGCAGCGCGACGAGGATAAGGAACGGGATCATCGCCAGCGCGTCCGACCACCCGCCCGCATGGAACGGATTGTGCTCGCCCCACTCGGCCATCCGTCGGTTGAAGCCGGTGAAATAGGGCAGGCCCGCCAGAAACGCAATGATGATGCCCGCAATCGCGCCGCCCGCGATGTAGCCGGAGGCCAGCAGCACGCCCGGACTCTTATCGCCCTCGGCGACGAGTTCATCTTCCGACAGGTTACGCCCCGCGAGTTTGCGGCGCAGGTAGCGGTCAACCCCGTAGCGCACCAGACCGCCGGCGAAGATCGGCGAAGACGACGAGAGCGGCAGATAGACGCCGACCGCGAAGGCGAGCGAAGGAATGCCCGCCATCTCCAACACCACTGCGATCATCACGCCTAAGAGGACGAGTCCCCACGGCAACTCGCGGTTGAGGATGCCCTTGATGATGTAAGACATCAGCGTCGCTTTCGGCGCGGCGAACTTGTCCACCTCGATGCCGTTCGCACGCGCTCTGAATGTGCCGTTGATGCCGGGATCGGCGAAATAGATTGGCGTGCCCTGCTCGTCGACGAGATACTTGCCCGCGCGCGAGCCGCGCTCGTCGATCTTGTGCCAGACGCGGTAAGAGTTCGTGTCGCCTATGCCCTGGTCCGCCGGGATCGTTTCGCGTTCGGTCAGCGTCGTGGGATCGATGCGCACGTCCGCAGGCAATTGTAACTGACCGGCCTGCACGTAGACAGTCGAGGCGTTGTTCAGGCTGAGCAGGATGGGGCCGAGGACAAGCGCCGACGCGCCCGCGCCGATGAGGATCGCGATCTGCTGCCGCCACGGTGTGCCGCCGACGAGGAAACCCGTCTTCAAGTCCTGTGAGGTGGTGCCGCCGTTCGAGGCGGCGATGCAGACGATGGCTCCGATGGAGAGCGCCGTGACGTAGGAGGTTGGCCCGGTCCAGCCGATAATCAGGAAGACGAAACAGGTCAGGAGCAGCGTCGCCACCGTCATGCCGGAGATTGGGTTCGACGACGAGCCGATCTCGCCCGTCAGGCGCGACGACACGGTGACGAACAGAAAGCCGAAGGCGACGATCATCAGCGCACCGAGAATGTTGCCCTGCAAATGCAATTGCGGGAAGATCATGATCATGGCGACGAGCGCGATGATCCCTGCGAGCACGAACTTCATCGAGAGGTCTTGATCCGTGCGCGGGGAGGCCACGGTTTGCGCCTGCCCGCCGCGCAAATCGCGTAAGCCGCCTTTAAGCCCGTGCCAGATGGTCGGGAGTGAACGCACGAGGCTGATGATGCCGCCCGCCGCCACCGCGCCCGCGCCGATGTAGAGCACGTAGGCGTTGCGTATGCCGTCCGGGTCCATCTCGCTGATCGGCGTGGTGCCCGGCGGGACGATTGTCGCGCCGAGGAAGGTGCCGAAGAAAGAGATCATCGGGATCAGCACGAGGTAGGCGAGCACGCCGCCCGCCGCCATGATCGCTGCGATGCGCGGGCCGATGATATAGCCGACGCCTAAGAGCGCAGGTGACGATTCGAGCGAGACGGAAGCATTTCTGAACGGCTCGCCGAAGACCTTAGTCGGATACTCTTTCCACCCGAAGAAAGCCTTCATCACCGTCGTGTAGATGAGGCCGACGCCAAAACCCGCGAAGATGATCTTCGCGCCGTTGTCGGCGGCCTCGCCCGTCTGCCCTTCATTGGCACGCGCCCACTCCGCTTTCGCCGCGTCCGACGCCATCGCGCGCGATTCATCCGACGCGCCCGCCTTCAGCACTTCAGCGCAGGCCGTCCCCTCCGGGTACTTCAGCAGGCCGTGCTGTTGCACGATGAGCGCGCGCCGCAAGGGAATCATCATCAGAATGCCGAGCAGGCCGCCGAGCATGGCGACGAGCAGCACGCGCGTCAATTCGAGGTCGAAGCCCAGGATCATGATCGCGGGCATCGTCACGCCCACGCCGAACGCGATACTTTCGCCCGCCGAGCCTGCGGTCTGCACGATGTTGTTCTCAAGGATGGTCGCGTTGCGCGCCCCAAGCTTCGAGAGGACGCGAAAGAGCGTGATCGAGATGACCGCCACCGGGATCGAGGCGCTGACCGTCAGGCCAACTTTCAGGACGAGGTAGAGCGAGGATGCTCCGAAGACCATTCCGAGCAGCGTCCCGACGACGACGGCACGCACCGTCAACTCGGGCATCATCGTCTCCGCCGGGATGTATGAACGAAACGAGGCCAGATGCGGGTTATCCGGCTTCGCGCCGACAATATCCGGATATTCATTTGTCGCCGCAACGTCAGGCCGTGGAGTAACAGTCTCAGTCGCCATCTGTGATGACCTCCGATGATATTTTGCGATAAGTTCCGGGGAAGTGCGTTGGGGTTCCAGCGGACGCTACTTTACTCCGCACAACGGATCAGAGCAAGTTGTTAATTTAGGGATGACTGAGCGTCCGTGGTCGGTTGTCCGTGCTTCTTTGGACGTGGTCCATGCGCGAGATATTAAAGATTCAATCCAACCACGAACAACGATTGGCGAGTTACTGACCACCCTTCGCCGTTGTGCTAAACTCGGCGCGCACTTGGCTTCCCGTAGGCTTTAACCAACATTTCAATCGCCGGAGTTATCAGACAACATGCGCTCTCGTCTCTTTGCTTTCGCGCTCATCATCGCGTTGCTCGGCACGTCTCTGTTCTCCTTCTCGACCGCCGCCCTGAATGCCGCACAGACGCGCCCGACGGGCACAGTGCCCGCCACGAAAGTCCCTGCGCCGGAAGACGCGCTCGGCTTTCGCCCCGGCGACGACCGGAAGCTGGCGAGTTGGGCGAGCATCGTCGAATATTTCAAACGGTTGGACGGGGCGAGCGACCGCTTGAAGTTTGAGGAGTTGGGGCGGACGACGCTCGGCGCGCCGTTTGTCATGGCGACGATCAGCGCGCCGGAGAATCTCGCGCGCCTCGGGGAGTTCAAAGACATTCAGCGGCAACTAGCCGACCCGCGCACGCTCGGCGGACAAAGCGACGGCAAAGCGCGGCAACTCATCGCGCGCGGCAAATCAATCGTCCTCATCACCTGCGGCATCCATTCCACGGAGGTCGGCTCGACGCTCTCCAGCATGCTCATCGCGCACCGCCTTGCCTCCTCCGACGATCCGCTCGTGCGCCGTATTTTGCAGGACACCATCATCCTGCTCGTCCCGTCGCTGAACCCGGACGGCGTGGACATCGTCAAAAACTGGTACGACAAAACGCTCGGCACGCCTTATGAAGGAACTGGCCCGCCGGAGCTTTATCACAAGTACGTGGGACACGATAACAACCGCGACTGGTACGCCTTCACGCAGGTCGAGACGCAACTCACCGTCGATAAAATTCACAACGCATGGCATCCGCAGATCGTCCACGACATTCATCAACAGGGCGAATACGGCGCGCGGCTTTTTCTGCCTCCCTACATGCAGCCCGTCGAGCCGAACGTCCCGCGTAAAATAGTCGAAGGTTACACGGAACTGGGCAACGCGATGGCCGCCGAGTTGCGCGCCGCCGGATTCCAGGGGATCACGACCAACTCCACCTACGATGCCTGGACCCCGGCGCGTGCCTACTCGCATTATCACGGAGGCGTCCGCATACTTTCTGAAACTGCCTCGGCCAAGATCGCCACGCCCCTGACCGTCGAGAGCAAAGACTTGCGCTCGCGCGAAGGCTACGACCCGCAGAAAGAGTCGGCCAACTTCGGTCCCGTCTGGCGCGGCGGCGCATGGCATCTGCGCGACATCACGAATTACATGACGGCGGGCGCGTTCGCTCTGCTGCGCCATGCCGCAGAGAACCGCGAAAGCTGGCTCACACGCTTTTATGAGATCGGCACGGAGGCGGTGCGCGAACGCAAAAACGGCGAACTCTTCGCTTACGTGATTCCGCATTCACAGTCGTTGTCGCAGATGCAAACCGCCCAGAAGTTGATCCGCATCTTGCAGCGGGGCGGCGTCGAAGTTGATTACGCGGGGCCGTTCGCGGCGGGCGGCGTCAAGTACGCGAGCGGGACGGCGGTCGTCAGGATGGACCAGCCTTACGCCAATTTCGCCAAAGCTTTGCTCGAAGCGCAACACTATCCCGATTTGCGCGACGAATCAGGCCATCCCGTTTCGCCTTATGACGTAACGGCTCATTCGCTCTCGATGTTGATGGGCGTCGAAGCCACCCCCGTCTCTGCTCCGTTCAAGTACCAGACACTCAGCGCACGCATTTTCAGAGACGCTGCGCCCGCCGCCGCCGCTCCTCGTGCCTCCGTGCGTTTCGCGCTCTACCGCTCGCACGTTCCTTCGATGGACGAGGGCTGGACGCGCTGGGTGCTGGAACAACACCGGATTCCCTTCGCTTCGCTCGCAGACAAAGAGACACGCGCCGGAAATTTGCGCGCGAAGTACGATGCGATCATGATCCCCGACCATTCGCCGCGCGCGATCATGGAAGGCCACCGCAAGGGGACGATGCCGGAAGAGTTGACGGGCGGATTGGGCGCGGAAGGCGTCCGCGCCCTCGGTGAGTTCGTCGCAGGAGGCGGCACGCTCATCTTTTTGAACCGCGCCTCGGACTTCGCCATTGAGCAACTCAAACTCCCCGTGCGCAACGTGACTGAGGGGCTAAAGGAGACGGAGTTCTACGTTCCCGGCTCAATTTTACGCACGGAACTCGACACCTCGCACCCGGTCGCCCAAGGGATGCCCCGCGAGTCCATTGCGTGGGCGGAAGATTCGCCGGTCTTTGAGTTGAGCGAGGCGAAAGAATCGGCGCGCGTGCGTGTCATCGCGCGCTACCCGATGAGCGCCGACCCGCTGCTCTCCGGCTGGCTGCTCGGCGCGGAGAAGCTCAAGGGCAAGGCTGCGCTCGTCGAAGTCACCCAGGGCACAGGCCGCATCTACCTCTTCGGCTTCCGCCCGCAGTACCGCGCACAATCGATTGCCACCTATCCGCTGCTCTTTAATGCCATCCGGCAGGCGGGCACGCGCGCCGCGGGCGAGAGGTAGAGGTTGCGGCGCGCCGCCGTTCCCCTTCGCGGCACATGCGCGTTACTTATCGCGCGCGCAGGAGCGGCGGGTGCATCCTCTGAAAGGTCAAACCCTGCTCGTCGAAACCTTCGACGGCGAGGCGAAATCCATGCACGGGCAGTCTGACCGTGCCGACAAATTCCGTGCCGCTGTCATCTTGGTCGGCGGAAACTTTTTCCAGCACGATTGTCTGAATCATCGTCCCGTCCGCCGCCACCAGTTTCAACTGTGACGCCGCCGCGTGTTTCGAAAGCCTCACCCTCACGGTCTGCTCCGCGCCCGCCGCGCGCAGGCTCTTGCCGGACGAAGAACCTTTCTGCGCCGCTCCATCGGGCGACTCGACGAACTTCAGAGAGCGGAGCGCAAGTTGGCTTTTCGCCAGTGCCACAACGCTGAACCTGCCCCGCCCACGCACACGCACGCGCCAGACGCCCGTGAGCGGCGTGTTGACGATGAGGAAGCGCCCTGCACGCAAATGCTGATGTGCCACATAGGCTTCCGCCGCCGCGTCCCGCCCCGACGGCGAGATGATCTTGATCGCATCCTTACACTCTACGAAGACGACGAACGCCACCCGCTCGACTCCCGCGTCGAGCGGCACGGCGAACTCTTTCGCTTCGCCGTCGAGCGCGCCGCCTGCCCTGAAGATGGTTTCCGCCAGCCCGCTCAACCTGAGATTGCTCAGTTCGACCATGTGCTCCAGCTCCGAAGGGTCGAGCATGAGCACCTGCCCGCCCGTCTCCTCAGCCATCTGAACGTATGATGGATCGACCGGCCCTTTGAAGATGCACGACCCCGAGTGCGGACTCGACGGCTCTTGTTCCTGCGATTGTGCCGCCTCCTGCGTCACAGGAGTCTGCGAATTTTCAGCCGCCGCCACTGACGGCGTTTCTTTCACGACGCGAACGCTATCGAGGTTGCGGTTCGTCAGCCCGCGCCGCGCGGTTTGAGCGAAGAGAGCGCCGCCCGCCGAAAAGAAGTTTGCGCCGCAGAACACGGCGGTGAGCACAAGGACTTTCGAGAAAAGTTTGCCGGGCTGAATTTTCATCTTCGTGTAGACAGTCGTGAGGGGAAGCGTGGGTTCGGCCAGCCGTCGCTTTTACTTTTCCAGATACATTTTGGCGGCCATCTTCGCGAGCTTCCACATCTTGCCCCATTGGATACGCCCGTCTTCGCTCTCGCGCCCGGTGAATTTATCGAGAATGAGTTTGCGAAACTGCTTGCCCTCGCGCCGGAGCATGAACTCTTTGGCGTAAGGCTTCGCCGTCTCGAAGAAACTGAAGCCGGGGTCGGTGACGATGCCGATGCCTTCCAGCGTCATCAGGGCGCGCATGATGTAAGTGAAGTTCGACGGCAGCCGGAACGGATAGTCGTACATTACTTCGGCCAGATCATAAGTCAGTTCTTTGAAGTTTACTTCACCGAGTTTCAAGTTCAGATAATGCTCGAAGAGTCCTTCGACGACCGGGCGCACGAGTTCGGGATCGACGCCGGGCTTGAGGAAATTGAGGTTGATCAAATCCTGCGCGAGGCCATGCACATCGCGCGCGACGACGTGGAAAAAGGCGTCGATCATCTGCGACTGGAGGCGCGGTGTGATCCGTCCCGCCATGCCGAAATCGAAGAAGGCGAGGCGTCCGTCGTCCATCACGAGTAGATTGCCGGGATGCGGGTCGGCGTGAAAAAAGCCGTCTTCGAGCAACTGCTTGAGGTACGTGCGAATGAGCAGGCGATTGACCTTGACGGGCGAGATGCGCCGCGCACGCAAGGCTTCGAGATCGACCACTTTCGTCCCGCGAATGAAGTCCATCGTCAGGACGTGCGCGGTCGAGTGTGTGAAGTGGATGCGCGGGACGTGGATGACGCGCCAGTCCTTAAAGTTCGCGCGGAAGCGTTCGGCGTTACGCGCCTCGTGCGCGTAGTCCATCTCTTCAAAGATCGTCTCAGCAAATTCGCCGAGCATGCCTTCCCAGTCGGCGTTGGCGTTAAACGACGGGTAGCGCGAGAGACGCGCGACGAGGCGACGCATGATGGCGAGATCAAAGCTGACCGTCTCGGCCAGATCGGGGCGGAGCACTTTGACGGCCACCTCTTCGCCCGTGTGCAGCCGAGCGCGATACACCTGTCCGAGCGAAGCGGCGGCCACCGGCCCGGCGTCGATCTCGGCGTAAGCTTCTTGCAGGCTGCGACCCAGTTCCGCCTCAATGCGCGCATAGGCTTCCGCAGTCGGGAACGGCGGCACTTGATCTTGCAGCAGCGAGAGTTCTTTGACGTAGGCGAGCGGCAGCAAATCTCCGCGCGTGCCGAGCGACTGCCCGATCTTGATAAAGGTAGGACCGAGTTTGATGAGGCTCGTCTTCAGCCATTCGGCCTGTCGCCGCAGCCGCGCCTCTTTGCTGCTCGACTCGTCCGCGCCGCGAAAGACGATATAGCGCGTCAGACCAATCAGGCGATCAACGGTTCGACCGCGCAGAGCGCGCAATCGTTCGCGCCGCAGTGCGGATACGCCGACAGCACGCGCCTCGGCGAGCCGTCGCTCTTCCATGCGCCGGTTGAACTTGGCCCGTGCTTCGTAGTTTTCCAGAAACAGGTAAAGGCCGAGCAGACCAAGCACGCGCGCGATCTGGAAACTGCGCCACCAGCCGCGCCAGCCCCAACCGCGCCGCTCAATCGCTTCGATGCGTGCTTGAGCCTCTGCCGCGTGCGCTCCCAAAGCAGGTTCATTGGCGGGGGCATTGTCGCCACCCCCTGCTGCTGCTGCTGCCGTGTGCGCGGGAGGAGCAAGCCGCGAAATTACTTTAGCGTGCTCGTTGCCGTTGCCGGCGCGACCATTTCCCTGTCGCGCGTTTCCATTGACCGGAACTAAAGAGTGTGAATTTTGTTCGATTGAAGCCATACTTACCCTGTATGATAAGCCGCACTTGTCGCAATCCTGTGGCAGCGAGATATGTTCCTTGTACGTTATGAGACAGATGTTTGATGCAATTTATGTTGACTCTGCCCGCTGGACAATAGCGTTTGGCTGCCTCTCACATACCAAGAGGTTGAATGAGCATGGACAGGAAACACAGAAATGACCGCACGGTGTTAGTGGTCTCGGCTGATGTGTGTCTGCGTCAGGGAGTGATGCGGATGTTAAAGTCGCGCGGCTTCCACACGGCGGAGGCGGCGGACGAACAAGAGTTGATCGAGTGGTGCCGAGAGGCTCGTCCCGCTCTCGTGTTGCTCGATCTGACTCAATCGCCGGACGACGACCGCACGAGCGCACGCCTGATTCGCGAGCACGCCAACCTGCACGACACGCCTTTGATGATCATCTCCGCCGATGAGCACAGAACCGACTCGGCCCTGGAGCGTGGCTGCGTCGCAGAAGTTTTTAATTTTGATCAACTGATCTTTTTACTCGGCAGGCTGCTGCCCAAACCGCGACGACGCCGGCGGCTGGTGGCTTCCCGCTCAACCCTCACTTGAGTCTCGCGTCGATCCGGTCGGATCGATTCGCAGCACAACGCTGGTTTCCCGCTCAACGTTAACTTGCGTCCCTTGCATTAAACGATCACCAGCGCACGGCGCACGCCGCGCCGCGCGAAATAGCAGGCGGCGCGTGAGACATCCTGCCCGATCTGCGTCTTCAATTCCGCGACGGAAGCGAACTTGAGCTCGGCACGCAGGCGATGTAAGAAGCGTACGCGCAGCACATCGCCGTAGAGATCGCCCTGCCAATCCATGACGTGAGTTTCGACGCAAGGCCCGGCCTCACGCTCAAAGGTCGGGCGCGTGCCGATATTGGTCACGCTGCGCCGCCATGCGCCGTCGATCAAAGTCGCCGTCACGTAAACCCCGTTGCGCGGGATGACGCGGTTCTGCGGTTGCACATTGGCCGTCGGGAAACCGAGCGTGCGCCCCCGCTGTTCGCCGCGCACGACGCACCCTTCCACACCGTAGGGACGACCCAACATGCGCCGCGCGACATTCACGCGCCCCGTCGCCAGCAACTCGCGAATCCGGCTCGAACTGATCCGCTGCCCGCGCAGACGCACCTCCGCCACTTCGTCCGCATGAAATTTGAGTTGCCCGCTGACGGCCCGCAACAACCCGATGTTTCCTTCCCGACTGCGCCCGAAGGCGAAGCCGCGTCCCAGATAAACTTCCTTCGCCTGTAAGCGTTCGCCCACCACCTTGCGCAAAAACTCCTCCGCGCGGATTTGCGCAAACTCCGCGTCGAAGCGGATGACAATCGTTTGCTCAATGCCCAACACGCCGAAGGCTTCGAGCTTTTGATCAAACGTTTGCAGGAGGGGCGGCGCGGAGGCGGGATGGAGCACTGCGCGCGGGTGCGGATCAAAAGTGATGACGGTCGGCACGGCGCCCGTCGCCCGCGCCCGCTCCACCACCGCCCGCATGATGAACTGGTGGCCGAGGTGCAATCCGTCGAACACGCCGAGCGTCAGCACCGTCGGCCTCAGTATCTCCGCGTTGTCAGTTCCGTGAAAGAGTTTCATAAAAGTGATGAGTCATGAGTGATGAGTAATGAGTACTGAGCTAAAGACCGATGCTTGTTACCCATCACTCATCACTCATCACTCATCACTGATCTGAAGTCCGTCGTAACCGAACGCGACGCCGGGGGGGAGCAGCGCGGAGTCGCGCGCGTGTTTGATGTCGTGCGCGATGTGGGTCAAATAAGTTCGACGCGGTTTGAGTTCTGCGATGTAAGAGAGGGAGCCTTCGAGCGAGAGATGCGTCGGGTGCGCCGTGATGCGCAGGCAATCGAGCACCAGCACATCGAGGTCGCGCAGGCCGTCGAGCGCGGCGGGCGGAATCTCGTTCAGGTCGGTGGCGTAGGCGAAATCGTTGCAGCGATAGGCGACAACGGGCAGCCGCCCGTGGATGACTTCGAGCGGCGTAATCTGGAGATTCCGGCTGAACGAAAACGGCGCGCCCGCGACAACCGTGTGCGCCACGACTTGCGGCAACCCACCGCCGAAATGAGAAGGCTCGAAGACGTATTGAAAGATGCGGCGAATGTCTTTCCACGCGCGTTCGTTGGCATAGATACCGAGCGCGCCGTGACGAAAGTTGAGCGGGCGCAGATCGTCGAGGCCGAAGATGTGGTCGGCGTGGCAGTGGGTGATGAGCACGGCGTCGAGCCGCTTCAATTTTTGCCGGAGAGCCTGCTGGCGAAAATCGGAGGAGGTGTCAATGAGAACACTCTGCCCGTCGTGCTCGACGAGTACCGAGACGCGCAAACGCTGGTCGCGCGGGTCATCGGAGGTGCAAGTCTCACACTCGCAGCCGATGGAAGGCACCCCCGTCGAAGTGCCTGTGCCGAGTAGAGTGAACTTCATACAGTTTTCAGTTTTCAGTTTTCGGTTTTCAGTTTCAGCAAAGGACGCTTCTGACACTTGACGGTCGGAGGCAGATCACCCGCCCCGGCTGAAAACAAAAAACCGAAAACTGAAAACTATCTGCCGCCCGTGATGTCGCTGCCGGTGAAGCCGCGCGGGGGCGGCGGCGTGGCCGGGCGCGTCGAAGTAAGTGAGACGAATTGCATGCGCAATTCGGCGAGCAGCCCTTCGAGAATTTGTTGCTCCTGTTGGCCGAGGTTGCTGCGCGTCTTCTGTTGCATAGTGGCGAGCAGATCGATGCAATGCTTGGCGAGCGGCAGGTCAAGTTCGCCGGGCGCGAGGCCGGGATGCTCAGTCATCCCCATCGCCGCCGCCGCGGGCGAGGCAATGAACATAACCAGATTGGCGAAAGCCGTCGGGTCGCCGCCCGCCGCTTCCTCAGCCGCGCCGCTTGTTTGCGACGAAGCAGGTGGCGGCTCATCGACAGTTTGCGCGGGAGACGACTGCTGCTGCTGCTGCTGCTGCTGCTGCTGTTCGCGCGGCGCGGTTTCCGCCGGAGGCGGCGAGTTTGCCGGCGTGGTTCCCGTGTCAATTGGCGCGGCAGAGGAGGAGGAGGGCGCACTCGTCGTCTCCACTTCGCGCTCGATGTCGCGGGGTGAGCCGTCAGAGTTAAAAAGGCGGCGGTCAGTAACTTTGAAAGTTGGTTTTTCTTCGTTCATTTTATCGCTCAACATTTGAGGCGGCGGCTCCCAGACAGACGGAACCACACATCCGTTGACTTTCGTTAACATCCGGCAGTTAAATTTTCGCAATCGTTGATTTGCAATTTGATGGTAGCACCGAGTTCGACGCAGCCGCAAGAAAGGCGCTTGCCCCGTGGAGAAACTTCGCCGCGGGCTTGGAACGCGCTTCCTAAAGATTTAGACTTCATACGCAAGTGTTCAACCCATACCTACGCAGACCCGGAACTTTCGAGCCACTTTATGCCAGCATCATTCTCTGACCTCATCGCCTTGATGGCGCGTCTTCGTTCGCCCGAAGGCTGTCCGTGGGATCGCGAACAAACTTACGCCACGCTCGCGCCGATGCTCTTGGAGGAAGCCTACGAGGCTTTCGAGGCCGTCGAAGCGGCGCGCGAGGGTCGCCCCGAAGAGTTGCGCGGCGAACTCGGCGATCTGCTTTTTCAAATCGTCTTTTACGCGCAGGTCGCTGCGGAGCGCGGGGAGTTTACGATTGACGACGTGGTCGAGGCGATTCACGCGAAGATGGTGCGCCGCCATCCGCACGTCTTCGGCGACGCGAGCGCGACTGACTCGGCGGAGGTTCTGCGCAACTGGGAAGTGATCAAAGCCGAAGAAAAGCGCGCCGCCGGAAAAGACGAGCGCACGAAAGACTCGTCGCTCCTGGACGGCGTCTCCGCCAAAGCGCCCGCGCTCATGGAAGCGCACCAACTGACGACGAAAGCCGCGCGCATCGGTTTCGACTGGCAGAATGTCGAACAGATTTTCGACAAGCTGCACGAAGAAGTTGACGAACTCAAAGTTGCCATCAAAGAGAGCGTCGAAGCGGGCAGCGGCGGCGACAGTGAAGCGAAGGAAGCCGAACACGGGCATGTGCGCGAAGAGTTGGGCGACCTGCTTTTCGTCGTGACCAACATCGCGCGCCACTTGCGGATAGAACCGGAAGCCGCACTGAAACTAACCAACCGTAAATTCCGCCGCCGCTTCCGCCACATCGAACGCGGGCTCGCGGCGCGCGGGCAAAGTCTCGACGCCGCCTCGCTCGACGAAATGGAGCATCTCTGGCTGGAAGCAAAGACGACTGAACAATAAAGCAGGCCGGTTCAATTCCTGAACCGGCCTGCCGTTTTGTTTGACTGACGCTATCTCCAGCCCGGCTTGTTAGTCGTTCAGTTGGATGCTGCGCAGGATTTGATCGAAGGCGCGTTGGTAATTGCGCTGGTCTTGCTGCGGCGTGACGGCATTCATGTAGAAGATGCTGCCGTCGCGCAGCATGGTCGTGATGACCGTAACGACCTCGGTCTGTCCGGTGACGGGCGAGCGGCCTGAGAGCGTCGTCGCCAGACCCGCGCGACCTGAGACGGTCGCGCGCCGGTAGCCACCCTGCGCACGCAGGTACGAATTACCCTGCAAGATGCCGTTGATATATTGATCTGTCGCCTGTTGCAGATTCCTGCTCTGCGATTGATCGATCCCGATAATGACGCCGTGCGTGACGCCGTTTTGATCGACCGCACCTTCGGGCGCGAGCGTCACGGAATTCTGCGCCGCATAATCGCGCCAGTTGTCAGGCACGCTCAGGCGAAACAATTGATTGTTCACCGTGCGATAACGCGTCGAAGGGTAAGCAACCTGTTCGCGCCGACCGTTTGTCGGATAATTTTGGCCGCCTTCGTTGCGGCTTTGCCCCTGTGCGATCTCGCCCATCGAAGGCGCGCGTCCCTGCCCACGCAAGCGTGCCTGAACCGCACGAAATTCGCCGGTGTTGCCCGCCGAATTACGCACCGCGCCGAGCAGCGCGGCCTCCTGATTGATGCGCTCATAGCGATTCGCGGGGTTCGGGTGGCTGCTCAAAAATTCCGGGCCGCCTCTGCCGCCGCCCTGCTGCGCGATGGTGCGAAACATGTTCGCCAGATCGCGCGGGTCGTATCCGGCGCGCGACATGATCTGCGCGCCGAGGATGTCGGCCTGCGTTTCATACTCACGGCCATATTTCGTGATATACGCGGCTGAGCCGATCTGCCCGGCTTGCGCCACCGCACCGCCGACAGTGCCTCCCAGTATCGATCCCAGGATAGCTCCGCCAAGCGCAGGCAGTTGAGCCTTCGCGCTTCCGGCTTTCGTCGCTTGCGCCGTGCCGTGGCGGAGCGCGACATGGCTGATTTCGTGCGCCATCACGCCCGCCATCTCGCCCTCCGTCTTCGCCGCCTCGATCATGCCGCGATTAACATACATCGGGCCGCCCGGCAACGCGAAAGCGTTGATGTCGCGCGCGTTGACGACCCTGAAACTGTAGCGAAATTCAGGGTGACTAAACTCGCCCGGAATCCCTCTGACCAAACGCTGTCCGACCCGCTCGACATAATTCGCCACTTCATTGTCGTTCAGGATCGGCAACTGCTGCTCGGCCTCGCGCGCAGCCTGTTGTCCGACCTGCACATCGTCCTGAATTTTGTAGCCGTTCTTCGGAGCCACAATGCGCGTTCCCTGTGCCAGCGCCGCAAGCGGCATCAGCGCGACAGTCAACACCATCAGCCAGACGACGAAATGCGTGGCGTGGCTTTGATTACGATTGTTAATATTTTTCATGCTCTCTCCTTACAGCAACGCGAACTCGTGTCGGGCGTCCGCGTTAATTTTCCCATGCAAATCTTCTCAGGCAAATCGGAAGAGCGGCGCATCCCCTTTCTGCCTTATCCGGAGGGATGCGCCGCTCTTCGATGAAAAGCCTCTTCCCCCGCAAAGAAACTCTAGCTTTGCTCTACTGCACCATCTGGTCGCGCTCATGACGCAACAGGGAGAGGAATGATTCTCAAACGCCGGGGACAATTCCCGCTCGTCACGCGCCGTGGATTATTCCGGCTTTTCTTTGATGAGTTCGTTCATCAGCAGGTTGGCCTGTTGTTTGAGAGCCTTAAGACCTGCGTCTCACGCCACGTCGCCTGCGCGGTTTCAATTTTATGTTGCGCTTTTGTTCCACCGGCTCAACCCCACCCGCCCCGTCGCCCGATAACATAGCGCGTGCGCCTTGCGGCGGACGCGAAATCGAAACGGCGACAAACGGCGACGTGATGACCTGAGTTGTAATATCTCCGAACGCCGGACGCCGCTCTTTCACTTTTACAGCAAGCACAGTGCCATCGCGCCTGATCTCCGCGACTTCGATGTTATAACCGCCTGTCGATTTCTGTCCCTGATAGACGACGAGGCAGGCGCGTGAATCGAAATTGACCTCGGGCCGGGGACGCTCGCCGCCGATCACGCGCCACACCCGTTGCCAGTCGTTTTCGTTAGTAATCAACTCAAGCGTGCGCCCGCCTTCATGACCGCTCATTGTCCCCGTCGCCAGTACGGAGAAATCGACGAGGTTCGTGCGGTCTTCATCTTCATTATTCGCGCTCTCACCCGGCGGCGCGGCGTTCGCTTCCGCAGGCGTGCCGCCGAGCAGGGCCAGGCGCAAAATTTTGACGGGCGGGCTGCCGTGGCTGAGCAATCGATCATGAAACTCGCCGAGGCGAAACGCCGCGCCCATGCGCTGGCGATACTCTTCGCGCAGTTTCAAAATCTCCATCTTGCCGAGCGTGTAGACGAGATAGGTTGGGTCGAGCGTGCCGCGCCGCGCTTCGCGTTCGGCATTCGCGCGTTCCATGTAGCCTTCGCGTGTGAAGAACTCGACGCCCTCGGCGTAGCTCATCCCCTGCGTGTGCAGTTTGAGGCCGACGAGATAACGGCACAGGCGCGAGAGCGCGGCCTGCAACTGCGCGAGTTTGAGTTTCGGGTTGTTGCCGCCAAAACCCGCATCCAGCATCATCTGCTCGCAGTAGTGCGCCCAGCCTTCGATGAAACTCGCGGAACCGAGCGCGGCGCGCACGCGCGAAGAGGTTTGGCGCGCGGCCAGCAGTTGGTAATAGTGGCCGGGGTAGACTTCGTGGATCGAGACGATGGGCAGCGAATAGCGATTGTAAAAGCTGAGATGCTCGTCTTTGCGCCGCGCGTCCCACGCCGCATCGGGCGGCGTTACGTAATAGTAAGCCTCGGTCGCGACGCGCTCGAACGCGCCCGGCGTGTCCATCGAAGCGAAACTCGTCGAGCGCGCATATTCCGGCGTTTCCGCCACCAGTAAATTTTCGCGCGCGGGCGGCGTCAAGATGCTTTGCGTGCGGACAAAGGCGCGGATGCGGTCCAACTCCGCGCGTGTCTCTCCGACCAGGCCATCGGCGCTCGGATGCTCGCGCCCCAACGAACGGACGACACTCATCACGTCTCGCCTCGGCGCGATCTCTTCAGCCACCGCGCGTATCTCGTTTTGCGTGCGACGCAACTCGCGCTCGCCCTCACGAATCAACCCTGCGAGCGGCGTCTCCACCATCTCCTCGTAGAGCAGCTTGCGGCGATAATTCTCCGCGCCGATGGCGTAGTCGCCGCCTGAGCGCGGCAGGAGGTCAGTCTGCAACCACTGGCGGAACGAACGCAGCGCACGGATCACTTCTTCATTCGTCGCTGCAAACGCGGCCCGCCGCGCCGCCGGCAGCCGCCCGCCGCCCGCACGCTCAAACATCTGCGGTACGACCGAAGTGAAGTAATCGACGCTGCCGCCCACCTGCGCGATGGCTGTCTCGGTATAGATGCGCGGCGGATTCTGCAAATTGTCGCGAGCTTCCGCGAGCAGGCGCGCGGCCTCGCGCTCGCGTGCGAGGAGCGCGTCGAGCCGGCGTTCGATGGGCGCGTAGCTACGCTTGAGGATGTTGTCCACGCTCGCCGCGAGCAGACCGTTATAAATATTCGGATTGCGCTGCCACATCCGCACGTCTTCGAGTTCGAGCAACTGCGCCCGCGCATGCGATTGCAATACGAGATAGTCGAAACGCGCTTCCGACGAGAGTCGCCATTCAGCGACGCGAGCGAGCGCGGCGAGCGTCGCGCGCAGGCGGCGCACCTCTCGCGTCATCGCTTCGCGGCTGCGCGATTCAAGCGCGGCGTCAAATTCATGCGCGCCGAGCGCGGTCGCCTCCGACGGGTTGAAAGCAAAATAGCCCTGCAAATATTCATTCGCGATCTGCTGGACACGCGCGCCCTGTGCCGCCGTCGCGCCCGCGGCGCGCGAAGTTTGCGAAGATGGCGAGACAAGGCGCGGGCGGCGACGTTGCGCCAGAGCGGCAACGGGCAACGCGCATTGAAAGGCGACGACGACCAACACGAACGCCGTGCGGAATTTGAGAAGCAAAGCCAAAAGACTGCACCTCGTTAATCTGAATTTGAAACAAGCGAAGTTCGTTTACTTTGGAGAGACCGTCGCGAGATTATCACAAAACGGGCGGGAGAGAAGATGAAAGGAGTAAGGGGAAAGAGGAAAGGGGAAAGGGGAAAGGGGAAAGGGGAAATATAAGTTACAATCCGCTTTCGGTTTCATCCCTTCCCCTTTTCCCCTTTGCTTACTTTTTCGGTTCGATGCGTTCGTAGAGCCAGCGCGTGGCATCGTCGAGGGGCGTGAGGTAGTGCGTCTGGCCTTTCCAGACGCGGATGACCGAGACGATCAGGAAGATGTTGGAGGCGAGCCAGAAGAGCGTGCCGCCGAAGCCGCTGCCCGCGAGACCGCCGAGGAGTTTTAAGGCGAACGCGATTGCCAGGATCACGAGTTGCAACGCCAGACCCTGCGCCGCGTGGAAACGCACGCGCGTCTCCCCGCGCGGCACGAGGAACAATTCGATGATCGAGCCGACGATGCCGATGTAAAAGGGCACGTAGGGCAACACCAGCGCAAACTTCTCCGGGATGCCGAGGCCCGCAATCGTGCGCGACGAAGGCGGCGGGGGCATTTGACCGGGAAGCGCGGTTGTCTGCCCGAAGTTCGAGACGGGCGGCGATGGGTAAGTCCGTTGTTGGTAAGCGGGAGGCTGCGGCGCAGCGGGGGGCACAAAAATTGACGGGTAAGGCTGTGATAAAGGATCGTCGATGCGCCGCGTCGGGGCTTCGGCTTCGGGGTTCAAGCGCGCTTGCTCGTTCGCCGTCCGCGCCGTCGCGCGCGTCTCAGCGTCGAATTCTTCGGTCCGGCGCACAAAGCCGGGGTCGAGCGGGTCTGTATCGTACTTGCTTCTCTTATCCACCATGTCAGCTTTTACGAACCACGCGGCGCGCGGGTTCGCTCCAATTCAATTCTCCACAACGGTGCATTCTACCCGCTCCCAACGCTTTTCGCTCCTGAAAAGACGAAACGCGCCGAGACTCGCGGCGAATTGCCCATTCGTCTCATCTTCTTTGCCGATGATGAGGTAGACCGCAGCCGGGTGATAGGCCAGGCGCACGTCTGTCTCCGAAGGAACCGGGCTGGCTTCGCGCGGGTGCGAATGATAAATCGCCAGCAGGTGTTCGCCGCGCCCGCGCATCGCACGTTGCGCCTCGGCCAAATCGCGCGGGTCGCCGTCGTAGGCCACGAGCGGGTCGGGCGCGACGTTGCGCAGGCGATAGACCGTCTGCCCTGTTATGTCGTCGCGCCCGCCGATGAGACCGCAACACTCCTGGGGTCGCGCCTCGCGCGCGTGCGCCAACATCTCTTCTACCTGCGCCCGACGAATCCTGATGATCAGCCGCTCCTCTTTTGCCCTACCCTGCATACTTCGAAGAAATGTTACTTTCCCGCCTGCCCCGCCGCCGCGCCCCGCGCCTGATGCGTCTCCCTGTCGTCCTCATCATTGCTTTTCCCCTGGCCCTGCTACTCTCCCGCGATTTTGATATGCAAATCTTCGAGCATGCGCGCGTCCACTTCGCCGGGCGCGTCGATCATCAGATCAGCCGCCGAGGCCGTCTTCGGGAAGGCCATCACGTCGCGGATGTTCTCCGTATTGGCTAGGACCATCATCGTGCGCTCGATGCCGGAGGCGATGCCGCCGTGCGGCGGCGTGCCGAACTCCAACGCATCGAGGAAGAATCCGAAACGCGCCCGCGCCGTCTCCTCCGTCATCCCCAACGCTTTGAAGATGAGACGCTGCACATCGCGCCGGTGAATACGAATCGAGCCGCCCGCGACTTCCACGCCGTTGATCACCGCGTCGTAAGCTTTAGCGCGCAACTGTCCGAGCAGTTTCGTTTCGCCGCCTTCGACCGCCCGCTCCAACAGCGGCAAGTCTTCGTCGAGAGCGGAAGTGAACGGGTGATGCATCGCGTAGTAGCGATCATCCTCCTCGTCATACTCGAACATCGGAAACTCCGTCACCCACAGGGGCGCGTAGACGTTCTCCGGGATTAATCCGGCACGGCGCGCGATATCGTTTCTGAGCGCGCCGAGACTAGCCGCAACTGTCTTTGGCTTTCCCGCAACGATGAGCACCAAGTCGCCCAAATCAGCCCCGACAGTTTCAGCCATACGCGCGACAGTCTCAGCACCTAAAACCTTTACTAATGAAGACGAGTATTCAATTGTGCCCATACCCTTCTCAGTGTGCTCTGCCAAATTTCCAATCTTTTTGATCGAAAACAGCGCGTTAGCACCGTAGCGCTTAGCAAACTCCTGAAAATCATCAATGGTCTTACGCGTTAGTGCCGCACCGTCTTTGTAAACGATCCCCTTCACCTCGCCGCCCGCCGCGAGCGCGGAGGCGAACGGCGCAAAGGTCGTTTCTTCGAGCGCGGGCGCGAGGTCTTGGAGTTCCATCCCGAAACGCACATCGGGCTTGTCGCTCCCGTAGCGGCGCATCGCTTCGGCGTAAGACAGGCGCGGGAACGGCACGGTGAGTTCGACGCCGATGGTAGCTTTGAAGACCCGCGCGAAATAGCCTTCGGTTAAAGCGTAAATTCGTTCGAGCGTGGGGAAACTCAGTTCCACGTCCAGTTGTGTAAACTCCGGCTGCCGGTCGGCGCGCAAGTCTTCGTCGCGGAAGCAACGCGCGATCTGGTAATACTTGTCCAGTCCCGCGATCATGCACAGTTGCTTGAACAACTGCGGCGACTGCGGCAGCGCGTAGAACTTTCCCGGAAACGTGCGCGACGGCACGATGTAATCGCGCGCCCCTTCCGGCGTGGACTTGATCATGATCGGCGTCTCGATCTCCGTAAAACCCTGCTCGTCCATATAGCGATGTATCTCGGAGAGCATGCGATGACGCAGGCGCAAGTTAGCCTGCAACTGCGGGCGGCGCAGATCGAGATAGCGATACTTCAAACGCAAGTCTTCCGAGGCGAGCGCGTCCGGCGTCGCTGTTTCGAGTTGAAACGGCGGCGTGCGTGCGTCGTTCAGAATCAACAACTCGCACGCCTGTACTTCGACCTCGCCCGTCGCGATCTTCCGGTTGCGCTGCCCCTCTTCGCGCAAGACGACTTCGCCCGTAATCGCGATGACGTATTCGCCGCGCGGCTGCTTCGCTTTGGCGTGCGCCTCAGGCGCGGTCTCTTCGTTAAAGACGACCTGTGTCAGCCCATCGCGGTCGCGCAAGTCGAAGAACGTCAGCGGCCCGAAGTCACGCCGACGCGCCACCCAACCCATCAACGTCACCGTCTGTCCCACCTGTTCCGCGCGCAATGCCCCGCACGAATGCGTGCGCTCCAAGTTACCTAAATTATCCAGCATGGCTGTCATAATGAAATTACCAACTCCAAATTTACTATTCGCTTTCCTCATTAGTTAATAGCCGTTCTTCAACTTCACCGATACGACTGTTTAGAAGGCTTAACTGTAAACGATCCTTAGGAGCAAACAATTTCTTGTAAACCAGATTCGCTATGTCCTTACTTGGGAAACGCTCTTGGCTGCGCTTACCCATATCTCGGAGGGTAACTGTTCCGGTGTTTCGCTCTTCCTCTCCGATTAGTGCGACGAATGGAATCTTTTGAGCATCCGCATAAGAGAACTGTTTACCAATCTTATCTGCTTGCGGGTAGAGAGAAACTCTCACACCTTTGTCGCGCAAGCTCCGCGCAAGTGCTAAAGAATCGGGCATGAAATCTTCGCTCAGAACTGCGATCATCACGTCTGCCGTCGAATCCAGCAGATGATCTTTAAACATCTGCTGCTCATCCATCACGACGATGATACGTTCAAGACCGAGCGAGAAGCCGCACGCGGGGATGTCGCGCCCAGAAAACATGCCGACCAGATTATCGTAACGCCCGCCGCCGCCGAGCGAGCCCGCCAGATCGGGCACGGCGATCTCCATGATCGCGCCCGTGTAATAAGACAGCCCGCGCGCCAGACTCGGATCGATCTTGATTCGCGCGCCCGCGCCCGCGGCGGCGGCGAACTGCAAGATCTGGTGCAACTCTTCGCAGCCGTGTGCGCCCGCTTCGTGGTCGCCGATGAACTCGATGAGGCGTCCGAGCGTCGCCGCGTTCAAAGCCGCGCGCGGCTGTTCGACGCTCTCATCCGCCACGATCTCAGCCGCCTTCTCTAAGGACGCAACGCCGGAGAAGAAGTTCAACAACTTCTCCCCCGCCTCCGCCGCAACGCCGCGCGCCGCAAATTCCCGCGTGACGCCGTCCGCGCCGATCTTATCCAACTTATCGAGCGCGATGAGCGCATCGCCGTGCAGTTCCGGCGTGATCCCCGCTTGATCGAGCACGCCCGCAAGCACCTGCCGGTGATTAAGACGAATGGTGAAATTCGTGAATCCAAGCTCTGTCAAAGCATCGCCCGCCGCCGCGCACAGTTCCGCTTCGACGACCATCGAGCGAGAGCCGATGGCGTCAACGTCGCACTGGTAGAACTCGCGAAAGCGTCCGCGCGCCGGACGGTCCGCGCGCCAGACGGGTTGTATCTGGTAGCGTTTGAAAAACTTCGGCAAACGCTCGCCGTGCTCCGCGACGACGCGCGCGAGCGGCACGGTCAGATCGTAGCGCAAGGCGAGGTCGGCTTCGCCCGTGCCCTCGTGTGCGCCGCGCTTGAGGATTTTGAAGATGAGTTGGTTGCCCTCTTCGCCGTACTTGCCCAACAGCGTCTCGATGTTCTCGACCGCTGGTGTCTCCAACGGCTCGAACCCGTAACGCTCGTAGACCTCGCGGATCACGCCGATCACATATTCGCGCCGCCTTACGTCCGCAGGCAAAAAATCGCGCATCCCGCGCGCCGGTTGTGTCTTTGACATAAGAATGAAGGGCTGAGGGCTGAGGGCTGAGGGATGAACTAAGAGAAGCATTCACCTGCTTGAATGATTTCTTTCATCCCTCATCCCTCAGCCCTGTACTGCTCCGTGTATTCGATGTAGTTCTTCCAGTATTGCGCGAGGCCGGCGACCTCCTCATCCGTGAGCGGGCGTTTGACGCGCGCGGGCGCGCCTATGACGAGCGAGCGCGGCGGGATACGCGTGCCGGGCGAGACGAGCGCGCCCGCCGCCACGAGCGACTGCGCGCCGATCCGCACGTCGTCCATCACGATTGAACCCATGCCGATGAGGCAGCCGCGTTCGATGTGGCAGCCGTGCAGCGTGGCGTTGTGGCCGACGGTCACTTCGTCTTCGAGGATGGTGGCGTGCGTCCCGTTCGTGACGTGAACGACCGTGCCGTCCTGTATGTTGGTGCGATTGCCGATGCGGATGTAATACACGTCGCCGCGCACGACGGCGTTGAACCACACGGACGACCCTTCGCCGATCTCGACATCGCCGATCACTTGCGCGCTTTCCTCAATGAAAGCCGTCGGATGAATCTGCGGGTGCTTGCCGCGAAATGGTCTGATCATGGTGCTTGAAGTTTCCGGTCACTTGATGGAAATCTCGGAGATTTTCTGTCGCTTGTCCCTGCGCACGACGGTGACGAAAAGCGGCTTGCCGCCCGTCGTATCGGCGGCGACGATAATCGTCTCGCCGTTCCTCGATTGCTCACGCCAGTTCTTCAAATCGGCCACGCTCGCTCCCGACGATTTGAACGACTCGGAGAATTTTTCGATGAAGCCCTTGCGAAATTCCGGTCGGTTCTCATCATCCGGCAGTTCGCTGTAAGCCTCGCCCGCGTCCGCCGCGCCCGGCACTTTCAAATTCTCCCACTCAAATGCCTCTTCCACCGTCGGGTCGCCGTTGAGCAAGCGTTCGACCGTATCCCTGGCAAATTCCACTTCAGTCATGGCGGGTCTGGCGACGGCGGAATCGTTACCGTTCACCGTGCCCGTCGCACTATCGCTCCGGCTTCTCGCCCCGCACGCCAACATCAGAGAACAAACAACTGCCGGTAAAAACACCAGTAGTGATCGCTTCATCGAAAATCTCCGTTTCCATCGCACGTTTCACGATGGCATGGTTGAGCTTTGACGAACCATGTGACTGTACCCCTCGTGTTGCCGCGACTAAAAGACATCCTCTTGCCGCTCCATGCAAGATAAGTCATTAACGAATCTTCTTCAAAGCGATTTCCGGGTCGCTGTCGTTCTTCAGTGAAGAAGCTGGAAAGACGCTCCTTAATTACCGCGCCCCCTCCCCGCTCAGCTCTGACTTGCCTTTCCAAGTCGGCAAACGACACCTTGGCTGTGCTCTGACGCTTTAACACAGGCCAGAGCCAAATAGATTAAGAGATAACTAAATGCGGCATCCAGGCAGAATGAATATTTATGTTATATCAGGCTTCTGCTTAGTGTCTAAGCAGGAGAAAAAGCCGTAGTAGGTCAGCTTGAAAAACTAAGAGGTAAGGTTCGATTAGCGCGGGCAGATATTTACTACGAATTGATTTCCGGTTTTTTTGCTGTGTATTTTAAGTTGTGAGTTTGCGGGGTAACTGTCGAGATTGAGGCAGTCAGGGGCTTGCCGGAGGCGCACGACCCCAACAATGACTGCGCCGAGCACGAATGCGGTAAGTAAAACGAAGAAGCGAAGTAACCAACTCTCCATGCACCGAGATTAGCATTCGTTAGGACTTACGCAGTTGAAACAGGTCGCTGTTGCAAATCAAGGACTTAACGAAATCACGACTTTCCCTAAGTTGTTGATTCTTCGTCCCGCTGCGTAAGTCCTAACGTCTAACAGATTCACAATATTCCCGATTTCGTAAAGTCTTTGTAAGGTGCCTTTCTGTCTCAACGGATGCGCTGCGTTTTAAGGGCACGAAGCACGGGCACATAAATATTTCGGAAAGGTTCAAAAAACGTAATTTGTTGATGTCGCGTACCGTACTTGACACTATGAAAAACCGTCCGTACTATCAACTTTGGTTTGGGGCAGTAGCTCAGTTTGGCAGAGCGCCGCGTTCGCAATGCGGAGGCCAGGAGTTCGACCCTCCTCTGCTCCACCAAAAGAATCAATCACTTACGGCAGGGTTCGCGCCCTGCCGTTTTTCTTTTGTCGCTTCCCCGTCTCACGCCGGGCTGCTTTTGACCAAATTCTCGACCGCGCCCCGCCTCTTTGACCGTCAACAACCTTTCGGTTTCCTTTGTCTCGCTCGTCAGACTCAGCACCGGAAACTTCGTGGCGTCGCCCCGGAGCGCGGCGATGAGCCACGCGACAAGCAGAGTAAAACCCTCCTCGCTGCCTGCGTTGATAAAGCGCCGCAGCCGTCGCACAAGTGGTGCTTCGGTGTACAATTCTTCTGTGTCCAGACAACTCCTCAACAACTACTACAACAAACTTGACGAGACGATTCGCTATGGCGGCAGCCGCAACGAAACCTCCGTCGAGCACGCTTTTATCGAGTTGGTTAACTCCTATGCCGAGCGGCGCAATTTGATGCTAGTGCCGAAGATCGCGATCAAAAGCACGAAGGGGACGAACATCATTCCCGACGGCGCTTTGAAAAACGCGCCGCGCCTTGATTTCGGGTATTGGGAAAGCAAGGACACCAAAGACGACATTGATCGAGAGATTCAATTGAAGATTGACAAAGGCTATCCGCTGACGAACACGCTGTTCGAGGACAGCCAGACCGCCGTGTTGTTTCAAGCGAACGTGCAGGTGATGCGCATGACGATGAAGATACGGAACTGCTCGAAAGAATCCTGTGAGGCGCGTCTGCACGGTGAGCGTTAAAACAGTGGAGATTACCGGGTGCATGCCGGATCAGTGAGATGCCGATGGACGTAACCGACCGTCAATACTTCAAAGCTTGGCTGAAAGCTGTGGGCGGGAGCAAGCCCACAAAGCTGTGGCGAGACTTTATCTCACAAGCGGAATTGCCGCCCTTCGACTTTTCGCTCACAGCCTCTGCCGTTTACTCCGCGAACATCGAAGGCAACAGCATTGATCTCAATGCCTTCATGCGATCAAAGCTGCGCGGCCAGACCGTGCGCTTCAAAACCAAAGAGCATCAGGAAATAGAACTACTGAACGAAGCCTATACGTTTGCCCGTACCCATGCGCTGACCGAAAAGAATTTGTTGGCCGCACACGCTCATATGGCCGCAACCTTGCTGCCGCGCTCGTCTCTGGAGAAATATCGCGATCAGATGGTTTATGTGTATAGCGGGGCGGGGATGGAGTATGCGGCAATCGAGCCGGAATTTGTGCGGGGCGCGATGCGCGTTTTGTTTGCGGAGATTCGTGGACTGAAAAAAACGCCGTTGGATGTGGCGGGCGTTTTTTACCACGCCGCTCTGATTCATCTGGTGTTCGTCCACATTCACCCGTTTATGGATGGCAACGGGCGCGCGGCGCGACTGCTGGAAAAGTGGTTTCTGGCATCGCATCTCGGCAAAGAGGCATGGCATGTTTCGTCAGAGTGGTATTACAAAGAGCATCAGGCCGCGTACTACAAAAACATCAAGATCGGTTTGAACTACTACACTCTCAACTATGATCGATGCGTCCCGTTTCTCACGATGCTCGTTAAATCCCTCGCCTGACCGTTCGCCATTCGCGGACTCGTCAAGTCATATTTCCCTCGTCGTCGTCTGCGTAACATGAGACTGTAAACATCCTCTCGGCGCGGTTAAGGCGTTAGGGAATTTGGCGAACGTATTAGTTAACGCCACTTCGACCTAAGACGAGGGAAAAAGATTCAACCACGAACCCACACGAAACAGCACGAAGAAGCACCGTCTTTTCGTGCTGTTTCGTGTGGGTTCGTGGTTAAGTTTTTCATTACTACGATAATGAGGGCTGACATCAAACTGACGTTAGTTACTCGCCGGAAGGTCTGGGAAGACGTGTATTGATCGGCAGCGGCTCGCCGAAATCAGGCGTGCCGTCGAGCTTCCAAGTAAATTTTTGGGCGCGCGGCGAGCGATGCGTGCCACAGCCTTGACCGGGTTCGGCGTTGGCGTGATAGAGAATCCAATCTTCTGTGCCATCCGGCGATTTGAAAAACGAGTTATGCCCCGTCCCATAAGCGCGTGCGGGGGGCGATGGCTGAAACACGGCTCGCGGCGACTTTCGCCACGTAGCCGGGTCGAGCAGATCGCCGTCGGTCTGTGCCGTCAGCATGCCCAGCGAGTAATTTTCCGTCCAGCAACCGCTCGCCGAATAAACCAGAAATAATTTATCCCCGCGCTTGAGGATTTGCGGGCCTTCATTGACATCAACGTGCGGCGGGTTGTCGGAGGTCTTCCAATCCAGGATGTCGCCAACTTTCTCCCACGGGTATTCGGGAGCAGTCAGCCGCACTCGCTTCCCGTCAACCGTCCAGGGATTTTTCAGGCGCGCGATGTAGATGCTTTGCACGCCGTTCTCATCGCCTTCCCAACCCGACCAGACAAGATAAAGCTGTCCTTTGTCTGCAAACACCGAACCGTCAATCGCCCACTTATCCGTGGCATCGGTGAGTTTGCCTTTCATCGTCCAGGTCCCTCTGAGCGGATCGGGCGAGGAGTTTTCCAGCACCCACAAACGATGCGTTTGATTCGTCCCTGCGTCGGCGGCGAAATAGATGTACCACTTGCCTTCCAGATAGTGCAGTTCCGGCGCCCAGATGTCTTTCGAGTAAGGCATTCCTTCGGGCGGCGTCCACACCACGCGTTTTTCCGCCTTCGGCAAATCGGCGATGCTGCGCGTTTTCCAGATCGTCAGATTCCTCCCCGTCGTATGCATGTAATAATAGTAACCGTCTTTGTAAATGTTCCACGGGTCAGCGCCCGAAGACAGTAGCGGGTTGGTGAAAGTTTTGGCGGAACGATTTTGCCGGACGAACGCGCCGCTGCTGTGCCCGCCCGGAATGGCGAGCAAAGTGCATAGAACAATCAACGGCAAGACAAATTTATAAAGCCGGTCTCGAATTTTCATGGATCGTTAATTCTTCCTTCGGGCTTGCTCCGGCTGAACGTTCGACGAGAGAGCAGTGTGACGAAATCCTTAGCGCACTAAGTGGTACTCGGTTTGCCGTCGCAGCACCCACGCTCTCTGTCCCTGCTCATCTATGGCGGCGTTCTCTTCCTGCCCGACCCAGAGTTCCTGATTATTCCATTCGGGCACGGGCGTGCGCGCCGAGAGTTCAATGGCGAACCACGAGTTCGGGATGAGCCGCACCTCCCCGCGCCCCGGCACTCCCTGTTGCCGATCCCAAAGGCCGATCAGCGGGCCGGCCCCGTGGCCGTGGTCGCCAATCGGGTGCGTGTAAACGGAACCATTGATGCCCTCCGCTCGCATCGCGGCGAGCGTGTCCGAGAGCACGGCGTTTCCGCTACTTCCCGGCTTCATACGCTCCAACAGCAAGTCCTGCAGGCGATTGGCGTTGGCAAGCGCACGCTTGATGCCCGCGGGAACGTCGCGCTCGCCCGGGCGTAACACGTAACCCATGTGCTGCGTGTCGGTATTGAGGCGCATCGCAGTAATTCCGAAATCCACGTGCAGCACGTCGCCGCGTTCGATAATCAAAGGCGCGTCTTCGGCGAGCATGCTCACGCCCGCCTTCCGCGCCCGCTGAACGCGCACCGTCGGCTGAAACCAAGTGCTTAAACCTGAATCATTCAACACCTGTCGCAACCACCACACGACATCTTCGTTCGTCGTGACGCCAGGCGTAATCACCTCGTTCGAGAAGGCGCGCCCGATGAGTGCATGTACCGTCTCCGTCATCCGGCGGTACGTCGGCATCATCTCAGGCAATCGCGTTTCGATATACTCCAGCGCGAGGTCTTCGGCGCGCACGAAGCGGCGCACGTATTCCGTTCCGAGCACCGTCTCCAACTTCTCGCGCTCGCCCGCCGAAAGCCCGTCAGCGAAGGCATGTGTTGACGAGATGTTGACGGCGATGTTCGTCGGGTTGCGTTCGGAGATTAACTTTTTCAGCAGCGCCCATTGACCTTCGCCGTACAGTTCACGGTTTTCCACTTCCGGGTCCCGGTACACGGTGTAGAGG
>JBPCIP010000077.1:0-27519 GCA_051006195.1 Pyrinomonadaceae bacterium
GCTAAAAACCCTTGAAATACGGGCTTAAATGCCTTTTCTTAACTTCCCACAAAATTTTGTGGTCGGCTAAGTTCTTTATTTTCAACAACGGGCTTTAGCAACCACAAAATCCGGTGGAATCAGCAAAGTTCAACTGTAAAGTCCAATCCGAAAAGTTTTCTCAGGATAGTAGAGAGGCATTGCTGTCATCCATCCGGTCTTTAATGTTGCATGGTATAATGAACGGGACAGAAGAACTTAAGTGTCCCGTTCGCACATCCCACTAAATATTCATCATTAAAACAGCAGGAGATTCCGCAGCCTTTAACTTTCGCGCTGTAACGTTTGTGAAGGGTTTTCTGCGACGACGGGAGAGAGAGACGTGGTCGGCGGCGTCGTTTTTTCGGCGGGCTGCAAAAGGGTTGCGACGATGCCTTCGTCGCGTCCGCGATGTTCGAGCCAGTGGCGATAGGCGACGGAGATGATGGCGATCACGGGGATGGCGAGAAAAATTCCGGCGACGCCCGCCAGTTCCGCGCCGCACAAAATCGCGAGGATGACGGCGAGCGGGTGGAGGTGAATGCCCTGACCGATGATGCGCGGGTAGGTCACATAGTCGTGGACGATACGCAGGACGGCGAGAAAGATGAAGACGACCAGTGCCTGACCCGACGAGTGGAAACTCGATACCGTCACGGCCAACACGAAGATCACGAGCGGCCCGGCGAGCGGGATGAACTCCACAAACCCGGCGACGATGCCGAGCACCAGCGCGTAAGGCACGCCGATCAACATGAAGCCGACGGTGCAGATCACGCCGATCAACAGGCACGCGATCAACTGCGCGCGAATATAAGCGGCGAGCGTGCTGTTGACATCCTGAAACAGTTCGTCGCCGCGCCAGCGGATGCGCCCGCGCGGAAGCATCTGCAAAGCGGTGCGGCGAAAGTTGTCCGCGTCTTTCAAGAGGAAGAAGGCGAGAATAGGGATCAAGACCAGCCACGGCGCGTAGCCGAGCGCGAAAGTTGCGGTGGTGACGGCGGTGCTTTGCAGATATGCGCCGACCGCGTGGATGGTTTCCGAGACGGTCTCTTTGACGGAGTCGCGCGCGGGCGGCGGGATGCGTTGATAGAGCCGCTCCAATTTTTGCGTACTGTCCGAGATGCCTTTGTAGTAAGTGGGCGCTTGCCGTCCGATCTCCGTCAATTGTTCGCCGAGCTGCGGGAGCAGCACATAGACCGTGAGGCCGAGCGAGCCGAAGAGGACCACATAGACGATGCCGATAGCCAGCGTGCGCGGCATCAAGTGGCTTCGTTCCCGCCCGCGCAGCCACACCGGGTGATGCACAAACTCGACGAGCGGCGCGATCAGGTAGGCGAAAAAGATCGAGAGCACGAGCAGGAGGATGACGCCTTCGAGCTTGTAGAGCGCCCAGATGAGGCCCGCCACGCCCAACACCAGCATGATTAAGCGCAGCACTGCCCGCGTCTGCGGCCACGAGGCTTCCGCCGCCGCCACGGCTGCCGTCTCCGCCGCCTCCGCCATATCCTGTTTGCGTTCGCTCTTTTGCTCAGCCATAAAATTTAAGAATGCGGATTGCGGATTTTGGAGTGCGGATTACGAGAGATGAAAGCTGTAGCTTTTCAATCCGCACTCCCCTCAATAGTCTGCGTCAAATTCGTGGTCGTAGTGTTGGAGGTGCGGAGCGGACGGTTCCCAGACCAGCCCGCGCCATTCGTCCGACGCGTTCATGAGTTGGAGCGCAGCGAGCGGCTGCGCCGGATTGCGCTCGATACGCAGGACCTCTGCCACCGCCGACACCGGCGGCTCGCCCTCTTTGAGCACCACGATCTGCACGCGGCTGCCCACATCCGGCAGTTGCTCCAGATGCACGAGCGCGCCCATCGGCCCGACGTTCTCCGTCTCCCCTTCGACGATGATGTGTCTGCCCGATGCGTCGTCATCCCACTCGGCGCGCACCGGCAAACTGATCACGTAACGCGGCCCTGTCCGCAGGTCAGTCGAGAAATTTTGTGACATAAAGTAATTCAGTGATGAGTGATGAGTGATGAGTGATGAGTGATGAGTGAAAAACATTTGTCTTTGACGCATCACTCATCACTCATCACTCATCACTTCCTTTCTGATTATTCTTCTTCCCGCGCACGTCGCCCGGGCGAGCACGGTGAAGTTTTCGCCGGTCGTTATTCTCAGCCGGTTTGGAAGCGCGCTTTCCCTGTCGCACCGCTTCGATATTCGTCGTCACGGAAAACATAGCCGGTTGTGGTCAACTCTCCTGTCGAAAGAATGGCGGCGGGCATCAATTGTCGCGCCTGAATGAAATTGCGTTCCGAGTTATGTCCTGTGTATCACAAAAACGCCGGCTGCGACAATGAGTCTGCGACTTGAAATTGTACCTGAGCGCGCATGAGAAGCCGCGCTTGAGGGGCCGGACGACGGCGGCTTGTCTGCCGCAAACGTCTCCGGTAAAGTACGATGCATTCCACATGCGTCCGAAGAGACTCGAAGAAGCATTCCATGAACCAGATGAAATTTTTCCGCCGCCCCGTCTTGATGTTGCTCCTGCTCATCACGCTCGTCTCTCCCGCGCTGGCGCAGGAGAGCAAAGAGACTACGAAGTCCGTGCCCGTCACCGACACCTTGCGCGCCGCCGCCTCTCCCGCGCGTGATGAACAACTCCGGCAGCGTGCGCTCAAACTGCAACGCTCGGCAATCGTCGTGGATACGCATAACGACATCCTCTCTATCATGCTCGACGAGAACTACGATCTCGGCGCCTCTTCCGTCGGCAAGTATCACACCGACCTCGTGCGCATGAAAGAGGGCGGCCTCTCCGCCGAGTTCTTCTCCGTCTACGTGGATCGCAGCTACGCGGCGAAGGGCGGCGCGGCGCGGCGCGCTCTGGATTTGATCGACATCGTCTATCGCGCGGCGGAAAAACATCCCCGTGAACTCATGATGTCCTACAGCGTCGCCGACATCCGCCGCGCCAAAAAGCAGCGGAAGATCGCCGCGCTGATGGGCATCGAAGGCGGGCACGCGATTGAAAATTCCCTGATGGCCCTGCGCGACTTCTATCGCCTCGGCGTGCGCTACATGACCCTGACGCACAACAACACGAACGATTGGGCGGATGCCTGCTGCGACACGCCGAAACACAATGGCCTGTCGGATTTCGGCAAAGATGTCGTCCGCGAGATGAATCGCATCGGCATGCTCGTGGACATCTCGCACGTCTCAGATAAGACGATGTCAGACGTGCTCGACCTCTCGACCGCGCCCGTCATCGCCTCCCACTCCTCGGCCCGCGCCTTAGCCTCCCGCCCGCGCAACATCCCCGATGATCTGCTCCGCCGCATCGCCAAAAACGGCGGCGTCGTCATGATCAACTTCTACCCGGCCTTCCTCGATCAAAAAGTGATTGACGCCGGAGCGGAGCGCGACGCGCGGCTCAAACCGCAACGCGATGCTTTGAACGAGCAGTTCAAAAACGATCCCAAACGACTCGCGGAGGAATTGGACAAGTTGAACGCGGCGAACCCGCTGCCGCCGACGCCGCTCTCCGTCCTCGTCGATCATTTCGATCATGTGGCGAAAGTCGCCGGCGTCGATCACGTCGGCATCGGCTCGGATTTCGACGGCGTGCCTTCTCTGCCCGAAGGCATGAAAGACATCGCCGAACTTCCCAATCTGACTTATGAACTTTTGCGGCGCGGCTACAGCGAGCGCGACGTGCGCAAAATTCTCGGCGAAAACTTCCTGCGCGCCTTCGCGGAAGCCGAACGCTTCGCGCGCACTGCATCCGGCGGGCAGGTCAGCCGCGAAGGTAACGTCCGGCAAATTGAAGGAACGCAAAAGTAAAAGAAACACAGGCGACTCCTTATTCTTACTTCCCATGAAGCGCACCGGAATTTACCTCCACATCCCTTTCTGCCGTTCGCGTTGCTCCTACTGCGACTTCGCCACCGGGCAATACGAAGGCGCGCTCGCCGAGCGCTACGTCCATGCACTCACCACAGAGATCGCGACTTTCACGGGTGCGCCCGCCGGCGATGCACCCGAAGCGGCGACCGGCAACTTGCCATCTCTCGCGGCGGAGCAAGCCGACGGTTTTGACGTGGATACGATCTACTTCGGCGGCGGCACGCCCAGCTTGCTCGCGCCCGCGCAAGTCGAGCGCATCCTCTGCGCCGTCGGCGAACGCTTCCGCGTGGCGACGGATGCGGAAGTGACAATGGAGATGAATCCGGGTACGGTGACGCCGGAGAGCTTGGGCGCGTTTCGCGCCGCGGGCGTCAACCGCGCGAGTTTCGGTTTGCAAACTTTCGACGACGCCGAGTTGCGCCGTCTCGGTCGCACGCACACTGCCGACGATGCCCGCCGCACGCTGTCTCTCCTACGCGAGGCCAAATTCGACAATATCAGTTTCGATCTCATCGCCGGTCTGCCCGGCCAGACGCTGGCAGAGTGGGCGAGCAACATGGACGCCGCGCTTGCGCTCGGCCCCGCGCATCTCTCGCTCTACCTGTTGGAAGTTCACGAAGGCACGCCGCTCGCGGACCAACTGCGGCAAGGGCGCTGGCCGCAGCCCGACGCGGACACCGCCGCCGCGATGTACCAACTTCTCGTCGAGCGCACGCGCCGCGCCGGTTACGAGCATTACGAGATTTCCAACTTCTGCCGGCCCGGCTACGAATCGCGCCACAACTTGAAATACTGGACCGCCGCGCCCTACTACGGCTTCGGTTCCTCCGCGCATTCCTACGACGGCGAACAAGTGCGCTGGTCGAACGAACGCGACGCCGCGCGCTACATCGAGTTGATCGAAACACGAGGGCGCGCCATCGTCGAGACGAACGAATTGACGACGCGCGACGCGGGCGCGGAAGCCCTCTTCCTCGGCCTGCGTCTTCTGCGCGGCGTCGATCTCGCAGCGCACCACGCGCAATTCGGCGTGGACGTAAGGCGCGACTACGCCGCCGACCTCTCGCGCTTTCGGGAAGCCGGACTCATCGAACTCAACGACCACAATTTGCGCCTGACACCGGACGGCGCGCTGCTCTCGAATGAAGTGTTCGCCGCTTTCGTTTGAGGAGGAAATCAAACGTGCGCGGAATTGTTTTAGATGGTAGTGACTGGCAACACAGGACGATTTTTACGATGCGTTTTTTCAGGCCGTCGGTGCGCCTGATTGGCACGGTCGTAACCTGAACGCCTTGAACGACAGCATAGGTACAGGGGACATCAATAAAATAGAAGTGCCGTACATCGTGAGAATCAAATGCGTAGCTTCAATGAGTTTGGAAGCATGTCAGATGGTAGAAGACTTCAGCGAGCTGATTGCGCGTCTTAAAAATGAAGGTGTAGAAGTAAATTTGATTTGCGAATAAATCAAAAGCTCATTTCAGTTGAAGAGATAAAATAAATTTCATGGCATTTATTGATCTACGCAGTGACACGGTAACTAAACCGACGCCCGCGATGCGGCGCGCGATGAGTGAGGCCGAAGTGGGCGATGACGTGTACGGCGAAGACCCGACCATCAATCGTTTGCAGGAGCGCGCGGCTGAAGTGTTCGAGAAAGAGGCCGCGATCTTCGTGCCGACGGGTTCGATGGGCAACCAGATCGCGGTCAAACTGCACACGCGACCGGGCATGGAAGTCGTCATCGAAGAGCGCGGCCACATCTTCAATTATGAGATGGCCGGCATGTCCGCCATCGCAGGCGCGCTCGCGCGCCCCGTCAGGAGCGCGGACGGGAGCGGCATCCTCAACTGGCCGGAGATCGAGTCGGCCATTCATTCGGGCGGCGCATATTACGTCGCGCCGACCGGACTCATCGCGCTCGAAAATTCCCATAACCTCGCGGGCGGTTCCGTGCTCCCGCGCGCCCGCACCGAAGAGATTTGCGCGGGCGCACACGCCCTCAATATTCCGGTGCATCTCGACGGGGCGCGCATCTTCAACGCCGCCACCGCGCTCGATGAAACGGTGGCCGCGCTCGCGCGTCCATGCGATTCAGTGATGTTCTGTTTGTCGAAAGGTTTGGGCGCACCCGTCGGTTCGATGCTCCTGGGCACACGCGCTTTCATCGACGAAGCGAGACGCTGGCGCAAATTGCTCGGCGGCGGGATGCGACAGGCGGGCGTGCTCGCCGCCGCCGGACTCGTCGCGCTCGAAGAGACGCCCCGGAAGTTGCACGAGGACCACGCCAACGCGCGCCGCCTCGCCGTAGGTCTGGCGGAACTTCCCGGCGTCAAACTCGACCCCGCGCGCGTCGTCACCAACATCGTCATTTTCGACGTGGCGGAGACCGGCCTCGCGGCGCACGACATCTGCGCACGCCTCCACCCGCACGGCATCCTCGCCTCCGGTTTCGGCACGGCCATCCGCATGGTCACGCACTACGACGTTTCGCGCGAGGACATCGACCGGGCTCTCGCCGCTTTAAGGAAAGTTATCAGTGAGCAGCGAGCAGCCAGCAGTTAAAAACCTTGCTCGCCCCTTACTGCTTACCGCTCGCTGCACACTATTATGTCTCGACCAATGCTCATCGCCATCGACGGCCCTTCCGGGGCGGGGAAGTCTACGCTGGGGCGGATGCTCGCGCGCGAATTCGGCCTGCTCTATGTGGACACGGGCGCGATGTACCGCGCCGTTGCGCTCGCCGTCGTCGCGGCGAATGTCAACGCGAACGACGCGGATGGGGTGGCGCGAGTTGCTGCGCAGGCGAAGATCGAACTCGCGGGCGACCCCGACAGTTTGCGTGTCCTGCTCGACGGGCACGACGTGTCGGGAGAGATTCGCGCGGAACAGATCACGCGCCTCGCTTCCATCGTCTCGGCGATCCCGGCGGTGCGCCGCGACCTCGTCCGCCGCCAACGCGAAATGGGCGCGCGAGGGAGCGGCGTCGTGCTGGACGGGCGCGACATCGGCACCATCGTCTTTCCCGGTGCCGATGTGAAATTCTTCCTCACCGCCGTCCCCGAAGCCCGCGCCCAACGACGCTACGACGAAGACCATCGCAAAGAACCCGATCTCACTTTCGCCGACACCCTCGCCGACATCAACACGCGCGACACGCGCGATTCCACCCGCGCCGACTCGCCCCTCTCCATCGCCGAAGACGCCGTCGTCATCGACACCACCGATCTCTCCATCGACGAAGTCTTCGCGCGCTTGCTGGAAGTCGTCCGCGAGCGTCAGTAAAATGGCGGAGAAGGGTAATATCAACATTTACATGTTCACAGGCATCATCGAAGAATTGGGGCGCGTGCTGGGTTTGGAGAAGCGCGGCGAGGGCGTGCGGATTCGCATCGAGGCGCGCACGGTGACGGAGGGGACGAGCGAGGGCGATTCCATCGCAGTCAACGGCGTGTGCCTGACCGCGCTCGAAGTGAACCGGGAAACGTTTGCGGCGGACGGGTCGCGCGAGACTTTGCAGCGTTCGACGCTGGGCGGTTTGCGTGCCGGGTCGGTCGTCAACCTTGAGCGCGCCGTCACACCTGCAACAAGGCTCGGCGGCCACATCGTCCAGGGGCATGTGGACGGGCGGGGGCGTTTCCTCTCATCGGAGGATCACGGCGGTTCGTGGACAGTGCGCCTCGCCTACCCGCCGGAGTTGGCGCGTTATCTGGTCTTCAAAGGCTCGGTGTCGGTCGAAGGCATCAGCCTGACGGTGGCCGCGCTCTCCGACGAGTATTTCGAGATCGCCGTCATCCCGAAGACGTGGGCGGCCACAAACCTCTCCCGCCTGCGCCCCGGCGATGCGGTTAATCTGGAAGTTGACATCATCGCCAAGTACGTCGAACGCATCCTCATGGTCGGCGCGCGGCAGAATGATGCGAGACAAGCGTCCGGGCTGACTTTGGAGAAACTGGCTGAGCTCGGTTACAGGTAAACTATGCCGCCGGAATTTCCCCACACCCATGCGGTCACGCGGCCTCCCCTTTGCACGCATTCGCACCCTCTCTCCTCTGTCAGCTAAAATTCGCATGAGGCATTCGGCTTGCGGCAAAATCGCGAGTCGCAAAAATGATGGCTTTCGGTTACCATAGCGGCGTTACGCCACTCCCCAATCATTCAGTTGCCGAGTAAGATCCCAAATGCCATTTTCCTCCATCGAAGAAGCCGCCGCCGACATCCGCGATGGCCGCATGGTCATCATCGTCGATGACGAAGACCGCGAGAACGAGGGCGATCTCGTCTGCGCCGCCGAGCGTGTGACGCCGGAGATGATCAACTTCATGGCGACGCACGCGCGCGGCCTCATCTGCATGCCCCTCACGGAAGAACGCTGCGATGAACTCCACCTGACGATGCAGGTCGCCGATAACACTTCGTTTCTGGGGACGGCCTTCACCGTCTCCGTCGAAGCGCGCAAGGGAGTCACGACCGGCATCTCCGCCGCCGACCGCGCGACGACGATTTTGACCGCCGTCGATCCCAAGACGAAGCCGTCCGATCTGGCACGCCCCGGCCACATCTTTCCGCTGCGTGCCCGCAAGGGCGGCGTGCTCGTGCGTCCCGGTCAAACCGAGGCCAGCGTCGATCTGGCGCGCATCGCCGGACTCTACCCGGCGGGCGTCATCTGCGAGATCATGAACCCGGACGGGACGATGGCACGCCTGCCCCAACTGCGAGACTTCGCGCGCGAGCACGATTTGAAGATCATCTCCGTAGCGGCTCTCGTGCGCTATCGCATGCAGAAGGAGACGCTTGTGCGCCGCGCCGCCGAAGCCGAGATCAAAACCGTCTACGGGCAATTTCGCGCTACCGCCTTCGAGAATGTCATCAATGCGGAGGTGCATCTCGCGATGGTGATGGGCGATGTCGAGACGCCGGACGAACCGGTGCTGGTGCGCGTCCACACGGCAAACATCACGGGCGACGTGTTCGGGTCGCTGATGGACGACACGAGTTTTCAATTGCACACGGCGCTGGAGAAGATCGCGGCGGCGGGGCGCGGCGTCGTGCTCTATCTCAAACAACACCAGCACGGCCTCGACCTCCTGCATCAATTACGCACCTACGCCCTGATGCGCGAGCGCGACCTCACTTTCGAGGAAGCCAGCGTCGAGACTGGCTACGGCGCGAATCGCGATTACGGCGTCGGCGCGCAAATCCTGCACGAACTTGGCCTGCGCCGCATCCGTTTGTTGACGAACCATCCTCCCAAAGTGATCGCGCTCGAAGGCTTTGAACTCGAAGTCGTCGGCCATGTGCCGCTCGGTTCACCGGCGGCAGCGGCGATTGCGGATTGCGGATTGCGGATTGCGGACTGACTCTCTTGCCGATTGCGGATTGCCGGTTGCGGATTGCGGATTAAAAGACAGACAGTCTCTTAACCTCTGTAATCCGCAATCCGCAACCGGCAATCCGCAATAATAATTATGCCTGTTGACGACAGGGACGAACGTTCCACCGGGTCATCACCTGAAACAAATGAGACTGCGCCCTCGCCGCCGCAGAAGAGCGAGGAACGCGCCGCGACTGACGCGGGCGCTGTAGCCGAAGTGCGCGAAGACAACAGCGGCGGCGGCGATGGCGCACCACCTGCTGCTGCTGCCGCCGAACGCCGGCGGTGGCGTCGCTACATCAACCGGCGCAACGCCCTGTTCGCGGGTCTCGCCATCGTCCTCGGTGTGGTGCTCGTCGTCCTCATCGCGTTCTTGCTCTATCGCTCCGGGCGCGTCGATAACTTAATCGCCAACCAAATCGTCCGCACGCTCCGGGAGTACAATATCCGCGCCGAGGTCAAGGAGTTTCACACGAAGTTCGGCCCGCGCACGGTCGAGATGCTGGGGATCGAACTCTACGACCAGACGACCGGCGAGAAACTCGGACACGTTGACCGCATCCTCGCCACCATTCGCATCGAAGATTTGTTCGCGCTCAATCTGCGCCGCAACATCAATCTCGAATCGCTCCAGATCGAAGGACTCGAAGCGTGGGTTAAATTTGACGCAGAGGGACAATCGAACTTTCGCCACCTCACGCTCCCGCCGCCCGTCGAGAACCAGCGCATCACTTTCTCTTATTCGACCGCGCGCATCGAACTGAGAAACGGCGTCATCCATTACGGCGACGAGCGGCATGAGCTATCGGGCGAAGCGCGAAATTTGCGCGCCGTGATCGAGCCGGACGATCCGAACGCGCCCGCCGAAAGCCGGATGAACCGCGTCCAGGTCGCGCTCTCAAATTCCACTTTCACTTACGACGGCAAGCCCATCGAAAACATCGACATCGAAGGCCGCCTGCGTCTCAACCAGACGCGCGCCGAGATACAGGAATTAGTTTTGCGCTCGCCCGTCGCCGAAGCGCGGCTCGAAGGCACGATGGACGACTGGCGCAATCTGCGCTACCGGATGAAACTCACTTCGACCGTCGATCTGACGCAGGTGTCGAACACCTTGCAGACCGCAACGCCATTGCGCGGTGCGGGTCGATTCAACGGCACGGTGACGGGCGAGGGCGACCGTTTTCAAGTTGACGGCCAGATTCAATCGGACGCGCTCGCCGCCGGAAACATTCGCTTGCGAGGTTTGAACGCGACGGCGCAAGGCACGGCGCAGGGCGTCGAAAACTATGAAGTGCAGGGACGCGCCGTCGCCGAGATGCTCACGGCGGGCGCGTTTAATTTGAATCTCATCCAGATTCGCGGCGGCGTGATGGGCACGGGCAGCGACTTCCGCTTCCTCGGCGAACTGCGCGCGGCGGCGGCACGCTCCGGCACAACTTCCATCGCCAATTTGATTTTGAGCGACGCCTCAGCCGAATATCGCGACGGGCGCATCACGGGCAACGTCGCGCGTCTGGCGGCGGGGAACATCAAGGCCGAAGGCGCGACGGTCGCGGGCGCGCAGGCTTCCGGCGTGCGCTTCAATGCATCGGACGACGGGAAGAATTTTGAGGCAACGGTGGCGACCCTCAACGCGGGCGCGTTAACGACCAACGGCGCGCGTTTGGGCGGCGTGACCGTGAGCGGCATTGCGGCGACGGGGCGCGAGGGCACAACGAACGTGCTGGCTCGAAGCGTCCTGGTGCGCGGCGCGAACGCGGCGGGCGCAACCATCGGCCAGATCAATATCGCGGGCGTGCGGCTCGCCATTCAGGACAACGGGCGCGTCGCGGGTTCTTCGGGCGACATCAACGTCGGCGCCATCGCATTCAAAAACGGCGCGACCGAGGGGCGCGCGGACAACGTCCGGCTCGCGCGCCCGGCCTTCGTCGTCGAGCCTTCGGGTCGCTACCGGGCGAGCGCGGATTTGAGTCTCGGCGGCGGCGTGCTGGGCGAGATCGCGCTCGGCACGGCGCGCAGCAACGTGGTGGCGACGAACAGCGCAGTCCAACTCAACAACTTCACCGCCGAAGCCTTGAACGGGCGGGCGAACGGCGATGCCGTCATCAGCACATCGAGCGGCGGCGCGTCGCGCGTCAACGCGGCGTTTGAGGGGCTGGATGTGGGCGGGCTGTTAGCGGTCCTGACCGGGCGCGCCGTGCCGATTGCGGGCGCGGCGACGGGCACAATTAATTTGCAGATGCCGGGGACGAACTTTGAGGCCGCGAGCGGCACGCTCGGCGTGGGATTCAGCGGCGAGACGGGGAACGATACGGACGGGCGCACGCCTTTGACGGGCGAAGTCGCGTTGCGTGCGGATCGCGGGCTGTTCCAGATTGAGCGCGCGAACCTGCGCACGGGCGCGAGCGAGTTGACGGCAACCGGGCAGTTCTCGTTTGCGGGCGACTCGAATCTGCAAGTCAACCTCGCTTCCACCGATGCGGCGGAACTACAGCGCGTGCTCGTCGCGTCGAATTTGATCCCCGCGCTCGAAGAGAATTTGAACAATAACGGAATCGAACTCGCGGGCCGACTGGACTTCGACGGCACGGTGAGCGGCAGTCTCGATGCCCCGCTCGTCAACGGTCGCGCCGCGCTCGCGTCGCTCCTCGTCAACGGTCGTGATCTCGGCGCGCTCACCGCCTCGGTCGAATCAACCGCGACCGAAGTGCGCGTGCCCGACGGGCGTTTGACGCAACCCGACGGCGGCAACGCGCAGTTCGCTTTGAACTACCCGCTCGACAACTCGAACACCGGCTCGCTCGAAGCCACGCTTGAACGCATCGACATCGGCAGCCTTCTGGCCGCGTTGCCGACTTCACGGCAATCGAATCTCAGTTCGCAACTCGCGACCGTCGGCCCCACGTCTGGGCGCGTCAGCGTGTCGGGCATCCCCGGCGCTTTGAGCGGCAGCGCGGACATCCGCTCTGGGCCGGGCAGCATCAGCGGCGAACCCTTCGATGAGATCGTGGCGAAAGCGAGTTTCAACGGCACGACCGTCAATATCGAAAACGTCGATGCGCGCTTCCGCGCCGGACGCGTCACGGCCAAAGGCACTGTTGACACCGAATCCCAACGCTTCGATCTGCAAGCCGAAGGGAAGGGCGTGAATCTGGGCGTACTGGCCGGACTGTCCGGCGGGGCCGCGCCGCAAGTGTCGGGCACGGCTGATTTCACGGCGAGCGCGACGGGCGTCCTGAGCGACCCGCGCAGTTTCAATGTGCAACTCAACGGCGAGGGGCGCGACGTGAAGATCAACGGGCAGAGCGCGGGCACGCTCGCCATCGTCGGGCGCACCGAAAATCAGAAGTTCGATCTGCAACTCACGACCGGCATCCTCGGCCAGCCGCAGGTCATCGCCGCGCAAGTTGATCTGAGCACCGACGACTTGATGACGACGATTGAAACCACGTTGACGAATCAAGATTTGACGCAACTCTTCGCCACGCTCCTGCCGAATTCGGATGTGCGCGTCACTGGTCGCGCGACTGGCACGCTGCGCGCGACGGGCGCGCTCTACGGCGAGAACGCAGAGGGCGAGCGCGCCTTCTCCGCTGCGAACTTGCGCGGCACGGCGCAGTTCACGCAATTGGTCTTGCAGATCGCCGATGTGCAACTGGCCGCCGCCGACCCGCTCATCGTGCAGTTTTCGCCGAATGAGATCGTCTTCGACAAAACACAATTCACCGGAACGGGCACAAATGTCATCTTCGGCGGTTCGGCGGCGCTCGGCGCGGGAGGCCGCCAGAATTTCTCCATCGACGGCGATCTCAATCTGCGCGTCCTGAACGGTCTGTCGCCAAACGTCTTCCTCGCGGGCACGGCGCGCGTCGGCGTGCGCGTCGGCGGAACGTTTGAAGACCCGCGCCTGACGGGGACGGCTTCGGTGGCGAGCGCGTCTTTCTCGACGCTGGTGACGGACGAGCGTTTGACCGTGCAGAACATCAACGGGAGCGTGCGCTTCACCGCCGACCGCGCGCAGATCGATTCGCTGACGGGCACGCTCGGCGGCGGTCGTATCAACGTGACGGGCGGCGCGCTGCTCGCCGGGTTCACGCCGACGCAGTTTCGCTTGAGCGTGCGCGGCGAAAATGTCACCGTGCCCTTGCCGCAGAACATTCGCGCGACCGCCGACGCCGATCTCATTTTGCAGGGCAAGACGCAGGGGCAGATACTCTCTTCCCTCTCCGGCCTCGTCAATTTGCGTCGTGCCGAGTACACCGAAGACATCGAACTGGCCGACTTCATCAACCGCCGCCGCGAAGCCACGATCAGCGAAAGCGGCGACAGCGGAGGGGAAGGCGGGTTGGGCGCAAATCTGCTGCTCGATCTGCGCGTCGAAGGACGCGACGCGCTCGTTGTGCGCAACAATTTGGCCGATGTGGTCGGCTCGCTCGCCGTGCAGATTCGCGGCACGGCGGAGGAGCCGATCATCGGCGGGCGCATCACCGCCACGCGCGGCACGCTTAATTTCCGCAACGACCGTTACGAATTGACGCGCGCCTTCATCGACCTGCCCGCCCGCCGCGACGCGGACCCCATCCTGAACATTCAGGCCGAATCGGAGATCAAAGGCTATCGCGTCACCGTCGGCTTGACGGGGCCGCTTTCGTCGCCCACCGCCGTCGTCAGAAGCGACCCGGCGTTGCCGCAATCAGATGTCGTCGCGTTGATTACGACAGGCGATCTCAATCGCAGTGAAGAGGGCGGTTCGACGCTCGCGCAGACCGGCTTCGGCACGGCGACGAGTTTGTTGACCGACACTCTCATCAACAATCCCGTGCAAAAAGCCACGGATAAATTGTTCGGCTTGAACCGCTTCGAGATCGACCCGTTGATTGCGGGACGGGCGGGCGCGAGTCCGACGGCGCGGCTCACCGTCGGGCGGCAGATCAATCGCAATTTGAGTCTGACTTATTCGACCAACGTGACGACGGATCAAAATCAAGTGGTCGCGCTCGAATATCGCGTCTCGGATCGGCTCTCCTTCATCGCGCAGTACGAGCAGGGAGGCAGCAGCACGCTGCGCTCGCAGCGAGACAATTTTAGTTTTGAAATTCGGTTTAGGAAGAGATTTTGAAGGCCGTCCGTGGTCAGTTGTCAGTAGTCAGTTGTTTGTGTAGCGCAGGCGGCGGGCTAAAGATGAAAGTCTCAGCTTCGGCAAGAGGCAAAAACAACTGACCACTAATTACTGACCACGGACCACGGACCACGGACAAACTTAGTGCTTTATCGTCGTTTCATCCTCGCTTTTATTTTGCTCGTCGCGTGCGGCGGAGGTCTTATCGGCGCGCCTCGCGGCGGCGTGCTTGATCTGAGCAAGTATGAGGGACGCACCATCGCCTCCGTGGAAATCGTGTACGAGGGCGCGCAGCGCGACGCGACGGCGGAGGCTGACTTGCGCCGGTTGCTCACGGTCGCGCCGAACACGACCTTCTCCGCCGTGCGGGTGCGCGAATCTTTGCAGGCGTTGTTCGATTCGGGGCGGGTGGAGAACGTGCGGGTCGAAGCGTTCGACGCGCCGCCGGGCGGGACGACAGGCGCGGTCGATCCGGTGTCTTTGCGCTTCGTCGTCAAGCCGCAAGTGCGCGTCACGGATGTGCGGCTTGACGTGGGGCTGACGCCCCCGGACGCGCCCATCACTACCGACGAATTGCGCGCCCGGCTCAACTTGCTCGACCCCGGGGCGCGCGTCTCCGAACAAGCGCTCAGAGCCGGAGCCGATGCGATTCAAATCTACCTGCGCGACCGCGGCTTCTTTCGCGCCGACGTGAATTTCACGCGCACCGTTGACGCGGCGGGCACGGGCGCAGTCGTCACTTATCAAATTAATCCCGGCGAGCAGGCGCGCGTCGAAGCGTTCAATATCAAAGTTACCGGTTTTAACGACGCGCCCGTGCGCCCCACCTTGCGGCTCGCGCCCGGCGCGCCCTTCACGCGCACCGCGCTTGGCGAAGACCTCGGTCGCATCCGCCGCGCCATCATGGAAGAGGGCTATCTTGCGCCGCAGTTGAGCGAACCGCAGACCGTCATCGACGCGGCGCGCAACACGATCACGGTGACTCTGACGGGCGGCATCGGCCCGCGCGTCAACGTGGACGTGACCGGCCATGAAGTGGGCGATAAGAAAAGGCGCGAACTGCTGCCCGTCCGGCGCGAGGGCAGCATCGATCAGGCGGCCATCATTGAAGGGGCGCGGCGGCTGCAAAATCATCTGCAAGAGCAGGGCTATTTCTTCGCCGACGTGACGGCGACCTGCGCAGTGGATAAACCCGCGCCCATCATTGCGCCGAACAACGACGCCGACACCGCCGCACCGACCGATGCGAATGCGGCGGCAACCACGACAGCGAATACCGATGCCGGGACGCTGGCCGCGCTCATCAACCCGATTGAGAACCCACTCGTCCAACCCGGCGCGTGCGACAATTTGAACCCGCTGGAGTTGAGCGGGCGCACCGTCAACATCAACTACGTGGTCGAGCGCGGGCGTCGCTTCAAACTTACCGAGATTCGCATCGAGGGCACGGACAAACTCAGTTACGAAGACCTCGCTGATGACCTCCGCTCAGAAACCTCCAGCGTGCTCGGCTTGATTCCGTTTCTCGGTTCGGGGCGCGGCTACACCAGTCGGGAGTTGTTGCAGGCTGACCAGCGAACGGTCCAAGCGCGCATGCGCGATCTCGGTTATCGCAAGGCTGTGGCCGAAGTCCGGCAGGGCGTCCAGATCGACAGCGAGAATTTGATCATCACGTTCGCCGTCACCGAAGGACCGCTCACGCGCGTGGCGGGCGTCGAGGTGCGCGGCAATCAAATTTACACGGCGGAGCGTCTGCGCGATGAACCGTGCCGGTTGGCGGGCCAGCGCAGCGAACCCTGCACCATCATCGAAGGGCCTTTCGCGCGCACGCTCGCCCGCGCCGACGGCGAGCGCATCCGCACGCTCTACGCGCGCAACGGCTACATCGACGCCGATGTGCGGGTGGACATCGTCGAGTTGCCGCGCAAAGGCGACGACGAACAGGTGCGCCTCGTCTACAACATCACGGAGGGCGGCAAAGTCTTCATCAACCGCATCATCATCAACGGCAACGAGGGCACGAGGCCGGACGCATTGTTGCGCACAAAGCGCGAGGCGATTCTCGAAGCCATCCCGCTCCGGGAAGGCGAGGTGTTGCGCTCCGATAATCTCGCCGAAGCCGAGCGCGTGCTCTATGAGACGAACGCCTTCCGGCAAGTCATCATCCGCACCGAGTCGGCGGGCGAAACCGCTTCCGGCTTCCGGCGGCGCGACGTGATCATCGACCTCGAAGAAAACCGACCGAACCGCCTGGACTACGGCGGCGGCTACTCCACCGATGCCGGTCCGCTCGGACTCTTTGAACTGCGCAACAACAACCTCTTCGGCGGCTTGCGGCAGGCCGCCCTGCGCACGCGCGCCAGCCGCCGCCAGCAACTCTTCCGGCTCGAATACTTCGACCCGCGCTTTCGCACCTACGGCCAGACGAAATTTTCGCCGCTCACCATCTCCGCCCAGTACCAGCGCGACATCAACGTCACGCGCTTCTTCCGTTCGACCATTGATCGCGGCAACTTCGGCATCGTCCAGCGCCTCAACGAAGAGGGAAACCCGATTGACGAGTTCGGCGAGCGCACGGGCGAGCCGACCATCAACCGTTTCACCTTCAATATCGAATCGCAGCGCATCCTCCAACAGCGTTCGCGCACGATCCTGTTTTTGCGCTACAACTACGAAGACGTGCGCCTGCGCAACATCGGGAGCCTGCTCGTTGCCCCTGTGCTCCAACCCGACCGTGCCGTGCGCCTTTCGCGCTTCGGCGCGACGCTCACGCGCGACACGCGCGACCGCCAGTTCGACCCGACGCGCGGCGAATTCTTCACGGTCGATTACGCTGTCGCGATCAGGCAACTCGGCGGCAATCTCTCGTTCACCAAACTGCTCGCCACTTATCGCCGCTATTTCAGATTCGGCGGCGGCCCCGACACATCGCTCATCACGGAGCGGCGCGGCGGCTTGCTCGGCGGTTTGACGTCGAGCGTGCGCGGGACGGTCTTCGCCGTCAACCTGAACCTCGGCCTCGCCAACCTCTTCAGCCCGCGCGACCGCGACGGCGACAACCGTATCGACGACGTTGACCGCACGCTCCCGATCAGCGAGAGATTTTTCGCGGGAGGCTCGACCTCTCTGCGCGGCTTCGGATTTGAAGAGGCCGGGCCGCGCCTCGCGATCTGTCCGAGCGGCACGAACGACCGCACTCTGCTCGATGTGAGAAACTGCGCGGGCGGCGTCTTCCGCAACCGCCAGGGCGAACCCATCACGCTCAACCCTTTCACCGTGCCCATCGGCGGCAACGCGATGGCCGTCGTCAATCTGGAAGCGCGCGTGCCGCTGACGAAAACTTTTCAGATCGTGCCGTTCTACGACGGCGGCAACGTCTTCCGGCGCATCGGCGACATCTTCGGGCGCAACGACCGTCGCCCCGGCGACAGCCCAAACACGAACAACCTGCGCGTCGAATGGACGCACACGGTCGGCCTCGGTCTGCGCCTCAAAACGCCCGTCGGCGCGCTCGGCGTCGATTACGGCTTTTTGCTCAACCCGCCCCAGTTTGAACTGCCGCAAGCTTTCGGCGCGCCCGCCATCATTCGTCCCCGGCGCGCCCAAATTCACTTCCGCTTCGGGCAAGCGTTCTAATTTTGGGAAAGGGGGATGAGTAAAGCGTAATGAAAATGATGAGTCGAAAAGTTCCAGTGAGGAAGTTCAGCAAGGCGGCGCGCACGTTGTTGATGGCTCTGATCCTTTCCCCTTTCTCCCTTACCCTTTCCCCTGCCCCGGCTTCCGCGCAGGAAATAGTTGACCGCTGGGTGGCGACGATCAACAACCGCGAGTTGATCACTTACACGGACCTGCTCTGGCAGTTGGCCCTGCAACCGGACACGCCGATAGACTCCCCGCGCTCCGAAGATTTGCAGCGTGTCTTGAATCTCCTGATCGACCAACGGCTCATCGCGCAGGAAGCCGGGCGACTCCCGACCATCACGCCGAGTGATGCGGAGGTCGAGAAGCAGACGAACGAACTCGTCAAACGCTTTCCCTCGCAGGCCGCTTTCTACGAACGCATCACCCGCGTCGGCCTCACCGCCGAGCAACTGCGCGACATCGTCCGAGAGCGCATCGAGATCGAAAATTATCTCAACTTCCGCTTCCGCTCTTTCACCATCATCTCCACAGCGGAGGTCGCGGATTATTATCGCGACGTGTACGTCCCGCGCCACCGCCGCCAATCGCCGGGGCGCATCGTCCCCACGCTCGAACAGGCGACGCCCGAAATCGAACGGACGCTGACCGAAAGCAAGATCGAATCCGACACCGACGCTTTCCTCGAAGACGCCCGCACCCGCGCCGAGATCATCATCCTCAATCCGGTGTGATAAAACAGTGATGGGTGATGAGTGATGGGTGATGGGTGATAAGTAAACACCTTTGCTTTAACTCATCACCCATCACTCATCACCTGTCACTTCCTTAGTTATGTGGCGCAAAGATACCGGGCAAAAACATCAGAGATTACGCGTGGGGCTGGCGCTGTCGGGCGGCGCGGCGCGGGGCGTGGCACATGTCGGCGTGCTGAAGGTGCTATTGGAGGCGGGCGTCCCCGTCGATTGCATCGCGGGCACTTCGGCGGGCGCGCTCGTCGGCGGGGCGTTTGCCGCCGGGATGTGTTTGGCGGAACTCGAAGAAATGGGGCGCGAGATGCGCTGGCGCAACTTCGGGCGGATGACGCTCTCGCGGCTCGGCGTGCAGTCGAACGCGCGCATGGAAGAATACATCCGCGCACGTTTTCCCCTCACGCGTTTTGAAGACTTGCCGATTCCTTTCGCCGCCGTCGCCACCGATTTGCATTCGGGTCTGGCCGTAGTCATGCGCGGCGAAGGCGACCTCGCGTTTGCGATTCGCGCGAGTTGCGCCGTGCCCGGTTGGTACGTGCCCGTCACGGACGCACGCGGGCGACAACTCGTCGATGGCGGACTCGTCGCCAATCTGCCCGCCGCCGCCGCGCGCTCGCTCGGCCCCGACATCGTCATCGCGGTGGACGTTAATGCCGAGGGCGCGAAATTTCTGGGGCCGCCGCAGTCGGCCATCGGCGTGCTTTTCCAGTCGATCATGGTGGTGCAGCGCACGGTCTCACATCATGAAGGGCGGCACGCCGACATTGTTATCAAGCCGAAGGTCGGCCACATCCGTTGGGACGAGATGACGCGCGCACGCGAACTGCTCGCGGCGGGCGAAGCAGCGGCGCTCGAGTCGCTGCCCGCCATCAAAGCGTTGCTCGCGCCGCCCGCCGTCGAAGAACATCCGACGTGGCTCCAACGTATGCTTCATCGACCTACGCGCGAGCGTCGCGACCATCACGGCATAACCACGCGCCGAACGCCTGAAGAGAGCAAAGATCGCCCATCTCAATCGTAAGCGGATTGTTTCGGAACGCTGATTCTCGTCCGAGCTTTCTTTGTGCCGTACCGAAACACGACGCAAATTGATGTGCTGCCATCACACGATTCCGTCAAAGTTTTCCCGCCGCTTCTAAATTCTCTGCAAAATAGCCCCGCAAAGCCCGCGCCCCAGGCACAGGAGGTATCGCTCGCCGGGCTGGCACAAACATTGCTCAACACCTCTGTCAGGGAAACGTCATGGAGGGTGAAACAGCAATGAAAGAATTAAGAGATAGCCTGACGCAATTAATCGCCATGATCATGATCATGATCACGTTCGCCATCTCGACGGCGGCTCTCTCCCAGTGGGCCGGCTCCGAATCAAGCACAACCAGCGAGAACGACAGCAGCAGCAGCAGCCAGCAGAGCAAGCCGGATGCGCCGTCTCTGAGCGCGTCCGTTGCGCGTTAAAGCTGCCCTCATAACTTAGTGCGGCGAGACGGTTCGCAGAATTCGACGCCGATTAGTCATTTATCAATCACATCATAGAGCGGCGAACTTTCAGCACGGGATCAGAATCTCGAAGGCAGGGCTGCGTGCGTTCAATAAGTTGCCCGTCGTCCGTTGTTCGTGACTGACGAGTAAGCTGCTAAAGATGTAGTTGTCCAAACTAACAAAGGGTAACTGACGGCGGACAGATTTTAATCATGACAATTGAAATCACATCGGAGCCACGCGGGGCAAGGCGATTGTTGAAGCCGAAAAGAATCGCCGGGACGCAGGTGCGGCAGACGCGCAAATGGCGTCGGTGGTTGCGTTTGGCCGGCGCGGGTGCGCTTGCCATGTGTATGTGTGCCGCCGCCTTCCTCGTCTACTGCTACGACGGCGCAGCACACACCATCGATGCACGCCTGGCTTCAGGTTACTTGACGAGCCGCGCCGGGATTTACGCCGCGCCTCGCACTTTGCGCGCCGGTCAAAACTTTACGCGCGAACGTCTCGTCGAAACACTGCGCCGGGTCGGTTATATCGAACAGTCCGCGAGCGACGTGTGGAGCGGCGCGTTCCGCGTCAATAACGAAGCAGTTGAGATCAATCCGCGCCGCATGAGCCCGGAGCGGGCGCAAAGTTATTCGCCCGAAGTGGTGCGCGTCGAGTTTGATCGCAAGGGGCGCATCGGCGAGATCACGGGCGACGGCCTCTCGCTTGATTCCTTCGCGCTCGAACCGGAGACTTTGACCAACGACGCCGCGACGAAAACGGGCGCACGCGCGACGCTCTCTTACGCAGACCTTCCGCCCGTGCTCATTGCGGCGATCCGCGCCATCGAAGATCGCCGTTTCTTCGATCATCACGGCCTCGATGTGACGGGCATCGGGCGTGCGCTGTTGAGTTGGACGGGCGACGGCGGCAAAGCGGGCAGCGCGCCGGAGCATCAGGGCGGCTCGACCATCACGCAGCAACTCGTCAAGAATACTTACCTCACACCGGAGCGAACTTTGCGGCGCAAGTTCAACGAGGCGATGCTCTCCGCCGCGCTCGAACGCCGTCTCTCCAAACAGGACATCTTCGCGCTCTACTGCAACGAAATTTATCTGGGGCAGCGCGGCGCGTTCGCCGTGCGCGGCGTCAGGCAAGCGGCGCGCGTCTACTTCGGCAAAGAATTGGCGCACCTTTCACTCGCGGAAGCCGCGACCATCGCCGGGATGATCCAAAGTCCCGCGCGCTATGCGCCCGACCGCCGCCCGGAACAATCGCGCGCCCGGCGCAATGCGGTGCTCGCCGCGATGCTGCGCGATAATTCACTGACAGGTGAACAGGCGCAAGCGGCGATGAACGAAGCGGTCAACGTCGCGCCCGTCGATCCGAAAGCTCAAGCGACTGCGCCCTACTTCGTCGATTACGTTAACCGCACCGTCGAAGCCCAACTGCAAACGAACGGCCATGCGGACGAGGGCAGTCTACGCATCTACACCACCATTGATCTTGAGTTGCAACAACTTGCCGAACAGGCCGTGGCGCGACAACTCGCGCAACTCGAAAAGGTTTACAAAAATCGTGACGCCCGCCCGCAGGCCGCGCTCGTCGCGCTCGACCCGCAAACCGGCCATGTGCTTGCGATGGTCGGCGGTAAAAACTACGGCGAGTCGCAACTCAATCGCGCGACGGACGCGCGTCGCCAGCCCGGTTCCGTCTTCAAACCTTTCGTCTACGCGGCGGCGATTGAGGGCGGCATCTCGCCCGTCCGTCTATTCACGGACGCACCGCGCGCGTTCACTTACGACCGCTATAGCCCCGCCTATCGTCCGGCCAACTACGGCGGCGGCTATGCGATGCGCGACGTGACGATGCGCACGGCTCTGACGAAATCGCTGAACGTCGTGACGGTCGATCTCGCGTTGCAAGCGGGCTTGCCGCGCGTCGCCGCGCTAGCCGAAAAATTCGGATTGCCGAAAGCTCCCGCGTATCCATCGCTCGCGCTCGGCGCCACTGAAGCGACGCCGTTGGAGATCGCTTCGGCTTATACAGCGTTCGTCAACGACGGCAAACGCACGCGCGCCTCGGCCATCACGCGCGCTTTCGACGCCGAAGGCGCAAGATTGATCGAAGAATTTGCGCCTTCCTCCGCGCCGGTCGTTCAACCGGCGACGGCTCACATGATCACGGACATGCTCACGAACGTCATTGAGCAGGGCACGGCGCGCGGGGCGCGCGGGATGTTGAAACTGTCCGCGCTCGCGGGCAAGACCGGCACCTCGCGCGACGGCTGGTTTGTCGGCTACACGCCCAACCTCGTCTGCGTGGTGTGGGTCGGTTTTGATGACAACCGGCAACTAGGATTGACCGGAGCGGAAAGCGCGCTTCCCGTCTGGTCCGAGTTTGTGCGGGACGCGGTCGAACTCCGTCCCGAACTCGGCGGCGCAGCTTTCCTTCGTCCGGCGGGCATCGTCTCCGTCGAGATCGATCCTGACAGCGGACAACTCGCCTCGCCCTCTTGCCCGCGACGCGAACGCATCGCCGTCAGTCACGCGCTCGCTCCCACTTCCGAGTGCTTTACGCATCAACCGCACTTCCCGCTTCTGGCTGCTGACGAATCGCAGGAACTTGAGGACGCCTCCAGCGACTTGCAACCGCAAGACGCCTCTCTGCCTGCCGTAAGAGCGTCACGCGCCTATGCCTCGCGCGACGCGGAGACAACGACCAACACCATAGTCATCACACCTTCAATTCACACGACACACGTCGAAGCCACTCGTAACGGGCGCGCTCGTCTAACCAACGAGATGCGAATTGTCTCGGAGCAGAATCAGAAGCGTTGAATCGGATTGCTTTGTGTCATCCGAGTAGAGTATTGATTAGCTCATGGAGAAGGAGTTCATCAATCCGCCCGCTTTGCCGAACTGGGAGCAAGCCTTCTCTCAGATCGTCATTGTGCCAAACGGCGCTGTTAAAACCATCTATATTTCCGGTCAGGTCGCAGTAGATAAAGAGAAGAATTTGATTGGCGAAGGGGAGTTGAGCCTTCAGGCGATGCAGGCGTTCCGGAATTTAGAGACAGCATTGCTCGCGGCAGGGGCGACGGCGGCAGATGTCGTGAAACTGAATATCTATGTGAAAGATTACAAGCCTGCGGATGCGGCTCTGGTGACGAGTGCGTTGAGGAGATATTTCCCGCAAAAGAATTTGCCGACCAGCACATGGTTGGGAGTGCAGTCCTTAGCTGAGGAAGGATTTCTCATCGAAGTTGACGCGATTGCAGTTGTCAATCGGTGATGACATATGCGATCCACTGCTTCGCTTGCAGCCAACCGCTCCGTAAGGTGTCATCATCCTTTGCTGCAATTACGGGTGCTGCTCGCAGACGGCTGAAGCGTTATGCGTAGATATTGTTTGAGGGAATGAGCGACAGCGAGTTTCTGCGTTACAATTTCACAAGACAATTATTCATCAGCGGGGCGGCGTTCGAGGACGACTTGAGCGATGGCGTGTTCGGTGGTATGAGAGATGGAGAGGTGCGCGGCGTTTGCGCCGGAGCGGTCGAAGAGTTCGCGCGCCAAATTGTGAAAGAGGAGCGAGGGCGCACCCGCCGCGTTGGAAATTACTTCGATGTCCTGCCATGCGAGGCCGCCGCTCCAACCCGTGCCGAGGGATTTGAGCGCGGCCTCTTTCGCGGCGAAACGCGCGGCGTAGTGCTGCGGCGCAACCACACCGCGCCGCTCGCAATAGTCGCGCTCGCCGAGCGTGAAGACACGCCCGACGAAGCGCGGCGTCCGGCGCAAGACGGCGCGCACGCGCGCCACTTCGATGATGTCGATGCCGATTGAGATGATCACGGATAATTCGGAACAGCTTGCCCGCGCCGGCTTTTACTGGCGCGAACGCGGAGGCGTGCGCGCCTTAGGATGTGCGCCGTTAGAGGGGGAAGGCTTCGCCAACGCTTTCTCCACGCGCGCGGGCGGTTGCAGCCCGATGCCGGCTGATGCGCTCAACCTCGCGGGCTTCGACGAAGACGCCGCCGCCAACATTCACGAAAACCGTCGCCGCTTTCTCGCGCTCTTTCCAGACCCTGACAGGAAATGGCGGCTCGCGACCTGTTGGCAAGTCCACGGCGCAGACGTGCGGCGCATCCGCGAGGAGACAATTGCTCTCGATACCAACGAAAAACGCTGTGACGCGCTGACGACCAACGTCTCAAACATCCTGCTCGGCGTCCAGACCGCCGACTGTGTGCCCATCATCTTAGGCGACGCGCGCAACCGTGCGTGCGCGGCGGTTCATGCCGGGTGGCGCGGCACGGCGGCTTCCATCGCCTTGCGTGCGCTCGAACGCATGAGCGAAGCCTACGGCACGCGCGCCGAAGATGTGCGCGCCGCCATCGGCCCCGCCGCGAATGTCTGTTGCTACGAGGTCGGCAGCGAAGTGATCGACACCTTCCGCGCCCGCTTCGCAGATGCGGATGAACTTCTCACGCCCACGCGCGACGGCCACGCGCGCATTGATCTGCAAAGAGCTAATCACCAACAACTCACGGGCGCGGGCGTCGCACCGACGCGCATTCACACCACGCCCTTCTGTACCATCTGCCGCAACGATCTCTTCTTCTCATACCGCCGCGAGAAAACCCTCTACGGTCGAACCGGACGACAGCTCGCAGTGATCGGAAGAAGCGATGAATGAAAGACTGTTTTGAGTTTTCAGTTTTGAGTTTTCAGATCAAAGCAAATATCTTTCACTGAAAACTCAAAACTGAAAACCGTCAGCATTCATCGTCTTCCGCCGAAGAATTGTCCGTTGATGCGCTTGACGGGTTCGTTCGCGCCGACGACGTTGATGCCGAGTTTGACTTCGCGCGTGGTCGGCGGAAAGCAGACTTCGTTATTGCAGCTTTGATAGTTGACCTTCGCGCGCAGTTCCGTCAGTCCCGTCTCAAAGTTGGGCGGAACGGTGACGTTGAAACGCATCACGGCGCGGCCTTCGTAGAGCGGCAAAGCATCTTTCGAGAAACCGAGACGGCGCACCACGGCGCGGGGATAAGCGACGGGGCTGATTTTCAACCCCGTCGGCGCGTCGATTTTAACCGTCGTCGGGATCGAGAATTTAGCGGTCTTATTCGCGTTGACATGAAACCCGTTGGGGATATCGAGCACGATGGCGACCTGCACGATGCGCCCGCGCTGTGCTTTGTCGGCGGAGAAGAAACCGTTGACGCCGATGTTGGCTTGCACGACGACGGGCGCGGCGGCGGCGGCGACTCCGGCAGCCACGCGGCGGGGCGTCTGAGTCGCGACGAGCAGCACGGCGGCGACGAGGGGCAGAGCGATGCGCGGTAAAAATATTTTTCGGATCATTATCAGCTTCCAGTCTGTTTGAGTTCTGACTTGAGAGAGTCAGCTTAGTTGATGCAGTGTCGGCGGCGCGGGGTTGTTTACGGGACGGCGCGCGGCGAGTTGGCCGCAGGCGGCATAGATGTCCCGCCCGCGCGGGCGACGCACGAATGCGTGGATGCCTTTCGCCGCAAGGATGTTCTGGAATCGCCCGACCTGTGCGAGCGGCGTCGGGAGATAAGGCAAAGAATCAGCCGGGTTGTGCGGAATCAAATTCACCTTCGCGCGCAGTTGATGACGATTTAGCAGATTTGCCAACCGCCGCGCGTGCTCGTCCGTATCGTTGACGCCGTCGAGCAGCACGTACTCGAAGGTGAAACGCTCGCCCGGCTTCAAAGACGACTCGAATTCCTTGCACGCATCGAGCAATTCCGCGAGCGGCCACTTCTTATTGATCGGCATCAGGACGTTTCGCTGTTCATCCGTCGGGGCGGCGAGCGAGATGGCGAGATGCGGGCGGTCGGAGATGCCCGCGAGTTCGCGAATACGCGGCACGACGCCGGCGGTCGAGACAGTGACGCGGTTCGGCACGATGTGTAACCCGGCGGGGTCGGCCATGATGCGCAAAGCTTTCATCAGCGACTCGAAGGCGAGGAACGGTTCGCCCGCGCCCATCGCGACGAGATTCGTCCCGCGCGGCGTCCTCGCACCCACGCCGTAAGCATCGTTCAAGGCGATGATAACCTGCTCGACGATCTCGCCCGCCGTAAGCGTGCGCAACAGTCCGAGTTTCGCCGTCAGGCAGAAAGAGCACTGCAAGGGGCAGCCCGATTGCGATGAGAAACAGATGGTATCGCGCCGCTCTTCAGGGATGAACACGGTCTCGACGGGCAGGCCGTCGTGAGTCTTCAGCAAATAACGCCGCGTCCCATCCTCCGAGATGTAGCGAGATTCGACTTCTAACGTCGCTGCCGTCGCGCGCTCTGCCAACGCTGCGCGAAAACTCTTCGACAAGTCCGTCATCTCCGCAAACGAACGCAGACGCCGCCGGTAGAGCGCGCCGAACAACTGCCGCCCGCGATACGCAGGCTCGCCCAAACTCTCGACGAACGCCGACAACTCGACCCCATTCAATCCCATGAGATGTACTGCTTGATTCATTGCCCGTTGATTTTAACATCACGTCTCATCCAACTCACAGTTCGGGGCTCACCATAGATAAAGTTATCAAGCAGAGATATACTGCCCACGGTTTCCCCGTTTTTGTGATTGAACCGCTGCACATCGAATAACCGGTGATGAGTAACATGAAAACCTTTTTCTTCTTACTGTGTGCTCTGTGCCCTGTGTCTTTGTTCGCTGAGGGCTTGATTGAGCCAGCAACCTGCGGCGACAACGCCGACTCCGGTTGTCGTTCCACAATCTCCTCACCCCTGTGCTGCACCTGTGTTTCGACACTTTTAGGACTTACGCAAGAAGGCGGAAACGCGACTGTTAAGAAGCGTGTGGCCGGCTGACACACTCGCTCAGGCTCGTGTTTCTGCCCAAACTGCGTAAGTCCTAAATTTGATTTCCAGTTCTGCTTGTCCTCTTTTTCTAACCGTTTTCCCCACGCTAAAAAATCAATTTCAAACCGAACTGAAGCACGCGCGGTCCGCCTTCGCCCAGACGCGGATTACCCGCCGTTATGTCTGGTGTTTCGCTAATCGCGCCGAAAGCGGAACTGTTTCGATCCACATTCGGCAAACTGAAATTCGGACGATTGAAAAGATTGAACGCTTCGGCGCGAAATTGCAGCGAAACATTTTCAACAATCCGCGTCGTCTTGTTGACCGAAAAATCGAAAATATTGACGGGCGGACCGATGATGGAATTGCGCGGCGCATTGCCGAAAGTTCC
>JBPCIP010000078.1:0-7423 GCA_051006195.1 Pyrinomonadaceae bacterium
ATTGGTTAAGCTAGATCGGTTTTCAATTGCGTGTATGGATAGAACGAACAGCCAGCTTCCGCTGGATAAGCAACCAGAGGGATCTGGATTAGTCTCACGCCGTACGTTCAATTGAAAACCGATCTAAATTCCTTACAAGCAATGAACTGTAATCTCTTGCTCTAAACCCTTACGAATGGAGAAAAACCGATGCCTCAGAATAAGACCGCAATTGCTGCTCAACGTGGCACGCCGTTATGGGCATTCAAACGCCTGCGAGAAGATGCGCTTGTCATGCTCATGAATGATTTGGTCAATGCCCAAAATTATGGGCTAACAGATGAACAATGCAATCAGGTTAAGCTAGCGTTAGGTCAAGTGGTAAATTGTGCGAGTGCTATTCCTGATGGCTCAATGTTTCGGCGCGCCTTATAGCAAGACCTCGAAAGATTCGAGGAGACGTATCATTCTTGGAATGATCCTAAAGGGAGTGAAGCTGAATTTATCAGACATAGAAGAGAACAAATAAAAAAGTTGCGCAGGGTCAGAAACAGGGCCGCGCGTAGAGCACGTAAAAACGTAGCCATTTTAGAGAGGGAACTTGATCTAGTGCTTATCGAAAATGCGTACAAAGCTCTTGGCGAACTTGTAGAAGCGGCACCTAATATCTTCAAAAACGTTGCTCAGGCTATTGCCCGTTTCAGTAAAGCTACATAGGCATCCAATCGCTGTATCGCACATTCTCACAAAAGGATTAAAGGAGTGATACACATGAGCACGGCTAGCGTTAAAGAAGAGGCCAGACGGCTGATTGAAAAGTTGCCTGAGAATATGACGTGGGATGATTTGATGCACGAGATTTATGTGCGTCAGTCTATCGAGCGTGGGCTTGCCGATAGCGAAGCCGGGAAAGTTACGGATGTCGCCGAAGTGCGCGCCAAATTCGGGCTGCAACCGTGAAGGTTCTGTGGACGGATGCTGCCGTCGCTCAACTTGCAGCCCTCCATGATTATTTGGCGCAAGCCTCGCCGGAATATGCCCGACGGATGGTTGATCGTCTCACCAAACGCTCAAGACAAATTGCTGCTTTTCCCTTCTCCGGGCGCACCGTGCGGGAGTACGAATTGAATGAAGTGCGGGAAGTGATCGAAGGCTCATACCGGATTATCTACCTGATCAAAGAAGACGAAGAGCAGGTTGAGGTGTTGACTGTCATTCATAGTTCTCGTGAAGAAATAAAACCTTTAGAATAACGTCAGTTCGACGTAAGAAACGGAAAAGATTCAACCACGAAATCACACGAAACAGCACGAAGAAGAACCGTCTTTTCGTGCTGTTTCGTGTGGTTTCGTAGTTAAGGGCTCACCTTACGCGGAATATTAAATCTTGCGGCTGTGCCGCCCGATGTGCGGAAAGGCTCTGCCTTTCCGTTAAGTCTGCCCCCAAAGAAAGAGGCTATGCCTCACTTTTGGCGGCGAATAGTGAGGCATAGCCTCACAAAATTTGAGAAATGCTGACGGAAAGGCAGAGCCTTTCCGCACATCGGCGGGCAAAGCCCGAAATTTCTACTTTCGCGTAAGGTAAGTAAGTAAGACGAACCGGAGCGGATTCGCACTGGCAAAGGCGGCAAGGAAGGGTGATGTCTTTGTGGCAACTGGGGGGGCTGGATTGGAAGGAACTGGCGAAGCGCGTCTGGTCGGAGACGAACGATGACGATGTCTTCGGTCGCGCCGCCCAACTCTCTTACTATTTTCTGCTCGCGCTCTTTCCCTTATTGCTGTTCCTGACCGCGCTGCTCGGCCAGTTTGCCGAGGCCGGGAGCGAACTGCGCGAAAACCTCCTGAGCTTGCTCGGTTCGGTCGTCCCGCAGGAAGCGGGCGACTTGATCCACGAGACCATCGATGAGGTGGAAAAAGGTTCGGGCGGCGGCAAACTTTCCTTCGGCATCCTCGCCACGCTCTGGGCGGCCTCGAACGGCATGAGCGCGATCAGCCAGACGCTCAACATCGCTTACGAGGTTGAAGAGACGCGACCGTGGTGGAAGGTGCGGCTCATTGCACTCGGCTTAACGATTGCGCTCGCCATCCTCATCCTCTCCGCGCTCACGCTCGTCCTCTTCGGCGATCATATCGCGGATGCCATCGCCGCGAGTTTCAGCTTCGGGCAAGTCTTCACATGGGCGTGGAAAATTTTGCAGTGGCCGCTTGTGCTCGTCTTCGTGCTCATCGCCTTCGGGCTCATCTATTACCTCGCGCCGAATCTCAAACAACGCAGTTGGCACTGGGTCAGTCCCGGCGCAGCCACTGCCGTGGCGCTCTGGCTGATGGTCTCATTCGCCTTCCGCGCCTACCTGAGCTACTTCAATTCCTACAACGCCACTTACGGCACGCTCGGCGCAGTCATCATCCTCATGCTCTGGTTCTACCTCACGGGGGCGGCGATCCTGATCGGCGGCGAAGTCAACTCCGAGATCGAACTCGCGACCAGCAGAGCCGATGAATCTCAGACGACGCAATCCGGCGCAACAACCGCCCCCGCTAAAAAATCCAACCGCCAAACGCCGGGCGCAAAAACCCCCGGCGAACTCGCCGCCGCCGCGCGCCGCCGCGCAAGAGAGAAGCGAACTGGTAAATAGTGAATAGAATGGTCAGTGGAGATGCTTAATCCGTTGATCATTCAGTATTCACTCACACCTGTGAGCGCGAGGCCGAGCAGCATGATTTTCTTGATACCTTTGTAGAGCGGTTCGATCTCACAGTATTCGGTGAGCGCATGGGCGTCGCCGCAGGGGGCGGTGCCGGTCGAGATCGAGGAGATGCCCGCGAGCAGCGCGGCGCTGGAGTTGTTCGAGCCGGTGATGTTAATGGGCGGTGCGACGAAACCCATCGCCAAATGAACGGCTTCGGCGGTGCGGACGAGCGGGGAGGCGCGGTGGTTGGGAATTTGCGCCGACGGCGAACTCGAAATGAGTTCGGTCTTCACCATCACGCCAGCGCGCTTCGCTTCTTCCTCAATGATCGCTTTGATCTTCTTTTCCAGATCGGCGATCACTTCGTTGCTCGTTGAACGCAAGTCAACCGTAAACCACGCGTCAGCCGCCTTCGCATTGACCACCTCCGAGCCGCCGAGCATCCCGATGTTCAAGTTCGACGAAGGGTCGCGCGGCACTTCCAACTCATAGATGCGCGCGATGGCGCGGGCGAGCGGGAGCGTGGCGGAGTAGGGCGGCGTCCGCGAGCGCGTGTGGCCGCCGGGGCCGATGAAATGGTGCCGGTACCAGTTGATCCCGATGCCGCCGTAAGTGAAACCTTCGTAGCCGCCGTCGAGCGCGATGTAGTGATCGATACGGTTCTTGTTCTCCCTGACGTATTCCTCCGCGCCGCGCAGGGCCGTCTCTTCTTCGACGGTGAAGACAAAGACGAGGTCGCCTGTCGTCTTAATTTTCGCCGCGTCGAGGGCGCGGATCATGGCGAGCAGCGCTTCGATGTTGCGCGTGTCGTCGCCGACGCCGGGCGCGTATATCTTGCCGTCGCGGATCGTCGTCTTGATCTGCAAGCCTTCCTGAAACACCGTGTCGAGATGAGCGTCGAAGACGATGCGGGGGCCGCCGCCCGTGCCTTTGCGCTCCGCGATGAGATTGCCCGCCGCATCGTAATGAATGTTGCTGAGACGGTAGCCGCTGAGCAGTTTCTCGATATATTCGGCGCGGGGACGCTCCTTGCCGGAAGGCGCGTTGATCTCCGTGATCGCGCTCCATTCGCGCAGCGTCGCCGCCCGGTCCTGATCGACGAAAGCAAAAGCGGCTTTCACTGCGGGACGGTTCATCAGGGCGGTGGCCTGTTCCTGAGTCATTTGCGCTAAGACGCTAGCGAAGTTGGCGGCCATGAAAATGAGCAGCGCGGCCAGGCGAAAGGGAATTCGAGGCGTGCGTGACATGAACTTCACTCCTTACGGCGACGATAAAAATAGATTTGATAACCCTACGCGGGCGGCATTTGATACGGGACGGACGAGTTTAGCACAACGACGAAGTAACTCGGCTTCCGGTTCGTTTGGCATGAGTGCAAGTCCTCACCCGCCAAGCGGCGAGAGAAACGGGAGTTAATTTTACCGTTGCCAGTAGTGCTTGATCTTCTGCGGGAGCAACTGGAAGGGAACATACTCGGCGCGGCGTCCCGACCGGCGCATCTCTTCGACCATGCGGATCGCGGCGTCGGCGTTGCGCGTGTGGACGAGGACTGTGGAAGCCGCCAGCACGTCGGGGCGAGAGGCGAGCCAGGCGGCGACAGCGTAGCCGGTGCGTTCATCGTCGCGGGCGGTAGATTTGTAATGCTCCGGCAGGAGGTCGTGGTCGAGGAAAATGGCGTCGTAGAAATTGTTGGAGAGCAGTTCGATGGCGCGTTGCGGTTCGATGGCGATGTCGAGGTGGTCTCCGGCGAAACGAGTCGCGAACCAATCGTGGCGTCTCTCATCGTCGTCAAGGAGAAAGATTCGGATCGGGCTTCGTTGCGCTGAAGTGTCGAGAAGGCCTAATTTGCCGAGGAGTCCCTGCCAGATACCCATGATGCGCCGGGCAATACCGCCTCCATCTATTAAGTGCGAGCGCGTATTGCATTATCACTGTGATGAAATTACTATGGCCGCAGGAACTATAGCATAGACTCATAAGCAGCGACGACCGAGCCTCTGGAATTGCTTACCCCCGACCCGAAAATACGACTTTTTGCGGACAATGTTTTGCTGGACGTTAGAGTGTTCCGTGGCGTGGCCTGAATCCTTTGTCAAATGAAGAAGTGCCCGTATTGCCAAAGACCGTTGCGCGGACTGGGTCTTAAGTGCCGCGCCTGTCGCCGCTATGTGCTCGGCTCGGCAGCAGTCTTCCTGTTCTCTCTCGTTGGTCTGGTTTTTCTCCTCGCCCTGCTTGAATTATTCATCGGAATCATTTAAGCGCGTCTTTCCTTCTTCTCGCCATGCGAGACGCCCCCCTGATCGGTCGAAAAGGGAAGTGTGGATGATGAAGTTTGAGCAAAATTATGGTGTTTGATCGTACCGGGAACTTCGTCTTGCAATCTTTGTTTCGAGTGCTATAATCCGCGCGCTCCGACGCAGATGAAAGCGCTGGAGGAGCGCAATGAGAAGCCCGCCACATCATCATTCAGATCTGCTGCGCGGCTTCATTCCAAAGTTCAAATAACGCCGTCACAGCTTGAGCAGGATGTCATCCGACAACGCCAAAAAGATTCCGCCACTGCGCGCCGTGCCTGAGAAGGACTCCGGTTATCCGGCCCTGCCTTTCGATAGCGCGACGACAGCAGCAGATGAAGAGGCGTTGTCCGGGGAAACTCCCGCGACGTGCCCTCATTGTTTTGGCACGGGAATGGAAGTCGTTGCGGGCAAGGGCGCGCGTCGTTGCCGCTGCCGCGAGCAGAATGGCCGGACGAGGATGCTCGAAGGCGCACGCATCCCGCGCCGCTACGACAATTGTTCGCTCCACAATTATTTCCCCGCGCCCAATAACGGTTCGCAACTCAAAGCCTTCAACTACGCTTTCCGGCTCGTCCGCGAATTTCCGGCGGTTGACCGCGGGCTGTTGTTCATGGGCACGGTCGGCGTCGGCAAAACGCATCTCTCGGTCGCCATCCTGCGCGGCCTGATGGAGAAGGGCGTGCCGTGTCTCTTCTACGAATTCGGCTCGCTCTTGAAAGAGATACAAGACTCCTATAACAAGATTTCGCACACTTCAGAACTCGGCCTGCTCGCGCCCGTCTATCAGGCGGAAGTGCTCGTGCTCGACGAACTCGGCGCGTCGAAACCGACCGACTGGGTGCGCGACACCATGATGCAGATCATCGGCACGCGCTACAACGACCGCAAACTCACCATCTTCACCACCAACTACCTCGACGCGCGCCGCGCCCCAACGGACGAAACGCTCGAAGACCGCGTCGGCGTCCGCCTCCGCTCCCGCCTCTTCGAGATGTGCAAGACCGTCCACATCGACGGCAACGATTACCGCCGCCGCTTGGACACCCGGTAGGTTTGAAACGCCGCATTTTCACTACACTCATCCATCGTCATCACGCTTATTCGTAAAACATAAATTGTAAGCCGCACCTTGTGTGGATAACGAATAGTCTCAGCCTCTACTACAAAAAAGAATCGGTCGGGAAATTTAAGCCCGACCGATTCGCTTTAAATCTTATTACCTTATTCTCTCGCTTATTGCGAATGCGGAGCGTGTAACTTCTTATTGTTTTCGTAATCTACGGGAAAGTCTTTAGAAAAATGTAGGAAAGCTGGGTCAGGTTCTCCAAAGGTAAGGCTTATTGGTTCAACGACCGTAGTAATTTCGCCATGAAAGATCATCTTGATGGTGTCTCCGTTAAGAATCGGAGAGACAAAAATCTCCACGCGCCCATCAGGGTCGTTCTTAGTTTTAACGACAATGGCAGTTTGTCCCATCACCGTTTCCGTGCGAAGGTAATTCGGGCTGTTAAGAAATCCTTCCGCTTTCAAAATAGGCTTCGCCTTCGCGTATCCTGATAAGAAGTCCAGTTTGCGGCCTTTTTTTGAGAAGACGCCGCGTCCGACTTCTCCAAACGTTTCTATAGTTTGACCATCAGTGTATTGCTTTACGTTGCGCCAGTTGCCATTTGATGAAACGTAGCGAGTCTCTGTATATACAGGTACTGATTCACCTGAAGTGTTGTAATCTGTAGCTTGCCACATGATTGTGTAGGCGGGTCGCTTTTCCCTCTGAGATTGAGTGATAACTGTTTTGGTCATAATCCCTATGACAGTGGCAGCAGCTAAGAGAGATAACAGAACGCTCTTTTTCTTCATTTCCTTATTTACCTCTTTAAAAACTATCGCTGAACTGAGCTGTTGAGTGTTATGGCGTCTATTATTGCAAGGATGGCTGAATAACCTACCATTCGTCGCCTAGTGAGACGCAAGTGCCGCCGCAAATTTGCGAGCTATCAAATTCATAAGGGTTGTTTACACAACTTCCAAACTCATAGTAACAGCATCTCGATGTGCCGCCACAAAACTGTTGCGCACACACGTAAGGCCGACAGTCTGTGCGCTCTACGTTGTAAGTACAAGTTGGCTGGGTGCGCTCACATATTTGTCCACTCGATGCAGGTGTGAAGAAGAAGCCTCCTGCGAAGCCGCTGATTGACAGCACAATGGCTAAAGTCAAGTTCTTACGCTGCGTTATTAGTTTCATAGTAGTCTCCTTGTAGTGAGAGTTAGACAGACAAACAAAATATTCGCCTTTACGAGGAAAATATGTATTCACCGCAGCAATGGTTCGGACAGTTTTTCTAACTTGTTGATAACAAAGAAGTTAGCACACGCCATCGTGAAAAGCTAAACCGTTGATTCCATTGGACTTAGCTTTCTGAGGCAGCCTCAAATGCAAAAAGTGTCCGAACCATTG
>JBPCIP010000079.1:0-4319 GCA_051006195.1 Pyrinomonadaceae bacterium
AAGGGATCGAGAAGCTCTTCGATCAGGGAGCGAGAACTTTGTCGATAAATGAGCGAGAATCTCGTCAGGGGCGTCGAGGGGCTGCTTGAGATTTCATTATCTCAAGCGGCCTCTCGACTTTCGTCTGTTTCCGCCAACTCGGTCTTGAGTTAAATTCTTTGCTGACGTTCTCCTATCGGAGCCGCTTGCTCTGCTTTCCGTTGCCCTGCCGTTTCAAATTGTTATTCCGCTGTGTGTTCCCCTCGGCTGCCGGCGAAGTGTTCACGGCCTCGAGGTTGACGAAGATGCGGAATGAACCATTCTTCGCCACGCCGAGCAGGAATCGGACATTGACGAATGCGCCGTCGGCGAGTGGGAGGGGAGACAGCGGGGTGCTGCGGGGCGGCCTTTTCCCTCTGCCCGGCGGCGGGCGGCGATTTTTCCCTCTATAACTATTAACGCAGGAACGGGAGGCAAAACGGCTCAGCCGGCGGGAAAGTTTTTTACTTCTGGCGGGGAGCAGTAAGGTAAAATGCGCGGCGGGCGAAGAAGAGGAGCCTCGCATGGACAAACTACCGGACCGGCAGGTGACGCAGCTTCTCGCCAGTTGGCAGGCGGGCGACCGGGACGCGCTCGACGAATTGTGGCCGGTCGTCTATGACGAGTTGCGCCGCATCGCGCGCCGCTACCTGCGAGAAGAGCGACCCGGCCACACCTTGCAGCCGACGGCGCTCGTCCACGAAGCCTACATGCGGCTCGTCGGTCAGCACTCGGTGGAGTGGCAGAACCGGGCGCAGTTCTTCGGTCTCGCCGCTCAGATGATGCGCCGCATCCTTGTCAACCACGCCGAGGCCAAGCACGCGCAGAAGCGCGGCGGCCACGACCGGAAAATCACCCTCGATGCCGCACTCGATTTCTTTGCCCAGCGCGACCTCGATCTCGTCGCGCTCGACGAGGCGCTCCGGCGGCTCGAAACACTTGATTCGCAGCAAGCGCGCCTCGTCGAGTTGAAATTCTTCAGCGGCCTGAGCATCGAAGAGATCGCCGAAGTCCTCGGCGTCTCGCCCGCCACCGTCAAACGCGAGTGGACACTGGCGAAGACGTGGCTCTACCGTGAGTTGACCCGCCGTTGAGTTGAACAGCCCCGATTTCCGCGTTACCTGTTGAGTCGTAAAAATATCTCGCGTCCCGAGAACACGGGCGGGAGGATTGCGCTCCCAAAGCGCGAGCCGACTATCTTCGGATAAGGTGAAGGCCGATGAACCCCGCACAGTGGCAAGAGGTTAAACGCATCTTCAACGCGGCCTGTGAATGCTCGGGCGCCGAACGCGCCTCGTTTGTCGCGGCAGCGTGCGGCGGCGACGACGCCCTGCGCGCCGAAGTGGAGTCGCTGCTCGGCTGCCGCGAGCCGGCCTCGGTCTTCATCGAGGACGCGGCCTTCGGCGTCGCCGCCAATCTCTTCTGCGCGGGCGAACAGGAAAATGCGACGGGGCGACGCATCGGCCCGTATCGCGTCGTGGCAGGCGCGCGTCGCTCGGCGCGAGCGCGCCATCGCCGAGCGGCGTTTCAACGACGTGCGGCAACTGGCGAATTCGCTCCTCTTTAAGTATCACAATGCAATCGAGAAACTGCCGGGATCGACAGACGTGCGACGGATGCTTATCACCGACGCGCTCCGCTACCTTGATGCCCTCGCGCGTGAAGCGAGCGGCGACCCTTCACTTCAACGCGAGTTGGCAACGGCCTACCTCAAGGTGGGCGACATCCAGGGCAAACCGTTTGCAGCCAATCTCGGCGACACCGCCGGGGCGCTGGAGAGCTATCGCCGGGCACAACTCATCCTCGCGGGTCTCGCGGAATCGGCTCCCTCCAACGCCGAGGCGCTTGCGCTCCTGAGCCTGGCTTACGAGAATGTCGGTCTGGTTCTGGAGCGCATGACGGACACCGAGCAAGCGGCGGAAATGCACCGCAGGGCGTTGGACATCCGCGAGCGGCTGAGGCGCGATAATCCGGCGAACGCAACGCTTCGCCGGCAGATCGCGACCTCTTACCTCTACCTCGGCGACGCACTGCGCACGGCGGGCACGGTCAAAACACGTCTGGGCCGGGAGGGGGCGGAAGAGTATCTCCTCCAAGCGGGGGAGAATTACAGCAAGGCTCTGGCGATGCGTGAAGAACTGGCGGCGGCGTCTCCTGCGGACACTGAGTCACAGCGCGAGTTGGCCCAAGCCCTTCAGCGCGCCGGATTCACGCACAATTCGCTGGGTGCCATCAACAGTGAGCCGGGCGACTTCCAACTCGCGCTCGAATACTTCAGCCGCGCCCTGAAGATTCGCCAGCGCCTGCTTGCCGCCGACCCGGCTAACGCGCAACACCGCCGTCGTCTCGCCGGCGAGTACCAGAATCTCGGCGATCCGCAAATGATGCTCGGCGACGCGGGGGCGGCCCTCAAAAATTACCGCGAGGCGCTTTCGATGTTCGAGTCGCTGGCATCCGCCGACGCGACCAACGCCGAAGCCCGCCGCGACATCGCACACACTCATCTGAGGATCGCCAGGGCGTTGTCTCAGTCCGGTGAGGAGTCGGCGGCGCTCACACACTATCGCCGCTGCGCGCAATTATACGAAAAGATGATCGCCGCCGATCCGACGCGCTTCGAGGATCGCATGGGAATTCATGAATTGCACCTGGAAACGGGAGCCTTGTTGGAGCGGAGAAACGAGACGGCGGCGGCCATCGAATCTTACCGCCAGGCCGCCGCGCACCTGGCGCAGGCGCTCGAAGCCTCGGCGCAACTCAAAATGCCCGCGCATCTGGACGACGCCTTCAGGCGGCGACTGGACGAGACCTATTCTCTGCTCGCCACGAAAATTAAAAGCGAGGGATCACCCTGAGCCTTTGTGAGGTCGTTTAGCTGTCAATCCGGGCTATGTTAGTATCTCTCTGACGGAACGTGCGCGTCGGTTTGACCGTATGACGGTGGGAAGGGAGTGATTTCACTTATGGACAACACAAATGAAGCACGCTACCGCACCGGCGACACGCTGGGCGATGCGTTGCGATTCCTCTGCGATGCGTCTTACGCCGTCTTGCCGCGCGATGTGGCTTACAAAGTGGGCGAGTTCGAGAAGAATTTCTGGGGCGGCGTCCGCTGGTTCGCCGACAAGAAGGTGAGTTGGATTGACGAAGCTTTGAGCGGCGGCGACCGCCTGCGCGAAGAATGGACGCGGCGTTACGAGCGGCAGTCGCCGTCGCCGCCGCCCGCGACGGGCGCGGAAAATATTTGATTGAAGGAATAGCTATGCAGGTTTTGTTGGCTGAAGAGTTCGGGTTCTGTTTCGGCGTGGAGCGCGCCGTCGAGATGGTGGAGGACGCGCTCGCGCAGGGCGCGCGTGTCCGCACGCTGGGGCCGCTCATTCACAACACGCAGGAGATTCAGCGGCTCGAATCTCACGGTGTGACGACCATTGATGCGCCCGCCGACATAGAAGGCAATGTCACAGCTGTGATCCGCGCACACGGCGTAACGCCGCAAGTGCAACGCGAACTCGAATCGCGCGCGGCCAAAGTGGTCGATGCGACGTGTCCGTTCGTCACCAAAGTGCAGAAGTTGGCCGAGCGCGCCGCCGCCGAGGGACGCGATGTCGTCGTGGTGGGCAATCCCGACCATCCGGAGATGATCGGCGTCGTCGGCTACGCGCCGAACAATTCGCATGTCGTGCGCGATGCAAGCGAAGTGGCGAATTTGCCGCCGCTACTGCGCGCGCCGCTCGTCGTCTCGCAGACCACGATCAAACTCAGCACGTTTCTCGAAGCGGCGGAGGCCGTGCGCGCGAAATCGGACGCCGAGCCGCAGATCGTCAATACCATCTGCTCGGCCACGCGCGACCGGCAGGATGCCGCCCGTGCCCTCGCCGGGCACGTCGATGCTTTCTACATCATCGGCGGCAGACATTCGTCCAACAGTTTGAAACTGCTCTCGGTTTGCCGGGAACAGTGTGAGCGGAGTTTTCTGATCGAGACGCCGGAAGAGATCGAGGTCGAGAACCTGCGCGGCGTCGCGCGCGTGGGCGTGACCGCCGGGGCGTCAACGCCGAACTGGTTGATCGATCAAGTCGTCGCGCGGCTGCGCGAGATCGGCGACCTGGCAGACGCTTACCACGAACCCGCGACGATAAATTAACTGTCGAGAATTGAAACAATCAGGAGTTGAAGTGAAAAGCCGCTCGAACCAGAGCGGCTTTTCTCATGCTTCGTCTTCGGCGGCGTCGGAGGGTTCTAGTGTGCCGAGGAACCAACGGGGTTCTTCCAAAAAAGCACCACCAGCCTTCAATCCGAAC
>JBPCIP010000080.1:0-15739 GCA_051006195.1 Pyrinomonadaceae bacterium
TTTTATGCGAATCGCGGAAAACTCAAAGACCCCGAAAAAATACGGTTCGGGAGGGGGTGAAAAATCCCGGAAAAATCCTATCCTCATTTTCGGGTTCAGGCGAGGCGAAAGAACGAAGAGCGTCGCCCGGCGGCATGCATGCCGCAGGGCGACGCTCTTAGTTCTTGCGCCTCGCCTGAACCTGAAAATGAGGCTAGGATTTTGCCGGGATTTTTAACTCCTGCCCGACCTGTATTTTGTCGGGGTCTTTGAGTTCTCCGCGATTCGCATAGAAAATTTGCATGTACTCGTTGGAGTCGCCGTAGAATTGTTTACTGATCTTCGAGAGCGTATCGCCGGATTTAACCGTATAGCTCTGCATATTTTGACTGCCCCCGCCTGCCGTCGCGGCTTGCGAACGACTTTCATCTACGGACACTTCCGCAGAGATGTCGTCTCCGTTCGGGTTGATGAGCTTGATTTGATCCCAGAACTTGTTTTTGACATCTTCCGAAGGCGCAGTGGCCTTGATGTAGAGTTTGTCATCTTGCACATGCAGGTTGTGAAATTGAATGTGCTGCTGGTCGCCCATGTTCAAGACCGATTGATACTTCTGCTTGAGCGTATCAAACCGCTGTTGTGAATTCGGTTGTTGCTGTGACTGCTCAGCGCCGCTGCCGAACATTTTATCCCAAAGTCCCATAATGAGTTTCTCCTCTTCAAGTAATGATCTTTTTTCCAACGCTTGGAGGGCTGCGAACTTGTTTGAGGCAATGTTTGTACCACAAGCGCCAATCAGGCCAAGTTAAAGTTCAAGTGTTGATTATTGCCGATTCAACCAGAGCAGAAGGCTATGGCGTGCGCTTTGCTACTGGGTCATAGTGCAACTGTTTTAATTGTTGAAATCGTACAGTTGCCGGTTTAGTGGCTGCTTTCGAGCAGCCACATATTACAAACGGATTTTCTCAGCCAGATTTCTCAGGAGGATAAGATTATGGGAAGCATTATTGGTGCGATTATCATCGGTTTGATTGCAGGCGCTCTGGCGAAAGCCATCATGCCGGGTAAAGACCCGGGCGGGTTGATTATCACTATCCTGCTCGGTATTGTCGGCAGCATCGTCGGGAGTTTCATCGCCGGTGCTTTGTTTGGCGCGGATGAAGGGCAGGGCTTCATTATGCGCTTGGTGTTTGCTGTTATCGGGGCACTCATTTTACTGGCTGGCTACCGGCTCATCACTGGTCGCAACAGTGCCCGTGTCTGACACGCTCAGCAAACAATTAAACAATTGCAGCTTTAGAATTAGGCGCAAGTCTTGACACAAGTAAGGTCAAAGGCTGCGCCTAATTCTTTTACTTCGTTTCATAATGGTGTGAGGCATGAAAGAGGCACATTAACTTTTATCGGGAACCAAAAACATATATTTAAACATGTCTACAAAGTCGTCACATCCCCTTTAGCTGGACACTAAGTTGTGCCAATACTATCTTTCAACTTCTCTCCGCTCGCGATTATTTTCCACACCTGTGAGCTTCTCCCCGGTCCCCTATCTGACTGTGTTGTAAAGACGTTTTAAGAAATTGCCCACGTCGTGGATTTTCGTTCGCCGTGTGTTCGCCATCCCGAGCGTTTTAGTCCCGTTACTTCATGTAAATACTGAACTTAGCCTTATAAACCATTGTAAAGAAATGTCTTTACAGTGTAATAGGCGCGTGCTAAATTCCGGCCACTTTGTTGCTAAACATATGAGCAATAAAGGATTGCGCATGATCATGGCACATTTAGTGGTAGTCAGTCAGGCTCACTGATACACTATCTTGAGATTTTAACATAATTTCAATCAAGAAAGCCCCGAGTAAAAATGCCTATCAGGTTCGGAACATCCGGCTGGCGAGCCATTATCGCCGACGAGTTCACGTTTGCCAACGTGCGTCTCGTAACCCAATCTATTTGCATTTATTTACGTTCGACGGGCATGAAAGATGGGGCGTCGCTCGTGGTCAGCTACGACACGCGTTTTCTGGGAGAAAAATTCGCGGCGCAGTGTGTCGAAGAGATAAATAATCATAATTTGAAGGCGATCTTTTGCGATCAACCGACACCGACACCCACTATCTCTCATACGATCCGGGAAAGGGGCGCGGCAGGCGGGATCAACTTCACAGCTTCGCATAACCCACCCGAATACAACGGGATGAAGTTTTCAACCGCCGACGGTGCGCCCGCCCTGCCGGAAGCTACCAAGCAGATTGAACAATTAATCATCAGTGCGCAACCCGAAAACGAAAGCGCGGCGAACAATAAAAACGTCGGAAATATCGAAATCTACGACCCGCGCCCGGCATACATCGCCGACCTTGAGCGGAAGTTGCGTTTTGACGTGATTGCCAAAGCGGGCGGGAGTTATGCCTATGATCCGCTGTGGGGAACCGGGCGAGGCTATTTAGACAAAGCATTGCGCGATCATGGCCTCGAAGTGGAAACGATTCACGATTGGCGCGATGTGCTGTTCGGGGGTCGCTCGCCCGAACCGGATGACCATCATCTGGACGAGTTGCGCGAGGCAATGAAGCGACGCGGCTGTGTGCTCGGTCTTGCAACAGATGGGGACGGGGATCGTTTCGGCGTCCTGGATACCGATGGAACTTTCATCACTCCCAACCAGCTCATCCCGCTACTTTTCGACTATCTCGCGGAATCGCGCGGGTGGACGGGAGGCGTGGCGCGTTCGGTCGCCACTTCGCATCTGGTTGACCGTGTCGCCGCACAGCGCGACTTGCCGTTATATGAAACGCCGGTCGGATTCAAATTCATCGGCGAATTGATCAATGAGGATAAGATCATACTCGGCGGCGAGGAATCGGCAGGTCTGTCGATTCGCGGCCACTATCCTGAAAAGGACGGTATTTTGGCTTGTTTGCTGGCCGCCGAAGCGGTGGCGGCGCGCGGTGCGAATCTGACCGAGCAATTAAACGTGTTGTACTCGCGCGTCGGACGCCTTGAGACGGGGCGCATCGGCGTTCGTCTGACACCGGACATTCTGGCAACGCTGCCGGAAAAATTGAAACGCGACCCCGATGCCATTGGCGGACGACGCATCGCCCGCACCAATCGCATCGACGGAGTGAAATTTATTTTTGAAGATAATTCGTGGCTGCTCCTGCGTCCTTCGGGAACAGAGCCGCTCGTCCGCATCTATGCCGAATCGGAATCGGAGAAAGAGTTGGAGGTGCTTCTTGAACAAGGCCGCAAATACTTACTGGACTGACTCACGACTTGATACACAACGCCCTGTCGCACGCACTCTCGCGCTGGCGACTCCGGCGCGCGAACTTTCGCGCGAACTCGTCGGGACGCGCACGGAGGTGCGGCATCGCGGTGGACTTATTCCCTCCTGGGCGGTGTTCACCATGATCATGCTCGCTACCTTTGCGCTCTGCGTCAGCGTGACGATGCGCACTCACGCCGAGATGCGCAGCGCCGAGCAGAGATTTTCACAGATGAATACGGACGTGCAGGCATTGAGCCAAACGAACGAATCGCTCAAGCAGGAAGTTCGGCGTCTGCGAAACGATCCGCGTGCCATCGAGTCTGCCGCGCGCACGCGCCTGAACATGGTGCGTCCCAACGAGATCATCGTGCCCGTCGATTAAATTGTTGAATGATCCAAAGCGCCATGATGCTGAACCGAAATCATATCAAGTTCCGCCGGTCGCCCGCCCGTCGCTGCCAACTTAGTTTCTGCCTGTGAATTGTTCTCTGCCTGACCCGGCGCGGCTGCTCAAATTCCCGGCAGCCGCGCGCCTTCTTTTTAAGCGCCAACGCTCAATTTTGTTGCCGGAACATGCGGTTGACACTCTCGCGAGCCGTCAACTAATATCAAACTCTATTTATCTCGTCATACATTTTGTTGACATACGACCGCATCCGTCCTAATAGCGGGAGAGACAAGCTAAGCCATGTCTGAAGTCAAAGAGATCGCATCGCCGGAACAAGTTGCTGTGGAGCGTTGGGAAGCAGAGACGCTCACGCCTGTCTTAGAAAAGCGTCCCGAAAGCAAAACAAGTTTTGAGACCGTTTCGCTCGAACCCGTCGAACGCCTCTACACGCCCGCCGACGTAAGCGAGATTGATTTCGATAAAGACATCTCCTTTCCGGGCGAGTTCCCTTACACGCGCGGCATTCACCCGACGGGCTATCGCGGCAAACTCTGGACGATGCGCCAGTTCGCGGGCTTTGGCACGCCGGAGGAGACCAACGCGCGCTTCAAATATTTGATGGCGCAGGGGCAGACCGGACTCTCCGTCGCCTACGATCTGCCGACGCTGATGGGCTACGACGCCGATGCGATGCTCTCTGAGGGCGAAGTCGGCAAGTGCGGTGTCGCCGTCTCGTCGCTTGCCGACATGGAGACATTGTTCGACGGCATCCCGCTCGACGCGGTCACGGTCTCGCAGACGATCAACGCGCCCGCGTCTGTTTTGCTCGCGATGTATTTGGTCGTGGCGGAAAAACAGGGTGCGGACTGGCGCAAAATTTCGGGCACGCTGCAAAACGATATTCTCAAGGAGTACATCGCGCAGAAGGAGTGGATTTACCCGATCCGCCCGGCGATGAAACTCGTCATCGACACTTTTGAGTTCTGCACGCGCCATGTGCCGAAGTACAACCCGATCTCCGTGAGCGGTTATCACATCCGCGAGGCGGGCGCGACCGCCATGCAGGAACTGGCGTTCACTTTGCGCGACGGCATCGAGTATGTCCAATGGGGCGTCGATGCCGGACTCGATGTGGATCAATTCGTCCCGCGCATCTCCTTTTTCTTCAACGCCCATAACGACTTCTTCGAAGAGATCGCCAAGTACCGTGCCGCGCGCCGCATCTGGTCGCGCACCATGCGCGAACGCTTCGGCTCTAAGAGCGAGCGCACGCTGCAACTGCGTTTCCACACGCAGACCGCAGGCGTCTCGCTCACTGTGCAGCAACCTTTGAACAACATCGTCCGCGTCGCCATTCAAGCGCTCGCCGGAGTGCTCGGCGGCACGCAAAGTCTCCACACCGATGCTTTCGATGAAGCCCTCGCGCTCCCCACAGACAAGGCCGCGCTTATCGCCCTGCGCACGCAACAGATCATCGCCGAAGAGACCGGCGTGGCGAACACAGTCGATCCGCTCGGCGGTTCTTACTTCGTCGAATCCTTGACGAAGAAGATGGAAGACGGCGCGCTTGATTATTTCGCCAAGATCGATGCGATGGGCGGCATGGTTGAGGCGGTCGAGAAGGGTTTCCCGCAACGCGAGATTCAAGAGTCGGCTTATCAATACCAGAAGGCTGTTGAGCGCGGCGAGCAAACCATCGTCGGCGTCAACAAGTACCAGATGGAAGACGACGATTCCAAGATCGACATCCTCGTCATCGACGAAGCCGTGCGCGGACACCAGATCGAGCGACTCGAAGGGGCGCGCGCGCGCCGCGATGCGGGGGCCGTCGCGAACGCGCTCGAAAAACTGAAACGCGCCGCCCTGGCGGCTGACAACACGATGCCCGCCACCATTGAAGCCGTCCGCGCCTACGCCACGCTCGGCGAAATCTGCGACGCCCTGCGCGACGTTTATGGACTCTACGAAGAACCGGCTTTCTAAAGGTCGTGACTGAACGCACGCCGCATGGTGATGAGCGACACGCTGGCGCAAGCCGTCCGACGAGCGAAGCGGTTGCCGACAAAGAGACAGCGAGCGAAATTTATTTCGACGTGGAAACGGGATATTATGTTTTCATCGGCGTGCGCGGTCGCGCCCATGTCTTCACGGTCGAAGGGCTACACCACACCAGCTTTCGCACATCAAAACGTAATCGCGCAGAGCGCCTTGAGAAAGATAAATGGGAGCGCGTCGGGCGAGATGAATTGCCCGACAGTTTGAAGTAAGCATTATGGATGTTATTAATAAATCTGTTATTGCGTCCGTCGAGATTCTGGACGTGAGACTGTCGGAGGATGAATTAGGGGTTTACGAAGCGGCGCTCGGTTATCTGCTCAACACGCTCTCCTCTGAAGAACTGGAAAGCCGTTTCGGCGCAACGCGCGACGAGTTGGAAGGCATGCGCGACGATTTACGCCAAGCCCTTACCGGCGACGCCGTCGCGGCCAATGAATCCGACCCGGTTTTGACTTCTAAATTTTAATTTCTTATTACTGCACTTATGGTTGATCGAAAAATTCGCGTACTCGTTGCCAAGCCCGGTCTTGACGGTCATGATCGCGGGGCGAAGATAATCGCGCGGGCGTTGCGCGATGCGGGAATGGAAGTCATCTACACGGGACTCCGGCAGACGCCGGAGATGATCGCCGCCGCCGCGTTGCAAGAGGATGTTGACGCCGTGGGCGTGTCGATTTTGAGCGGCGCGCACAACACTCTCTGCCCGCGCATCGTGCAACTTTTGCTGGAGCGTGGGATGGATGATTGTCTGGTGCTGGTTGGCGGCATCGTCCCGAAAGAAGATGTGCCGCGTCTCAAGGAGATGGGCGTGGCCGAAGTTTTTCTGCCCGGCACGTCCACCGAAGACATAGTGAAGTTCCTCCGCGAAAACGTCCGTCCCCGCGTCTGATTCGCTTCTTTCATCACTCACATGCCGGATGAAAAACAATCGGAGCGGGCGCGTCCCGTCGTTGTTGAGGAGCGCGATTCAATTGTCATCGTCCGTCTCAATCGTCCCTCCGAACGCAACTCGCTTTCTCTCGCAATCCTCGAAGAACTGAACACGATCATTTCCGCGTGCGCTAAAAGATCAGAAATATCCGCGATCATCTTTACCGGCACGGGCGACGCATTCGCTTCAGGCGCGAACATCCGCGAACTGTGCTCTCTCACGCCGGAGACGGCGGGAGAATTTGCCCGGCGCGGTCAACGACTAATGCAAAAGATCGCCGACGCGCCGCAACGAACAATCGCCGCCGTGAACGGTTACTGCATGGGCGGAGGTCTCGATCTCGCGCTCGCCTGCGATCTGCGTTGCGCCTCGTCTGCCGCCGTCTTCGCTCACCCCGGTGCGCGTCTCGGCATCATCACGGGTTGGGGCGGAACGCAGAGACTTTCGCGTCTCGTCGGCCAGACTCGCGCACTGGAAATTTTCGTCACGGCTCGCCGTGTCATGAGTGCTGAAGCTTATGAGATCGGGCTGGTGAACCGCATCGGCGATCCCGTGCTTGAGTGCGCTTTGAACTTCACCACACGGGCTGGCTGAAGCGGCGCAAGTTCCCCGGAGCGAAAACGAAATTTCAGCGGCGCGCGACGACGGATGTTTGCGCAGCCACTTGACAACGCAGTTTGTTCCCCTTAAATTGAAATGCGCACGCGGTACTCTCCGGCGCAATTACTAATGACGATGCAACCGAACAATTCTTATCGCCACTATTATTATTACGGCTCGCTCTCCGCGCGGAGGGATGGGGCGGCGAAGAATTGTCGGCGAGCACTGAACATGTAGCTTTAGCGCCAGACAAATTTCTCTAACCGGCCACTCATCCTTCCACAGCGGGAGGATGAGTGGCCGGTTTTTTATTTTTCCTCAACCGGCAATCACGGAATTTCAATTATGTTACCTGAATCAAAATTAACAAGCGACACCGCCATCATGCTCCCAACTCAATCGGATTCCTTTTCGTTTCCTTCAACCGCAGGACAGCGCCCGCTGGTTCAACTTGACCCGGATCATCCCGGTTTCCGCGACCACGAATATCGCGCACGCCGAAATGAGATCGCACAGATCGCTTTGAATTATGAGGAAGGAACAGCAATTCCCGATGCCCCTTACACGGAAGAAGAGCATCATCTATGGCGAATTATCCGGCAAGCATTGGCAGCAGAGCACCACAGGCACGCCTGCGCCGAGTATCTGGAGTGTGTCGAGAGACTCGAACTGCCGCTTTACCGGATTCCGCAGTTGCGCGAAGTGTCAACGAAGATCCAAATGCTCAGCGGTTTTCGGCTTGAACCGGTTGGCGGGCTGGTCGAGCCGCGCGTCTTTTTGGAATCCTTAGCAAACGGCGTCTTTCTCTCCACGCAGTACATCCGTCATCATTCGACGCCGCTTTACACACCCGAACCGGACGTGGTGCATGAATTGCTCGGACACGCCGTGTGGTTAGCCAGCGAACCGATGGCGGAACTCAACCGGCTCGTAGGTGAAGCCGTCAAACGAACTCATTCGGCTGAAGCATTGGAACGTCTGGCGCGAGTCTACTGGTTCACCATTGAATTCGGCGTCGTCCGCGAGGCGGGTGAAGTCAAAGCTTATGGGACGGGCTTGGTGTCATCGGCGGGAGAATTGGAAGCGATGCAGAGCGCGGAACTGCGTCCGTTTGATCTGGAAGCGGCGTCGCGTCAGGAATTTGACCCGACCAACTATCAGCCGATTCTCTTTTGCGCGGACTCGTTTGAAAGTTTGTACCGGACGCTTCGCGATTATTTGCTACGTTGGCGATAAGTTCTTTTTCGGCGAACTACTTTTTGAGAAAACGCGCGATGCCACGCTGGCAATCTTCGGTCATGCGCGCAACGGCGTTGAGGTCAACGCCTGACTGGAGCGCAGCATCGAAAGTCATCCCGTCCATGTGGTAGAGCAACCGCTTGGTGAGCATGACGGCGGAGCGGCTGACGCGCTCGAACCCGGCGATGTACTTTTCCACCTCCGTCTCGAAGTTCTCATCATCATAAACGTGATTGACGAGGCCGAAAGTTTCCGCCTCCTGCGCGCTGATCTCCGCGCCGCGCGTGATGAGTTCAAAAGCGCGCTTCTCGGAGACGTTGCGGCGCAGGATCGCCATGACCATCGCGGGCACAAACCCGATCTTCACTTCCGGGTAGCCGAACCGGGCGGAGCGCGCGGCGACGACCAGATCGCAGGCCGTCGCCAGCCCACACCCGCCCGCCAGAGCGCGCCCGCGCACAGCGGCCACGATTGGCACGCGCACGCGTCGCATCATGGCGAACAATTCGGCCAGCGTCTCAGCGTCTTCGAGATTTTCCGTGATGGAGTTTTCGGAAATTTTTTGCAGCGCCGAGAGGTCTGCGCCGGAGCAGAAGTCTGCGCCCGCGCCCGTGACGACGACGACCCGCACCGCCTCGTTCGCGTCAGCTTGTCGTAGCGCGTCCTTGAGTTCACCGATGAGCACATCGTTGAGGGCGTTGCGTTTAGCGGGGCGGTTCAGCGTGAGGAGCGCAACCGCGCCTTCCACCGTGTAAATTAACTGTCTCCCATCGCTCATATTATGTGCCGCTCTTAATCCTCCGCAGACAGCGGAACCGTCGCGCGGGTTCCGCAGACTCAGGATTCGAGAAAACTGAGTAGCGCGGCGCTCACTTCCGCAGGTGATTCCTGTTGCACCCAGTGGTTGCTGTTGGCGAGCCGCAATTCTCGATAAGGCGCGTCGACGTATTTGCCGACGCCGCGCACGCTCTCCGGGATGATGGCGAAATCACGTTCACCATAGATGAAAAGTGTGGGGACGCGAATGCGCGTCGAGCGCGCGTCGGCAGAACTAGCGGAGCGCATCGTTTTCGAGAAGATGTTGGCGCGATAATAGTTGATGGCGGCGGTGAGCGCGGTCGTGTTTGTCGCCCGGCTCTTTTGCCGGAGCGCGGTTTTGTAAATCGCGATGTCCGTATCGGTGAAAGTGCCGGGGCGCGAGGTCTTTTTCAACATGCTATCGAGCCCGGCGAAATCATTGGCACTCAAACGCCATTCGGGCACAAGCGGGAGTTGGAAGAAAAGCATGTACCAACTTCTCAGGGCTTGCCGCAGGGTCATGTTAGCGAACCAGACGGGCGTTGGCGGCACTTGCAACGACGCCAGTTTCCACACGCGCTCCGGGTGACGCGCGGCCACCGCCCACGCCACCACCGCGCCCCAATCGTGACCGACCACCGCCGCCTCACGCGCGCCGAAATGATCGATGAGTCTGAGCACGTCGCCGACCAATTTCTCCATGCGGTAGTCTTCTACGCGCGCGGGTTTGTCGCTCAAGTTGTAGCCGCGCAAATCCGGCGCGACGACGCGGAAGCGTTCGCCGAGCGCGGTCAACTGATGCCGCCAAGAGTACCAGCATTCGGGAAAACCGTGCAGCAGCAACACCAACCGCTCGCCGTGCCCGCACTCGGCGTAATGCAGACGCACCTCGCCCACCTGCGCGTAATCGTGGCGGATAGCGGGGTCGGGATTGATGTGCTCGCGGCTCATAATAAAAGTGACAAGTGATGTGTGACGAGTGGGAAGCGCATGTCGTTAATTCATCACGCCTCACTTATGTTAGTCCGAGCATGCGGGCTTCTTCGTCGGGCACGTCAACAAACAGGCGCAGCAGCGCGGTGGAGAAGGTCTTGCCCTGCGCGTCGGTCATGAGCGAGAGCGTGCCGCCGCCGCCCAGAGATTCATGAAGCAGAAAGTTGAGCGCGCCGAGGTTGGGCAACTCGAAACGGTCCACCGCTCCTTTGCAGATGCCTGCGAAATGTTCTTTGACGCGCTCAGCCGTCACTTCACGAACGAGCAGCGGGTAGAACTCTTCGCGGAGAGCGATGAGGCCGACATTGGCCGTGTCGCCTTTGTCGCCCGAACGCGCGTGAGCGAGTTTGATCAATTGTATCTTCATAACTTAAACGGCGGGAGCAAGCCCCGCTTGATGTAACGCGAGCCAGTGAAAGCCGACGACGACGAGCGCGTGATTGATCGTGCCGTCGGCGATGAGGGCGGGGATGCGCGCGAGCGGGATGAGCCGGACGATGGTGTGTTCGGTGCTCTCGATCACAGGTTTTTGTCTGAGTTCGACATCGCGCGCGACGAAGGTGTGTATCCAGTTGTTGTGAATCGCCGGATTCGGTCGAACTTTACCGAGTGCGCCGATTGCTTCACGGGCGGCGTAACCCGTCTCTTCCAGCATCTCGCGCGCGGCGGCTTCGGCGGGCGACTCGCCGGCGTCCACCATGCCGCCCGGAATTTCGAGCGTCACCTCTTCCGAGCCGTGCCGGTATTGCTCGATCATCACAACCTCTTCATGAGCGGTAAGCGGGATGATATTGATCCAGTCCGACGATTCGAGGATGAAGAAATCATGATCGCTTCCGGCGTGCGGGCTGAGGCTCACGTCGCGCCGCACCTGAAAAATACGATAGTCCCCCACGATCTCGGAACTACGGCGCGACCATATCAGCCCGGTCACAGCGGCGTTTTTCTCTTCTCTGTCCCCGCTCACGCCTCCGTCACCTCCACGCGCGGCTCGATCTCCGTCTTCGGGATGAGCGCGGGCCAGTAGGCGACGATCTCTTCGACCTTCGGGCGGCCTCCGGCAAAACCCGTCACGCCCGGCGGCCCCGTCAGGATGAGCGGCGCGATCTCTTTTGTGAAACGTTCGACTGCCTGACGATCCGCGCCGCGCACGCCGACGCGCAATTGCACTTCGGGAAGATCGGCGGACGGTTCGCCCGCGAGATGCCCGTGCGTCGCGTTTGCGCCGACGAACTCCGTCAGGATTTGCTCGAAGTGTAATCCTAAGCGTTCGAGCCGTGCGCGTAAAATCCGGTCTGCCGCCTGTGCTTTCGCATAAGCGTCAGGCCACGAATAGACGAGCGTGCCGACGGCTTTGAAGCCAGCCGCATAACTGATCGAGACTTTCAAAAACTCCGTCGCCGGGTGTCCTTTGATGCCGTGGATGCGCACGCGATTTCGTCCCGCGTCTTCGAGCCTGATGCTCGTGAAGTCCGCGACGCAATCGGGCGTGATGTATTCATGCGGGTTGCCCATCTCGTAAACGAGTTGCTCTTTGATCGACGGGATCGAGACGAGGCCGCCCGTGCCTTCGTGTTTGGTGACGACGAACGTGCCGTCGGGCGCGGCTTCAACAATGGGGAAACCGACGCCCGCGAGATCGGGGATTGACTGCCAATCATACTGGCAGTTGCCGCCCGAACATTGCGCGCCGCATTCGATGATGTGTCCGGCGATGGTTCCGGCGGAGAGATTGTCCCAGTCGTCCGCGCGCCAACCGAACTCGTGAATGAGCGGCGCGAGCGTCAGTCCCGTATCGGTCGCGCGTCCGGTGATGACGATTTGCGCGCCGCGATTCAAAGCCTCGACCATCGGCCACGCCCCGAGATAGACATTCGCGCTCTGGATCGCCTCGCGCACGGTCGAGAGCGGCTCGTTCGTATCCATGTTGCGCAGTTCTATCCCGCGTGCGAGGAAGTCGTCGAGCCGATCCATGATGTCGTCGCCCGTCACTGTGCCGATGCGGACGCGACCCGCGAGGCCGAGTTCGCGCGCCACGTCGCGCACGGCTTCGGCGCACCCCACCGGATTGACGCCCCCGGCATTCGCCGTCACGCGAATGTTACGTTCGACGCAGGCGGGCAGAATCTCGCGCATCAGCGGCACGAAGTCGCGAGCGTACCCGGCGCGTGGGTCGCGTGCGCGCTGCTTCTGCATGATCGACATCGTGACTTCAGCCAGATAATCGAGCATCAGGTAATCGATCTGCCCGCCCTTCACCTGTTGGACAGGAGCGTCGAGCATGTCGCCCCAAAAGCCCTGCCCGCTGGCAATGCGAATCTTCTCTTTCATGTTTTATACAAAATTGTAAAGAATTAGGGGTAAAAGCAAAAAGGTAAAAGTGAAAGCAAGAAGCACTTCTTACTTTTTGCCTTTTACCTTTTTGACTGTTAGTTCACTACAAAGACAGGCTGAGCGAACGCTTACTGACTGGGCGTCGGCGTTGGCTCAGGAGTCGCATCGGGCGTCGCGTCGGGCGTCGCCATCATAGTGTTGCTGCGGCGACGACCGCGCCGCCGGTTGCTGCCGCGACGACGCCTCGTGCCGCCGGTGCTCATCGCCGCGCCCCCGCCGCTATTGAAGGAGAAGACCCGTGTCTCGCCTCTCACGCTCTGGATGCGGAGACTGTTGCCCCGGTGCCAGGCGCGCGTGGAGATGATCGTCGCGGGCATCGCGTCGCCGAAGCGCATCGACAGCGCCGTGTAGCCCGGCCAACTGCGCGCACTGAGCGTGCCCGTCTGATTGGCCGCGCCGCCCGACAAGGTGAAGGTGTTGCCCGTGATTGTCAGAGTCGAGTCGCCGGTCATGCCGCCTTCCGGGTAATTGACGGTGCCGGTGTAAGTGCCCGACAAATCGGCCACATCTCCGAACGTGCCCATGCCCAGCATACTGCCCGTCTGTGTCGCGCCGCCCGACATGTTCGCGTTCATATTCTGTCCGGTCGTATCGCCGGACATGTTCGTGTTGCCGGACATGTTTGCGTTGTCGGACGCGTCGGTTGGCATGTTGGCGTTCATGTTGGTGCGGCGATTACCGCGCCGGCCACGGCGACCGCGTCGCCCCGTGTTCATGTTACCGCTCATGTCGCCCGACATGTTCCCATTCATGTTCTGCATGGACGCATCGCCCGACATGTTCCCGTTCATGTTGCCGGACGTATCACCTGACATGTTTCCGTTCATATTGCCGGACGTATCACCCGACATGTTTGCATCGCCGGACATCGTGGCATCGCCCGTGTTGGCGTTCGTGTTCCGGCGACGAGCGCCACGGCGGCGGGCGCGGCTCCGGCTCCGACGACGCCCCATATTCGTGTTGCTGTTGCGCGTCATCATCATAGAGTCGTTCGCCGTACCGCTGTTGGTGTTTTGCGCCAACGTGGGCAGGTCTCCGCCGATGAGAACCGCCCCGGCGAAGAGGGCTATGAGACAGATCATTTTGCTTGCGATGTTGCTGCTTCTCTTCATGGTTATATCTATCCTCCGATGGTGTATTGCGGCGCACCTTGCGAGGCCCTATGCCACGCATTACCGGTGAGACGCCAGTGCGACCACTCTCTATCCCCTGTACTAAACCCTGCTTGCCGACTTCATGACACGCTCAAGAGCAAGAGCGATGTCTGAGATAGTTGCCTGACGCTCGCGCATTTCACGTCGGTCGCAAGCATGCGTCGCGCGTGACAGCGTCAACATGAGCCTTTGTATCCTTCGCCGGTTCTCACGGGCAAACGGAAAAACTGATCCGGTTAAGCTGCTTTAACTTTGCTCGTAGTTTCTCACAAGACGGAAGCGGTTGCACGAAAAATATCTGCTGCAACCACCTGTCGGCCACTCTTTTTCAAGCGAGCGTCGGCGGCAAAACGAAATGGCCGAGATGCGGGCCGTCGTAATTCGCGCTGACGCGCAGGGCCAACTCCAACGCCGCGCGCGTCTCTTCCGGCGCGATGACGGCATCGACGAATCCGCGCGCCGCCGCGTGCTTCGCGTCCAACTGCCGGTCGTAATCCTCGCGCACGCGCGCCATCTCGGATTGCAAAGCCTCGTCCGGTTCCGCGCCTTCACGCTTCAGCTTGTCGAGTTGCGTGCCGAAGAGAGCCTGCACCGCCGAGTCGCCCTCCATCACGCCCATGCGACCGGTCGGCCAACTGAAAATGAAATCCGGGTCGAAGCCCTGCCCCGCCATCGCGTAGTAGCCCGCGCCGGAAGCATGGTTGATCGTCAAAACGATCTTCGGCACGCTGGCCGTCGCCATCGCTTCGACGAAACGCGCGCCCGCGCGGATGATCCCGGAATGCTCCGCCTCCGCACCGACCATGAAACCGGATACATCCTGAATAAAGACGAGCGGCGTGCGATGTCGATTGCACACGTCGATGAAGTAGGCGACCTTCTCGGCGGATTCCGTGTAGACGATCCCGCCAAACTTTGGTTGCCCGCCGCCCGGCGCACGAAACATGCCGCGATTGTTCGCGATGATGCCGACCTGGATGCCACGGATGCGCGCGTGCCCCGTGATCATCTCCTTCGCGTAGTCGGCTTGAAACTCGTCCAGGTGCCCGCCGTCGATGATGCACTGCAAGACGGCGCGGGCATCGTAAGGCTGCCGGTGGTCTTCGGGGATCAGTTCGTAAAGCTCGTCTGCGGGACGCGCCGCTTCCGTGCTTTCCGAGATTGCGAGCGAGCGCGACTGCGTGGCGGGCAGTTCGGACACAAACTCTCTGAGCTTCGCGATACACTCTTCATCATTGGCGACGCGATAATGCGCGACGCCCGAAGTTTCGGTGTGCGTGCGTGCGCCGCCGAGCGTTTCGTTGTCAATCGTCTGTCCCGTCGCGCCTTTGACGAGGTTCGCACCGCCGAGTCCCATGAATGAAGTGTTCTCGACCATCACGATGATGTCCGAGAGCGCGGGCAAGTAAGCGCCGCCCGCGACGCACGGCCCCATCACGGCGGAGATTTGCGGGACGTGCAAGTAGCGTCGCATGATCGAGTTGTAATAAAAGATGCGCGCCGCGCCGTATTGACCGGGGAAGACTCCGCCCTGATAAGGCAGGTTGACGCCCGCCGAATCGACGAGATAGATGATCGGCACGCGCGAGCGCATTGCGATCTCTTGCGCCCGCAAGATTTTCTTGATCGTCTCCGGCCACCATGACCCCGCCTTTACCGTCGCATCGTTGGCGACGACCACACATTCGCGCCCGCCGACACGCCCCGTCACCGGCACCACGCCCGCCGCCGGAGCGCCGCTGTTCACCTATCTCGTCGCACCCGGTGTTACCGGGGTCAGCCCCACCGCAGGACCGGCGAGCGGCGGCACCCAGGTGACGATCAGCGGCCAGAATTTCGATCCCAATAGCCCGACGCAGACCAGCTTCTTCTTCGGCGATCCCTTCACGCAGGGTACGGCCGCCACCGGCGTCCACTGCGCCTCGACCACCAGC
>JBPCIP010000081.1:0-14718 GCA_051006195.1 Pyrinomonadaceae bacterium
AAAGTCGCATCCACCTTGTCGGCTAAAGCCGACCTTAGGCTGCTTGACACAGCCCCGACTTGAATTGCTTCAAGCCTCGTTGAGAAAAGAAGAATGCATATCTCTCAACCAACTTTGAATACTTTACGTGACAAAAGTTTTCTCGTCACAACCTCCTGTATTCAGTTCTCAAAGAGCATTGAAACTGTTGCTCTCTTCGGGAGAGTGCCTTAACTCTTTGCTCGAATTATACCACGAAAGGAGCGGGGAAAACTTACTGAAGTCTTCAGCTAAAGCTGAGGGTTTCAACCTTCCCCGATGGGGACAATGATAAAAGTTTGGCAGCCCTCAAAACGTCTGTTATGATGCGGCCACTCCAGCAACCCGTTAAGTTCTCTTTCCCCCAAATTTATTTTAAATGTCCGCGACGAGTTTTGCCGCGCACTTCAGAGGAGCCTGAGTTTGTCGATGCCAATATCTCCGCGCGCTGTTGTTGCCCGTGCTGTTCTCGCGCTTTGCACAACCGCTGCTTGCGCCGTTTCAATCGGCGCATAGAGGCAGCAGGCGCAACCATCTGCCCCGGCGTCGCCGACGCCAATCGCATTGCCGACGCCGACGCCTCCTGCGCCGGACAATCTCGACCTGTCGATCAAGGCGAACGTCACCGCGAGAGAGTTGCAGTTTGAAGTCGTGCCGAATCCAACCGTCGAGTTTACGGGACAGCCGCGCCGCGACACCGTATGGACAGCGGAGCGCACGAATCTCCCGCCCGCCGTGCAGCCCGGCGTCACCTATCGCGACATCGGCATCCGTCTCACCATCACGAGCATCTTCGCAGACATCGAACGCATTGTCGCCGAAGCCCTCGGCGAAGTTCCGGCAAACGATGATAATGGTGGTGCGCCCCCGCCAACCGTTGACGAACCGGCGCAAAGCAACACTATCAACAACAGCGAAGCAAACGCGACGAAGAGCATCATTCAGCCTGCGCCGACGAAGACGCCTTCACGCCTCGTGCCGCAGCGACAGGCGAAGAGGAGGCCGTGATGCGTCGTTTCATTTCGCTGTTTGGTCTATCCATATTCATCTTCACTGTTCTGAGCGCGGCAGTTGCGGCACAACAAGGTAGTGCGTCGAACAACAGGACGCGCGGCGGCGCAGCAAATCCGACGGCGAACGTGAATGAAGATTTTGAATTGAACATCACCGAGGAGCGCATCACCGAGCGCAACTATTTCACTTCGACTTCTATCGAGTTGGGCGAAGAGGCTGCCTCCGGTGTGAATCTGCGCGTCGGCGTCGGCGTCGGCGCAAACGAGATCAATGTGCTCCTGCGCAACGTGCGCGGTCGCGTGCGCTTTCGCGCTTCGCTCGATGTCTTGCAACGCATTCTCAACGTGCGCCGCGCGCCGCTTGAGAGCGTGCCTTGAAGTTTCAACTCTCCCAACAACTGTAGTGAGATGGACGGAGCCGTATCCCGACCTTTCACCCGAAAGCCGAGTTCCTATTCATCAAACTTTTTCCGAGGAGAACAATCTCAGGCGACCCGGACGTGTTGCTCGACGTGCCGAACCTCTCGGTCGAAGAGATCACGCTCGAAGTGGAAAACTTGCGCGCCCGCGTGTCGCTCGATGCGCGCCTCGCGAATCTGTTGCAATTGACCGCCGGGGCCGACGCCGGAATCGATAAAGTGAAACTCACGATCAAAGGCGTGCGCGCCGAGTTGCTCTTGAAAGTGCGACTCGACAACGTCGCCGCCATCATCGACCGCACGCTCACAACCATCGACCGCAACCCGCAAATTCTCGAACGACTGTTGCAAAGCGTGGACAACACGGTGGGCACGGTGGGCGGCGTCGCCAACACGGCGGTGCAACCGGGCGGCGTCGTTGACCGCACGGTGGGCACGGTCGGCCAGACGTTGAACACCGCGTTGCAGCCGGGCGGGTTGCTCAGCCAGACAGTCAATACGGTCGGTCAGACTTTGCAGCGCACGGTTGACCGCACGGGCACCATCGTCGAACGCACGCTCGACGCGGCGGGCACCGTCGTCAATCAAAAGACGGTCGGGAATGTGTTGGACCTGACGACCGTGAGCGAAACGCGCGGTACGGGCGGACAACTCGTCCGGCAGGTGCGCGACTCCACGGGCGCGGTCATCGAACTCACGCTCGACGCGGCGGGCAAAGTCACCAACTCGCGCGTCATCAGTCAGGCGACGGGCACGAGAAGACAATAGTCGGCAGGAGAGCAGGCGGCGGGGGCAGTCGGCAGTAAACAGAAAGGTCATGCTTTCCGGCTCATTGACTGCCTGCCCCTGCTTCCATTTCCTCGCCCCTGCTTTTCGGCTCCTGCCCCTGCCGGCCTGTTCTGCTATTCCGAATCCTGCCTCCTGTTTTCAATGTTTCTGCAACTTGTTCGGAGTGCAGGCGTGTAATGCGGGCGGCGTCGAAGGCTCGCGCCGTTTGCGCGCCCGCGCCGCCCGCGTTATGCTTTCCGTACCCGATTCAAGCGGAGACGCCAGACGCTCGCTTGACTGATTTCGTTGTTCTTAAGAGAAGTTAAACGTAGTGATCGATAATCTTAACCTCGCGTCCCAGCCTTTTCGCAATCGCACGCTGCCGTGGACAGTGGCGGCCATCATCGCTTGCGTCTCAGTCTTGGCGTTAATCTTTACCACCAGCCAACTCAGACAGACGCGCACCAGAGCCAATCAGGTGGAATCGGACGTGCGCGGGTTGCGCACGGAAGAGGCTTCGTTGCGCGCGAAGGTAACAGCCGTCACCGAATCGCTCACGCCGGAACAACTGCGCACGCTTGATGCGGCGCACGGCATCATCGACCGCCGGAACTTCTCCTGGTCGCGCCTCTTCGCAGACCTCGAAGCGGCTCTGCCGCAGGGCGTGAGAGTATCGCGCATCTCCGTCCGCGATGCGGCGCAAAGCGGCACGCTTATCACCCGCACGGAATTGGAACTGGCCGTCGTAGGGCGCAACGCCGCCGACATCACGAACCTGCTCGCCACGATGGCGCAGGGCCAAACTTTCTCCGCCGACCTGCTCACCGAAAACAAGAGCGACAAAGGCATCGAAGCGGCTCTGCGCGTGCGCTACGCGCCGTCGAATTCGCGTCCCGCCGTAGAAAATACGGCGCGCGTCGACGCCGTCACCACGGACGGGGCGAAAACTTCTCCGCAAACGGAGGCGCAATGAAAGACGAACGCACCGCCGCCAAAGCAAAAAGCAAACGCAGGAGGCTCGGCCCCGCACAACTTCGCACGCGTCTCGCGGGCACACGGACACGACCCGCCAGCGCGATTGGCGTTCCCGAAATCGTCGCTCTCGCCGCCGCCGCCCTGCTTTTGATGCTCGCCTCCGGCGTCTACTTCCTGGTATTCGTGCCGGAACGTTCGCGCCTCGCCGCTTTGGAGAATGAACGCGCGCAGTTGCAAACGAAGTTGCGCGCCTCGGCGGAAGGAGTGGAAGTCAAAGAGAGCACGCAGGCGAGCGTGGAGAGGATCGTCACGAGTTTGAGCGATTTCGAGACGACCACTCTGCTCTCCCGCGATCCGCGAACCACGACGGCGGTGTACGAAGAACTGAACGAAAAAACGCGCCGCCATAATCTCTCTCGCGCGCAGTTTTCTTTCAGCCACCTCGACGGATTCGTGCCCGGACAGCAACCGTCGCAAACCGCCACACAGCAAGGCGGGCGCGCGGGCGTCGGAAAACGCCAGAGCGTTTTTCCGACCATCGACATCAGCCTGGCTATCGAAGGCCCCTACTCCAATCTCCGCCGCTTCATTCGCGACATCGAACAGAGCCGCCGCTTCATCGTCATCAACGGCATCCAACTCGAAGGCGTCTCGGACACAGGCGACACGGCGCGCGCCGCGCTCGTCGGGCTCCGCCTCGACATGTCCGCCTATTTCCGGCGCGGGGTTGCGGGTGGGGGCGGCGGCGGCGCCGGAACGTCCACCTCTGCCGCGACATCTCAGTGAGCGTTCAGCGTTAAATTCTTATGCCACTCTTTGAAGGTAAAACTCCTGCGGAACGCAACAAGTTGATCGCGGCGCTCGCGTTCGGCGCGCTCGCGCTTTTTCTCGTCGGACGCATGTTCTTCGGGTCGTCGGACACGCCGAGCCGCCCGCCGAACAAGAACAACAGAAATGCAAACGCGAGGGTCGCGAACGGAGCAACGGTCAACGGCGGCAATGGAAGTTCACAGGTTGACGCCGCCGGTGATCCGACGCTGCAAATCCAGCGGCCTGTTATTTACAATCCTGTCAGTTACAACGTGCCCGATCCGGGACGCAACATTTTCGCTTTTTATGTTGCGCCGGTGAAGACAACGGCCACTCCGGCAGAGACCGTGCCGCCCACGCCCACGCCGATACCGCCGCCGCCTCTGGCGCTCAACACAATTTCGCCCGCGAGCATCATCGCCCGCACCGGCGACTTCGCCTTGCAACTCTCCGGCGACAAGTTTACGCCGCAGACGCGCGTCTACGTTGACGGGCAGGAACTACCGACCACTTTCACGAGCGCGCAGCAACTCTCGACGAACGTGCCCGCCGCGCTCATCGCCGCACCCGGCTCGCGCCAAGTCGTCGTTCGCACTCCCGATAATCAACTCTACTCAAACCCGGCGGTGCTCAATGTGGGCGCTCCCCCAACGCCGTCTTTCACCTACATCGGCCTCCTCGGCGGCGCACGTTATAACGACAAGGCGATCTTGAAAAATCAGAGCAACGAACTCGTCACCGTGCAGCGCGGCGATCTCGTGGGCGGGCGGTTCAAAGTGACCAGCATCTCTCCGCGCTCGGTTGAGTTTATAGACGCGCAATTACAGATCAAACACACGCTGCCCTACGTCGAAAATCGCACGGCTGGGGGCGGGTCTCCAAATGGTTCTTTGCCGCGCCAAACCCCGCCTCCACCGCCGAAGACAGATGATGATGACGATAATGAGCCGCCAAACTAGCGATCCCGTTCACGAGCCTGCGTCGCGCTGCCATGTGCCCTCACCGCCTCCGGCGGTCTCGCACGATGCGACGCCGGGGCACTTGGTCGCTGCCCCTGACCATGTCGTCGTGGATACGCGCGCGGGCGAACGCGGCTACACGCTTGTGGCTCTGCTCGCCGCGATGGCGATCTTCGCCCTCCTCTTGACTGCCGCCGCGCCGAGCATGCGGCAGCAGTCGCAACGCGCGCTCGAAAAGGAAGCCATCGCGCGCGGCGAAGAAGTTGCCGAAGCCATCGCTTTATATCGACTTGCCAAAGGAACTCCGCCGAAGAGCATGGACGATTTGCTCGAAGGCGTGGAAAAGACCGCGGGCGCGTTCAAAAAATTTCAAATCCTTCGTGCCGCAGCGGCGCGCGATCCGCTCAACAACGACGGCGAATGGAAACTCATCCGACCGAATGATCGAGCCTTTATCGATTTCCGGCAGAACGTCTTGAAGTACAACGGCGGCATCCCGCCCGGCACGAGTCCGAGATATCAAGCTTTCGCGCGATACGGTCTCGCGCAGGGCGGCGCGATCCTCGGCCTCGATAATGACGACAACAAGAAGAAAGAAGATGACGCGCCCTGCGAATTAGACACTTCTCCCAATGAGACTGCCACTGAGTTCATCGGCGTTGCCAGTCGCAGCCGGTGCCGTTCGGTACTCACTTACTACGGCATTGAACGACATGACCAATGGGTCTTCACACCCGTCTATCGTTGATCACAATTTCAACTTCATCGAGGGCACGTTGATACTTCTCAACGTGCCCTCTCAACGTCTCATCTTCATTTCCAGATCATCCGATCAGATCGTCCGCAGAAAAAAAGAATGGTTGAATGATTAAGTTATTGACAAGTGATCGCTTTATGTTTATAAGTCCAACATGTTGTGCGCTGTTTAGCCTAGGCCACAAGAAGAAAAGCAACACAGTATCTTGTGGTGACAACCTACTAAGAGAAAAAGGAGCAACGAAGACTTATGGCAACTAAAAAAGCTGGTGGTGCTAAAGGCGGAGCGAAGAAGGGTGCGGCCAAGGGTGCGGCCAAGGGCGCGGCTAAGGGCGCAGCCAAGGGCGCGGCCAAGGGCGGCGCAAAGGGCGCAGCTAAGGGCGGCGCAAAGGGCGGCGCAAAGGGCGGCGCAAAGAAGCGGTAGCAGTCAGTTCACACAGAGCAACGGCTCAATCTTCACTGGCGCACATAACATTTTCGGTCTTCGGCAAAGACCTTTCAAAAGGACGGCGAACGCTAATACAGCACGCCGTCCGATTCTTTTATGCGGAGGTCAAAGGCTCAAAGTTGGCGCTCGGTAAAAACCTGTAACGCCGACCTCCAACTTCCAGCCTCTCACTGCTCACCACTACTTTTATGATTAATGTTGCGCTGGTAGAACCGGAGATACCGCCGAACACGGGAAACATCGCGCGCTTGTGTGCGGCGACACGGACGCCGCTGCACATCGTCGGCGTGGCGGGCTTTCGTTTGGATGATCGCGCGGTGCGGCGGGCGGGTTTGGATTACTGGCCCGAAGTGCAATTGGCGCGGCATCGAGACCTGGAGGCGTTGCGTCTGGCGCTCCCCGATTCGCGTTTCGTCTATCTGACGACGAAAGCGCAACGATCTTATAGCGATTGGCATTTCATCGACGGCGATTGTTTGATTTTTGGCCGGGAAACGCGCGGTTTACCGGATGCTCTGCTGCGCGCCAATGCTTCACATTGCCTTACCATCCCGATGCCCAACCCCAATGTACGGAGCCTCAATCTGTCCACCTCCGTCGCCATCGTACTCTATGAAGCGCTACGTCAAACGGGCGCTTTTGCGTCCTGAGACATCAGGTTCACGGCGCGACATCCGGCCTGTTGAAATGCCCGACATGTTTGACTCAGTTTGTTACAGCGAAACCCGGCAGTTTCGCGGCGCGCTAAGGATATTTGGGCAGTGCGTGGTATCATCTGCGGTTTGATGTGGCGCGGCGAAATGCGCTGTTTTGATCTATGTAGGGAACTCATGACTGAAGAGAGAAAAGACATACGCAATATCGCCATCATCGCACACGTCGATCATGGCAAGACGACGCTTGTGGATGCGATGCTCAAGCAGGCCGGGACGTATCGCGAGAACGAGCACATCATCGAACGCGTGATGGATTCGATGGACCTGGAACGCGAGCGCGGCATCACGATCATGGCGAAGAATACGGCGGTGCGTTACGGCGGCGTGAAGATCAACATCCTCGACACGCCGGGCCACGCCGACTTCGGCGGGGAGGTTGAGCGCGTGTTGAAGATGGTGGACGGCGTGATGCTCCTCGTCGATGCGGCGGAAGGATGTCTGCCGCAGACGCGCTTCGTGTTGCGCAAGGCATTGGAGTTGCGTCTGCCGGTCATCGCCGTCGTCAACAAGATCGACCGGCAGGACGCGCGCCCGGCGGAAGTGGTGGACGAAATTTATGAATTGTTTCTCGACCTCGACGCGACGGATGAGCAGATCGAGTTTCCGATCCTCTACGCCGTCTCGCGCGACGGCATTGCGAAGAAGCAGTTGACGGATGAATCGAGCGACTTGCGCCCGCTCTTCGATCAGATCGTTGAGACGATCCCGGCGCCGCGCGCTTTGCGCGATGATTCGCTGCAACTGCTCGTCGCGAATCTCGACTACAACGAGTACATCGGGCGGCTCGCCATCGGGCGCATCTTCTCCGGCGAGATCGCAGCGGGCGAGACAGTCGCCATCATCAAGCGCGACGGCACGGTGCAGAAGATGCGCGTCTCGCAGCTTTATGCGTTCGAGGGACTGAAGCGCGAGGCCATCACGCGCGCGGGCGTCGGCGACATCGTCGCCCTCGGCGGGATGGAAGGCATCGAGATCGGCGAGACGGTGTCGAGCACGGACAACCCACGCGCGTTGCCCGTGATCGCGGTGGATGAGCCGACGATCTCGATGATCTTCAGCGTCAACAATTCGCCGTTCGCAGGGCGCGAAGGAAAGTACGTCACTTCCCGACAACTGCGCGAGCGATTGGATCGCGAACTCCTGAGCAACGTCGCCATCCGGGTGGAAGAAACGGAGACGCCGGATCAATTCAAAGTGTCTGGGCGCGGCGAACTCCAACTCGCGATTTTGATCGAGATGATGCGGCGCGAGAACTACGAGCTACAGGTATCGAAGCCACAGGTCATCACGCAACAGCGTGACGGGAAGACTTTCGAGCCGATTGAATTGGTCGTGATCGATTGCCCGGACGAGTTTATCGGCGTGGTCACAGAGGCGATGGGGCGGCGCAAAGGCCAGATGACGAAGATGGTCAATCACGGGACAGGGCGCGTGCGGCTGGAATTCGAGACGCCCTCGCGCGGGATGATCGGTTTTCGCAACGAGTTTCTGACGGAGACGAAGGGGACGGGCTTGCTCAACACGCTCTTCCTGCGTTGGGGTGAGTGGCAGGGCGTGATGCGCGGGCGGGCGACCGGCTCTCTCGTCTCCGACCGTGTGGGCGAGACGACCACCTTCGCGCTCTTCAATTTGCAGGAACGCGGGACGATATTCGCGCGCCCCGGCCAGAAGGTTTACGAAGGCATGATCGTGGGCGAGAACGCCCGCGCCGTCGATCTCGATGTCAACGTGATCAAAGAGAAGAAGTTGACGAACATGCGCGCGGCCTCGGCTGATGAAGCGATGCGCCTCGTGCCCGTCAAAGAACTCTCGCTGGAACAGGCTCTGGAATTCATTGCGGACGATGAACTGGTGGAGGTGACGCCGGAAACAATCCGCCTGCGCAAGCGCGTGCTGCCCGCCAACCTGCGCCCGAAGAAGAAAGAAGCGGAAGCGAAACAAGGGTGAAAGCGTTCGGGACGGGATGCGATGAAAAACGAGATCGATGTCATACGCGATCTGGCGGGCAAGTTCGCGCAAGGCGGCATCGAGTATATGCTGACCGGCTCGCTGGCGATGAACTACTACGCCCAGCCGCGCATGACCCGTGATATTGACGTAGTGGTGGCGTTAGAGCCGCAGGACGCCGATCCGCTCACCGATTTGTTCGCCCCCGACTACTACGTGGTGCGGGATGCTGTCGCCAGCGCCATCGCGCGTGAATCTGTTTTTAACCTGATTCATCAGGAAGCCGTCATCAAAGTTGATTGCATCGTGCGTAAAAGTGGTGAGTACAGGCAACTGGAATTCGTGCGCCGCCGGGCGATCAAACTTCGGGATTTCACTATCTGGATCGTGAGCAAAGAGGATTTGATCATCTCCAAACTCGATTGGGCGCGCGACTCGCGCTCGGAGTTACAACTGCGAGACGTGAGAAACTTGCTGGCAACCGGGTACGACGCGCGTTACGTCGAAGAGTGGACGCAAAAGTCAGGTCTCGCCGATTTGTGGCAGGAGTGTTTGCATGAATGACACCTCGCCCGAAATTGAAGCAATGATGTCGGCGATGCTCATGCGACGCTCCGCCCATGAGCGCTTCATCATGGGCGCGCTGATGTTCGACGCCGCGCGCGAACTAATCATCGCTTCCTTGCCGCCGCACCTGCCGCCGCCGGAACTCAAGCGCAGATTATTCGAGCGCATATACGGCTTCCCGTTGCCGGACATTCAGCACGGCTCTGGCGAGTGAGCGGCATCGGCGAAGTTGAATCAATCAAATGCGGTAATAAGGTGTTGGTTGCCACGCCAGATCACTCAGGCGACATTATCGCTACTCTCATCCAAGTTTTCCTCATCTGTCGCCGGATCGTAAACCTCATAGCCCGTGCCGTCGTCGTAGTAATAATTTTGCGGCGCGCGTTCGCGCTCGGCGGTCGGTTCATTACGTTCATCCGGTTCTGTTGTATCATCTCGCCGTTCGTTCATTTCATTCACCCCGAGGGCATAAAATCATGTGCCGTTTTCTCGCTTATGCGGGCGCGCCGCTGCTGTTGGCGGACTTATTATATCGCCCGGTCAATTCGCTGATCATGCAGAGCTACAAGGCGCGCGAGCGAGCGGAGCCTTTGAACGGCGATGGCTTCGGCGTCGGCTGGTACGTCCCGGAAGTTGACCCCAGCCCTTGCGTGCAGCGCACGGTGATGCCCGCGTGGTCGAACCGCAATTTGCAGAGCCTCGCCGTGAAGGTGCGCGCGTCGTGCCTGTTCGCGCATGTGCGCGCGGCTTCGCCGGGGATGTCCGTCATCGAATCGAACGTGCATCCGTTCGTCTATGATCGGTTCATGTGGATGCACAACGGCGCGGTCGCGAACTTTGAACGCATCAAGCGGCGTCTGCGCGAGAGTTTGAAAGACGAATTCTACAACATGGTGATGGGCACGACTGACTCGGAACACGTCTTCGCGCTGTTTCTTAATTCCCTGCGTGTGCCGTTCGGCGCGGCGCGCGGCGATGATCTGCGCGCCGCGCTCGTCGAAACAATCGCGCTTTTGAATGAATGGACACACGCGGCGAGCATCGTCGAGCCTTCATATTACAACTTCGCCGTGACGGACGGACATTCAATCGTCGTCTCGCGCTACTGTTCCGCCGAAGGGTTGGCCGCCAACTCGCTGCACATCTCCAGAGGCCTGCGTTTCGAGTGCCTGCCCGGCGGCGTGTGCGACATGCACACGGTGAAACGGGAAGAGCAGGCGGCGGCAGTCATCGTCTCCAGCGAACGACTCACCGATGACAAGCACGACTGGCTCGATGTGCCGGACAACCACATGGTGACGGTCACGCCGGATTTGAACGTGAAAGTTGAATTGATCAAGCTTTAAGCGGACACACAAGGGATTATGAAACATAGCATCAACCGGCGCGTGGTAAGCGCTCTCTGTGCCGGACTCCTTCTGCTTTCCCAAACAATCATCGCGCAACAACCGCCGCCGCGCTTCGAGTTGACGGTAGACAGCATCATGCGTGGGCCTGCGCTGGTGGGTTATACGCCGGCTGAAGTGCGTTGGTCGCAGGATAGCAGGCAGGTGTACTTTCGCTGGAAGCAGGCGGGCGAGCCGCGCTTGCGGGAGATGGATTTGTATGTCGTCAACCGCGACGGCACGAACCTGCGCAAACTCTCGGAGGACGAGGCGAAGCAAGCGCCGCCCGCCAACGGCGAATTGTCGAAAGATAAAACGCTGACAGTCTTTGCTGAAGAGGGCGACATTTATCTTTACGAACACGCGCGCGGCGCGCGGCGGCAAGTGACGCGCACGATTGAGGCGGAGACGAACCCGCATTTCACGCGCGATCAAAAAAGCATCTACTTCACGCGCCAGAACAACCTCTACCGGCTCGCGCTCTTCGACGGCGGCTCGCTCGAACAGTTGACCGATATTCGCAGCGGCGGCAGCAGCAGCAGCAGCAGCAGTGGTCAAACTACCGGCGGCGGGCAACAAAGACAGGGCGGCACAGGTGAAGCGCAGCAGCGCGGTACGGACAGTCAGGAAGTTTTGAAGAAAGAGGAGCGGCAATTGCTCGAAGCCGTGCGCGAACGCGCGGAGCGGCGCGAGGAGCAAGAGGCGAAACGCAAGGCGCGCGAGAAACGCAAGCCTTACAACATCGCGGCGGGGCACACCGTCGTCAATCTCACACTCGCGCCCGGCGGCGCATACGTCATCGCCACCATCGCAGAGCCGGCGGCCACAGCCAAGACGACGATTGTGCCGAACTACGTGACGGAGTCGGCTTACACGGAAGACATCCAGAGCCGCACGAAAGTCGGCGACGCGCAGGGGCGCACGCGCATGTTGGTGCTCAACGTCGAGACGGGCGAGGCGCAGAACATCGATCACGGACAGCGCGTGGAGGCCGCGCCCACCGTTCGGACGCGCACCGAACAGAACTCCACCGAACAAGCGCAACGCGAGCGCGGAGCGGAACCTCAGCAGACGCCTCAAGCGCAGGGACAGCCGCAAGTGCAGGGACAGCCGCCGCCGCCGCAACAAGGCCAACAAGCGCCGCCGCCGCGCACTCAGACGGAACAGACCGCGCAGACGAACACGCAGGCGCGCGACCGCGACGTGCAGCTATTTCAATTGCAATGGTCTGAGGATGGACGCAGTGCGGCGATGCTGGCGCGTTCCGCCGACAACAAAGAGCGCTGGGTGCTTCTGCTCGACCCGGCGACCGCCAAGACAAAAGTGTTGGCCGCGCTCAACGACGACGCATGGATGAACGGCCCCGGCGCGTTCACGCTCGGTTGGCTGCCCGATCAACGTCGTGTCTACTTCGAGTCGGAGCAGGACGGCTTCGCGCATCTCTATACGGTCGCCATCGACGGCAGCAGCAGCAGCGCGCCCGTGCAATTGACGCGCGGGCGCTTTGAAGTCTCAGACGTGCGGCTCTCCGCAGACAAGACGAAGTTCTATTTCACTTCGGGCCAGGTCAGCTTTGCCGAGCGACATCTCTACTCGATGCCGACCGAAGGCGGCGAGCCGGTGCGGCTCACCGCGCTCGCGGGCAACAACGCGGCGGACATCTCGCCCGACGAACAAATGCTCGCGCTCGTGCGCTCCTACAGCAACAAGCCGCCGGAACTTTATCTCGCCGCGAGCGCGCCCCTAGCGGAAGCAAAACAGGTGACGACTTCACCGCTCCCGGAGTTCTTCACTTACAACTGGATCGAACCGCCTATCGTCTCCGTCAAAACGCGCGACGGCTTGGACGTGCAGGCGCGTCTCTACAAACCCGCGCGGGGGAACGGCGCGGCAGTCATCTTCGTCCACGGCGCGGGCTACTTGCAGAACGTCCACAAGTGGTGGAGCAACTATTATCGCGAGTACATGTTTCATCACCTGTTGATGGAGCGCGGCTTCACCGTGCTCGACATCGACTATCGCGGCTCCGCCGGCTACGGACGCGACTGGCGCACAGGGATTTATCGCCACATGGGCGGCAAGGACTTGACCGACCATGTGGACGCCGCTCGCTACCTCGTCGCCGAGCACAACATCGACCCGAAACGCGTCGGTCTCTACGGGGGCAGCTACGGCGGCTTTATCACGCTCATGGCGATGTTCACCGAACCCGACGTGTTCGCGGCGGGCGCGGCCCTGCGTCCCGTCACCGACTGGGCGCACTACAATCACCCGTACACCTCGAACATCCTCAATCTGCCGCAGGGCGACGCGGAGGCGTACCGTCGGAGTTCGCCGATCTACTTCGCCGGAGGCTTGAAAGGCGCGCTGCTCATCTGTCACGGCATGGTCGATACGAACGTTCATTTTCAGGATACCGTGCGCCTCGTCCAACGCCTGATCGAATTGAGAAAAGAGAATTGGGAAGTGGCTCCCTACCCGGTCGAGGACCACGCCTTTGAACGCGAGACGAGTTGGGCGGACGAATACAAACGCATCCTCAAGTTGTTCGCGCAACATTTACAATCTGCCTCCAACCCGGCGCGCCCGACAAACAGCCGCAATCCGCGCAAGCCATAGCACGCGACGTAAGAAGGCTTCCTTCATGCTGCAACGGCGAACCCGCGAGCCACAATCGCCGCCCCCGTAGGCGCGCAGGGAACTCTGATTCGCCCTCATCAAGCAAGGCGCAGTCTTCGGTAGTGGGTCATTTTCCTTGTTGAACAAGAAATTTTTTAGTCGGCACGTCCGTTGCAGATGTGGCACGTTGTATTGACGATAAGACTTTCTGGCGATATTATTAGATAGCAGGTACACTCCCGATGTCTTTAATTCTTAATCTATGAACCCGTCCAGATGTGGCGAAACTCATGGCTCTCGAAGATATCGAAAAAAGAATAAACATCAAAGACCTCCGCCTTGATCCCTTGCCGCCTAAAGATGCTGGCGATAGAGATATGGCGGAAAGGGCTGGCGCGGACTTCTATATTGAGATTGATTTCCAAAAGGGTAAGGGCAATCCCTCGCGCGTATTCCGCGTCATGTCTGATTTGATTGACGCATTACAGTCAACCGACCAGAGTCTAATCAAAAGCATAGGCGCGAAGCTTGAGCCAGTCCTCTTATTGGAAGATGTCGAAAGCGGTTCAGTCAGAGCGTGGCTGAAACAGGCGATTGAATCCATAGATGATGAGGGGTTGAAAGAGGCCGATTGGAAAAAGATTGTAGGGGCTTATTTGGTGCGCTCCAAATATCTCATTATTAACTTCCTCGATAAAAAGACAGACATTAAGGGGACGCAAGAGATAGAAGCACTTGAGCGGGACATAAATAAGCTTGCGGAAGCAACGGACGTTAAGCGCATTCCCGCTTATCAGCCTATTTCCCGCGAAGCGTTGGTTCGTGATATTGCTAAAATCAATGAAGCTTTAGCGCCACTAAATGACGACGACAAGGCGATATTAGTCGCGGGTGAAGAAAAGGCAGACTTCAATCTAACACTTCATATCGCGCCAGAGACGATTGAGGACTTGATTACCAGCGAGACTATTCCTTCCGTTGCGGAGATGATTCTAAAGGTAAAGAAGCCCGACTTCTTAGGCACATCTCAATGGGAGCTTAGACACGATAATAGGACTTTACTTGCCAAGATTCTTGATGAGGATTGGCTAAAAAGATTTCAAGCAGGGGAGGTTCTAGTCAAACCCGGTGATGCGATACGCGGACAGGTGGTTACAGAAGTCAAGTATGGATTCGACAGGGAGGTTGTTGCGGGTGTAATTAAAAGTGGGACTCAGCGTTGAACTCTCAAGCATTGGCTTGACGAAGCTGAGTCCAATATGATTTCCATTCCTGATTTGCTCTCGTGACGCGCAGAGCCAACATCTTCTCGGCGTTC
>JBPCIP010000082.1:0-43136 GCA_051006195.1 Pyrinomonadaceae bacterium
GGTGGAGACAGAGGCGGCGAAATTATCCGACGTTGATAAGCTGCGGCTGTTGCTCGACATCACGAAGAAGATCAGCCGCTCGCTCGACGTGGATGAGGTGCTCGAACTCGTGATGGATACGCTCGGCTCGCTCCTCCCTTACGATGCGGCGGGCATCTACGTTATTGAATGCGTAATGAAGGTGGATGGTGACGGGAAATGTGAGTTCGCCGCGCTCAAAAATTTCAGCACGACCGCTGTGCGCGGCTATGACATCGAAGAGTTGTCCGAACTTCATTTGAAAGTCGGCGAGGGCTTGCTCGGTTCCGTCGCGCAGACGGGTGAGCCTTTAATCGTAGCGGATGTGAGTCTCGATCCGCGTTATGTCAACGCACGACGCGAGACCTGCTCAGAGATGGTCGCGCCGATCATTTCAAACGACGAGGTGATCGGGGCGTTTGATCTGGAAAGCGACCAAAAGAACGCCTACACCGAAGACGATCTCGAAATCCTGATGCTGCTCGCCTCGCAGGTTGCGATCATCATCGAGAAGGCGATGCTGCACGAACAGTTGGTCGAGAAGAAACGCCTGCAAGCGCAACTCGAAGTCGCGCGTCACGTTCAACTCGAACTGCTCCCGTCGCGCGATCCGCAACTTGCGGGCTTCGATATCAGCGCATACAACTTTTCGACCGAAGAAGTCTCCGGCGACTACTACGATTTCGTCAATCTCTATGAAGACCATCTCGGCATCGTCATCGCGGACGTGTCGGGCAAAGGAGTGCCCGCCGCGCTCTTGATGGCTTTCCTGCGCGCGTCCTTGCGCGCCGCGATCCACACCGGCTATGCGCCGAACATCTCGATGGCGAAGGTCAACAACCTGCTCTGGGAATCAATTGAGAACAACCAGTATGTGACGGCCTTTTACGGCGCGCTCGATGCGACGAACCGGACGCTCGCCTACGCCAACGCCGGACACAACCCGCCGCTCCTAATAGACGCCGAAGGCAATGCGCGCTTCATCGAACGCGGCGGCATCCCGCTCGGCATGTTTCGCGACACGCGCTATTACGAATATTATCTGCCCGTCCAGACCGGACAAATCATCCTCCTCTACACCGACGGCATCACAGAAGCCAATAACGAAAACGGCGCGGAGTACGGGCGCGAGCGGCTCGAACGCAAGGTGCGGGAAGGGCGCGAACTGAGCGCACGCAAGTTGATAGACTTCCTTTACGCGGACGTGCTCGAATGGACGGGGGGGCGAGGGGCGACCGACGACGTAACCTTCGTCGTCATCAAAGCTCTCTAACACGAGCGAAACGGGGGCGACCTCTTTCAAGGTCAAATGCCCCCGCTTCGGTTAAACTTGCTTGGTGTGTAAAATCAGTGTGCGGTCGGTGTCATGTGCGCGTGATCGCCGCCGGGGGCGAGCGCGGCACGATAGCGACCGTAATGAAACTCGGCTTCACGCTCGGTAAAAGCGTAAACGTCGAAGCCGTATGCGTCGAAGTAAGCTGCCAAGTCATCGGACGAGCGGAGAAAAATTTCAGGAGAGTAACCCGCTTCTTCGCGAATCTCCAGCAGGCGCTCAATTACCTCTAGCGGAGCAAAAACTCTCACCGGGTCTCTGTAGGTTGCCATAAACTTGAAGCGCCTCCTTCCGTTCATTCGGGATGTTGCCCACGAGCCAGTCTTGCACATCCCGTGCCTTACCCCTATTTGATGTACGCCGGAAACGGCGCGGTTGTTTGCCCGTCGCGTATTTTTTTCGTTTCGGGCTTTACGAAAGTTTGCTCGGAACAGTACAGTAGTAGAGTCCATTTGTTGCGGTCAGCCAGAGACCGCCGCACTAAAACTCACGGACAAATAACCGCCCGACGTTTTCTCCTACACGCACGTTCTCCTGATTACCCAAAAAATTATGACAATTCAACAGCCGCCCGCTCCGCAAACGACGGGCACAAACGCGACTGAAGCGAGTGCCGCCGCCGCAGTTCCCCCGCTCAACTTCGTTCATGTCCTGCAAACGATGCTCGCTGTCTCTGGCAAGGTGAGCGATTTGATCTTTTCGCCCGGTCGCCCGCCGCAGGTGGAATTGCAGGGAAAATTGCAGGGCGTCGCCTATCCGGGACTCGAAAAACTAACGCCCATGCACACGTCCGGCATCTCCAAGATCATTATGGCGCGGAATCCAGCGGCCAGCGAGAGCTTAGAGAAGTTCGGCTCGGCGGATGTTTCTTTCAGCGCGTCCGGCCTCTCGCGTTTCCGCGTCAACATTTTCATGCAGCGCGGCACGCATGCCATCGTCATGCGCGTCATCCCGCCGGAGCCTCCGAAGTGGAGCGACTTCAATCTGCCGCCGCAACTCAAAGAGATAGCTGAACTCAAAACCGGCCTCGTCCTCGTCACCGGCCCGACTGGTAGCGGCAAATCTTCCACACTCGCCGCCATCATTGACCTCATCAATGAGACAAAGCATTACCACGTCGTCACCATCGAAGACCCGATAGAATTTCTCCACCGGCACAAGAATTCCACCATTCACCAACGCGAACTCCATTCCGACACGCCTGACTTCGCGCTCGCCCTGCGCGCCGCGCTGCGGCAGGCACCGAAGGTGATCCTCGTCGGCGAGATGCGCGACCGCGAGACGATTGAAGTCGCGCTCGAAGCCGCCGAAACCGGCCACCTCGTCTTTTCCACTCTCCACACGATTGACGCCTCCAAAACCGTGGATCGCATCATCGGCGTCTTTCCGAAAAATGAGGAGGCCGCGATCCGCGTGCGCCTCTCGCAAACCTTCCGCTTCATCATCTCGCAGCGTCTCGTCCCGCGCGCCGACAAAAACGGGCGCGTCGCGGCCATGGAGATACTGAAATCGACGGCGCGCACGCGCGAATACATGGAACGCGGCGAATCCGAAGGGAGATCGCTTATCGATGCGATGGATCAGGGCGAACTCGAAGGCATGCAGACCTTCGACGGCGTGCTGGAGAAGATGATCCGCAACGGCACACTCGCCAAAGAGGAAGCCATCTCCTATTCGTCGAATCAGGGCAATCTCCGCCTGCGTCTCACCGATTTCGACGACACGCCCGAAGAGAAACCTCCCGCCGCCGCCGCTACCACCGCTCAAAAGAGCGGCAACTCGATACTGGACATGATCGAATAGGTACAGGGAAAGGTGAAGAATTGAGTTCGATTTGCAAATCTTACCTTTTACCTTTCAACCTTATTTCCCGTCGGCATCGCGAATCCGGGTTCCCGCGTCTAATTCTCGTATGCGAACAAGATGGTCATGGCACAACGGTTTCATCCTCTTCATCAGTACGGCGACAATGCTGGCGTTATTCGTCGCGGCGTGCGGCAATAAGCGCTCGCCACGACGCCAGGGTATCTCTCCGGCGGTCGCGCTCGCGCCCGTCAAACGCGAGTTGACGCCGCTTCCGGTGCGGCCACTGTCGCCCGCTCTAGAGCACATGCGCCGCCGCGTCATGGGAGCGACCGCCGCGATCCGCAACTTGAGTTGGCGCAGTGACGCAGGGATGACAGAGCTTTCCGGCTGGGAATACGGCACGCGCACAAAAGAGATGACTGACGCGCTCGCGGGCGACGAACTGCGCGGGTTGAGCCGCCTCGCCATCGCGGGCGGCATGTTGCCTGAAGGGACCGACCTCGCTACGCTCGCTGCAAGTTTCACCGCCGCCTCCGCCGGCGCAACTTATTCGCCGCTTGACAAGCGGGTGCTCATCCTCGCCAGACAAGGCGCGGACGCGCCCGCCAAAGACGAATCGCTGCTCACACACGAGTATGTTCACGCCCTGCAAGACCAACACTTCGATCTGCTGCAACTGCTGGCCGCGCGCCCATACAATTTCGACCGCATCGAAGCTGCCTTTTCCATCGTCGAAGGCGACGCGATGAACGTGCAGCGACGGCGTGAACAGGGCGAGGCCGTCTGGTCGCGCCGTCCCCTCGAAGAGATCGGGCGCAACGAGAATGCTCGCTTCGACGAATATCGCAAAGAGATCGGTGCGTTCTTCCCGCCTCTGCTGACCGAGACTTTTATCTTTCGTTATCGCGACGGGACACGTTTCGTCGAAGCGGTGCGGCGTCAAAGCGGGGCGCGCGGCGTCGATGAACTCTTTCGCCGCCCGCCCGCGTCGAGCGAGCAGATTCTCCATCCCGAAAAATATTTTGCGGGCGAAACGCCGCGCGAAGTGACGCTTGATGAAGCGAGCTTCGCCGCGAACAATTGGAAGCTGGCGGCGGCGACCCCGCTCGGCGAGATCGGCGTGCGGGGTTTGTTGCTGAAAGCTCTCGCGCCCACGGACGCGACGCGCGCGGCGGCGGGCTGGGGCGGAGACCGCGCGTATTTGTTCGAGCGCGCGAAAAGCACGCCGCTTTTTGTCTGGAAAACCCGCTGGGACAAATCCGCAGAGGCCGCGGATTTCTTTCGCGCCTACAACACGCTACGCGAGAAAGCGGGCGACGAGCGCGACGACAACAACAATGACCCTTCAGAGTTAAACTGGCGCGACGGCGCACTGTTGACGCTGGTACGCATCGACGGCGATCAAGTCATCATTATCCGTGGCGCGGACGCGGACGCGCGCGACGCGCTTGAGTTCGCCCGACGTTAACAACCCTTCAATCAAAGTCCACTATTTTCGGGGCGGCGCGATCTCATTGGCGACGATGAGGGCTGATTGGGTCACGGCGGCGAGACCGTTGCCGGGGAAAACCGTGTCGCCGACAAGGTAAAGATTGGGAAACGGCGTGCAGTGCGTGAAGGCGTCTCGGCCAGAGGCGGCGAGCGTTTGCGGGATGCCGCCGACCATGCCGAGTTTGCGGCGCGTCTGCTCGTAGAAGGTGCGCGGCGTCGCCGTCTCGATCACTTCCGCGCCCGCGCCGAGTTCGGGGAGCGCGGCGTGGAGGCGGGCCCACCATGTCTCCAATGTTTTTTGATCCTGCGCTTCGTGTGCGTTGTCGTCCGTGTGGTAAGCGAACCAGTCGTTGACTTCGGTGTAGGTGGAGACGGTGACGGCGCGTTTGCCTGCGGGCGCGCGCGCATCCCAGGCGGGCGACGCGCTGAACATAAGAGCGGCGCTCGTCGGGTCATAAGTTTCACCCTCTTGCCAATCATTGAGCGCAAGGACATGTGCGGCGGGGAGACGCCGCGCGGCTTCCTCATCCACTGCGAGATAGAGCAGGTACGCGCCCCACCCACGCAGTGTCTTGAGACGCTCGCGCACGGCGTCGGGCGTGTGATTGTGTCCGATGAGTTTGCCGTAGGTGTCCCACACCGTGAGATTGCTGACGATGGCGCGAGATGCCGTCACCCTCTCGCCGCTCAACAGCGTGACGCCAACAGCAGCAGCAGTGCGACCACTCGCATCATAGGCGAGGCGCAAGGCCGTCGTGTCGAAACGAATCGTGCCGCCGTTGTGTTTGATGGCATGGGTCAGCGCGCGGTTGAGCGCCGTTGCGCCGCCGCGCAAAGCGTACAAACCGCGTCGCGGCAAATCGAGCGCGATGGCCGCATACAGGTAGGCGCATTCGTCGCTTGTACATCCCGCGAAGATTTGCAGTTGCGCGTCGATGAAGCGGCGAAAGCGAGGCGACGTGCCGGCGAGATGCACTGCCGCCGTGTGTTGCTGCGCGGCGAGGATGCGCGGGGCGTGGCGCGCTTCTCTCGCGGCGAGTTTCATCCGTTGGAATTTCGAGAGCGTGGCGAGATGGGGAGCGCAACGTGCGCTGCGATGCAGAGTTTCAGAAACAAGCGCGAGTTCGCGATAAAAATTGATGGCCGCGTCCGTACATTCGGGAAACGCGCGGCTCAGTTCGATGTCGTATTCCCCGGGGCCGGCGCTTGCATCGCTGCCACCGAGCCGCACCTCCGTCTGGTCGGGTAGCCGCACGACATATGCGGGCGAGAGTTTGTGCGCTTCCGGCGCAGGCGTCGTCAATTCGGCGAACACGCGCGCGTGTATCTCATCCGCTCCCCAAGAGGCATATAGTCCGGCGGTCGTCTCAAACTCATAGCCGAACTTCTCGAACGTCGTCGCGCAGCCGCCCCCTTGCGACTCTTTTTCCAGCACGCACACGTTCACGCCGCGCGCCGCCAGCAACGCCGCCGCCGTCAACCCGCCCACGCCCGCGCCGACGACGACGACTTCGTAAGTCATAGCTTTTTACAGGCCGACGCCGAAGGCGCGTGCAAGCGACGCGATGATCATGCCCGGCGGTGGTTCGGGAGATTGGGGTGACAGAGTTTTAAGATACGGTTCTGCGACGATGAGAATCGCCTGGACGCCGTTGAAGACGAAGTGAATAACGAAGCAGGGCAGCAATCTGCCGGTGCGAGCGCGCACCCATGTCAAAACAAAGCTGAGCAATGTCACCGCCGCGATCACTCCGAGGTTATTCCAGTACTGGATAACATGAACGGAGGCGAAAAGCAGGGAGACGATGACGATAGCCGCGCTCGTGCCGCCGGAGCGTTGCAAAGGCGGGAAGAGCACGCCGCGATAAACAACTTCTTCGACAATCGGGGCAGTGGCTACCGCGAGAAAGGCGAGGCCGAAACGCGCGGCGTTTGAACTGGCGATGATGCGTTCGAGATCGGTCTCCTGCCCGCCGATTAATTTCGCCAGCAAAATTCCGCAGAGCCACAATCCTATCGCCAGCCCCGCACACTTCCAGAAACCGAACTGCGCCCCCCAACTCCATCCCACCGCTTCGCCGAACGGGCGCTTGCCGAAGCTTGTCACCAGCACCCATCCCATGCCGAAGGTCAACAGATGTGTGGGCAGCACCACGACCACCGAAATCAGGATGAACAACGGATCAGTTTGCGCTGCCCGCATCACCTCCTCGAAATTCATCGTTTGCAGCCGGTAGCCCGCGTAAATTGCTAAAGCCGCCAGTCCGCCTGCAACGAGCAACGCCACGCTGCCGAACCACACGCTGACGGCGGCCAGGATTCCCCAGGCCGGGTTGTCCGGGTGATTCGCGGGCAAAGCGGCGAACGGGTTCGACGGCTGCCCGGTAATGGGAATAACCTCCGCATTGTTCGTCGTAGTGAACGAATCGGGGGTGGGATTTAAAGCGATGGGTTTGTCTGTCGTTGTGTCCACGATAGTTTCGAGTGTAGGAGACCGAACCGCGAGCGTCAACTTCAAGTTTGTCAAAGCGGCGCGTCCTCAGGCCGCGTCGTTCGTCAGCCCCAATCGCGCGGCGGCCAGCGTGAGGCCGATGATTGTCTTGGCGTCTTCGATCTCGCCCGCCTCGATCAACTCCAGCGCGCGGGCGAGGGGCAGGCGCACGATCTCCAGGTTCTCATCATCTTCGGGGGTTGCCTTCGTCCGCGTCAAATCGGTAGCGAGATAAACCCACATCTTCTCGCCGCAAAAGCCCGGTGAGGCGAAGAACTCCGACAGCTTCTCCCACTCTCCGGCCACGATGCCCAACTCCTCTTCCAATTCGCGCGCCGCGCACTCTTCCGGCGGCTCGAAATCGTCGCGGGTTCCCGCCGGTATTTCCAGCAGGTACTTCACCGTCGGATGGCGATACTGCCTGACGAGCGAAACTGTCTGGTCGTCATCGAGGGCGACGATGGCCGCGCTGCCCGGATGGCGCACGACTTCGCGCTGATGTTCGCGTTCGCCTTCGCGCACCGTGTCCACCGTGATCGTAAACATGCGCCCACGATAAGCGTCTTCGCTCGCGACGACTTCAGGAGCTTGTTTGTCGGATGTATCCATAGATCGTTCCTGACTGAAATAGATAGATTGGAAATTGCCCGGTTGCCTGACGCTAAAGGAATCTAAAACTTTAAGCGTCACGATTCAAGTGCCCGCCGCGACGAGCCATGAGACTCTGCACCTCTCCGACGAGGTAGAGCGACCCCGTCACGCAGATGATTCCTCCAGGCAGCGTGATCTCATGGGCCACGCCGATAGCTTCGGCGGGCGATGTGGCGGCGATGAGCGCGCAGAGTTTGCCGCTAATCTCAGGCGAGACGAGTTGCTGAAGCGTGCCGGGCGCGGCGGCGCGCGGATTCGTCGGGCGCGTCAAAATCAATTTATGGACGGCGGGAAAAAGCGTCGTCGCGATCTCCTGCAAATCTTTATCCTGCATCGCGCCGAAGATCATCGTGACGGGGACATGGATGAATTCATCGAGATAGTCGCGCAAGGCGCGCGCCCCCGCCGCGTTGTGCGCGCCGTCGAAGAGCAATGGCGGCGTGCCTGCTTGCCACTCAAGGCGTCCCGGGTGTCGGGTTGTTTCGAGTCCTTCGATGATCGCAGCGCGCGTGAGAGCAAAGCCGCGCTCGCGCAAAACTTCCGCCAGAGCGAGCGCCGTCGCCGCATTGTCCGCTTGATGCCGACCGGGCAGGGACAAGCGAACGTCTTCGTAAATATCCTGCGCGGTATTGAAAGTGACGCGCAGCCGCCCCGCTTCGTCCGCTCCAAGCACGAGTTGGTCGTTCGTCGCGAAGCGCGGCGTGAGGTGACGCTCGCGGCAGCGGGAGAGAATGACTTCACGCGTTTCGTCCGGTTGCCGCGCAACGACTACCGCCGCCGTGTCAGTGCGGATGATGGCGGCTTTCTCCGCGGCGATCTCCCTGAGCGTGTGGCCGAGATATTCTTGATGGTCGTAGGCCACAGGCGTGATGGCGACGATTTCAGAGCGCGCCGCAGTGGTCGCGTCGAGCCGCCCGCCGAGACCCGTTTCGAGGATGGCGAGACGCACCTGCGAGGCGCGGAAGGCGAGAAGGGCGATGGCCGTCACCTGCTCGAAAAAGGTGGGGCGCGCACCCATGGTCTTTTGCAATTCGAGCGAGACGGCGCGCACCTGCGCCGTGTGGCGCGCGAAATCTTCGCGTGAGATGTCTTGCCCTTGAATGCTGATGCGCTCGGTGATGGAGACGAGGTGCGGGGAAGTGTAGAGACCGGCGCGCACGCCCGCCGCACGACAGATGCTTTCGAGCATCGCGGCGGTCGAGCCTTTGCCGTTCGTGCCCGCGATTTGAACGCAAGGATAAGCGCGTGGCGGATGGCCGAGAGCGGCGAGCAGGTGTTCGATGTTGGCGAGGCCAAGTTTGATCGCGAGAGTCTCGTGCCCCAAACTCAGGAGATAGTCAACTGCCTCGTCGAAGTGCATGGGAGAAGGTCAAACGTGAAATTTGAGATTTCAGCGGCAGCCGCCGTCCGGGAAGCGTTTGTCCCGAAGAATCGGAACGCTATTCTTTAACTTGAAGAGCAGGAGTTTGAACCTCGGACTCGGAAGGTTGCTCGTCAGGCACGGACTTTCGGGCGGCGTCGGGGTTGTAGCCGTTGTTGCTCATGAAGTCGATGTTCACCTCTATTTGCGGCGCGCTGATCTCCGGGTTCACCATGAAGTTGAGCAGCTTGATGATGAGAGCGCGCATCTCGCGGCGGTCAACGACGGCGTCGAGCATGCCGTGTTCGAGGAGAAACTCGGAGCGTTGAAAATCTTTCGGCAGCTTCTCACGAATGGTCTGTTCGATAACGCGCGGGCCGGCGAAGCCGATCAGGGCTTTCGGTTCGGCGATGATCACGTCGCCGAGCATGGCGAAGCTGGCGGTGACGCCGCCGGTCGTCGGGTCGGTCAAAACGGAGATGAAAGGAAGCCGCGCTTTGTCGAGTTGCGCGAGCGCGGCGGAGATTTTCGCCATCTGCATCAGCGAGAGCGTGCCCTCCTGCATCCGCGCGCCGCCCGAAGAAGTGATGGTGATGACTGCGGCGCGTTCTTTGATGGCACGCTCGATGATGCGCGTCACTTTCTCGCCGACCGCCGAACCCATTGAGCCGCCGAGGAAACTAAAGTCCATCGCGCCCGCAAAAACCGCATGGCCGCCGATGAGTCCTCGCGCGTTGATGATCGCTTCGGGCAGACCCGTGCTGCGTTTGGCCTGTTCGAGTCGCTGCGAGTAGGGCTTGGTATCAACAAACTTAAGCGGGTCGGTGGAAACGACTTCGGCGTCGAGTTCCTCATAAGCGGCGTTGTCGAAGAGCATCGCCAGGCGCTCGCGCGCTCCGAGACGGAAGTGGTGGTTGCAATGAGGGCACACTTGCAGCGACTCTTCAAGGTCGCGTTTGTAGAGCGCGACCTCGCACTCCGGGCACTTGCGGAAGACGCCTTCGGTTTTGACGACGCGCTCATCCGCCGGAACAGTTTCGATCTTCTGTCCCTTTTTACGGAACCATGTCATAAGCGAAAGTATAGACGAGTCAGTAGCCAGTAGCCAGTAGCAGTAGGTTTCGCATAGCGAGCACTGAACGCTATCAGCCGGACGGTTCGCCGGTGAAGATTTTCTACTGGTTACTGACTACTGGCTACCGACTACTTTGTCATCTTTCCGCGTTCAGCGTGCCACGGCTGAACGATGTCGGCAGTTGTCCGGTCGGGGTGTTGCCGGCGATGGTAGACGGCAAGCTGGAGGAGGGCACATTGCCGTTCGAGCGACTCTCGACGGCATCGACCAGCAAGCGGACAATGGTGCGCTCGGTTTCATCCCAAGCGCCCGTGAGCGTGCAGCCGGCGGCATTGCGGTGGCCGCCGCCGCCGAATTTTTCGGCGACGCGCGCCACATTCACGTCGCCTTTCGAGCGCAAACTCGTGCGATAGACTCCCGGCGCGGTCTCTTTCAAAAAGACGACGGCTTCAACTTCACCGACGCTCATCGGGTAATTGACGAAGCCGTCCGAATCTTCGTCCAAAGCCCCCGCGCTTTTCTGCATCTCCAGAGTTTGCCGAATCCATGCCACCCGCCCCGTTTCATCATGGCGCGCAGTGGCGAGCACCCGGCTCAAGAGTTGGAGTTTGCTCCAGGGATAATTGTTGAAGACGGCCTGCGATACCTTCGCCGGTTTGACGCCCGCGCGCAGCAGTTCCGAAGCGACTTTGAAGGTGCGCTCCGTCGTGTTCGAGTAGTGGAACGACCCGGTGTCGGTGACGAGCGCGGTGTAGACGCACTCGGCGAGTTCCGGCGACGGCCTGACGCCGATGGCTTTGCACAAGTTGTAGACCATCTCGCCGACGGCTGAGGCGGTCGAATCGATCCAGTTGATCGTGCCGAAGAGAGAAGTCGTCGCGTGGTGATCGATGTTGACGACAAATTGTTTATCGAGATCGGTGAGGCCAGGGCGCGTGATATCGGAGCATTCGATGACGAAGACCGCATCGTAAGGTTGATCGACTTTCTGTGTGACGCGGATGGTTTCCGCGCCGGGAAGTTTGCGATAAGAGTGCGGCACGGGGTCGCACATGATGACTTCCGGCTCTTTGCCCAGAGCGCGCAACAGCCAGTAGAGACCGAGAGACGATCCCAGACCGTCGCCGTCGGGACGAATATGCGAGGTGATGGCAAAGCGACGCTTCGCCTCAATCAGCTCGACGACTTGAACGAGCATAGTTTTCAAAAAAATGATGAGTGATGAGTGACGGGTGATGAAATAAACTTACAGTTTTTACTCATCACCCGTCACTTATCACTCATCACTCTGTTTCTCCTCTCCGGTTTCCGCCTCATCGTCGGGTGGGCGGTTGAATTCGAGTTTCAAGAGCAGGTCGTCAACACGCGCGGCCTTTTCTTCGACGGTGTCACGAACGAAATGGATTTCAGGCGCGTGGCGCAAACTAAGCTCGAAGGCCAATTGACGGCGCACATAAGGCGCGGCGTGGCGCAGGGCTTTGAGCGCGCCCAGAGCTTCGGCCTCCGTGCCACTCACCATCACAAAGACCCGCGCCTCGCGCAAATTGTCCGACATCCGCACGTCCGTCACCGTGACCATCGCCACGCGCGGATCGTCCAGTTCATAGCCGACAATCTGCGCGATTTCCTCGCGCACCTGTTCAGCAACTTTCTCCGGCCTACGCATACAACAGGGATGAGGGATGAGGGATGAGGGATGAAGAATGGCTCAACCTTCATCCTGCTTTGTTCATCCCTCATCCCTCATCCCTCATCCTTTCTATAGTTCAGTGGCCGCCACCTTCTCGACGATGTACGACTCGATCTGGTCTCCAACCTTCACGTCGTTGAAGTTTTCGAGCGAGATGCCGCACTCGAAGCCTTCGCGGACTTCGCCCACGTCTTCTTTGAAGCGGCGCAAACTGCCGATGCCGCCTTCCCAGGCGACGACGCCGTCGCGAATGAGTCGCGCCCGCGAGTTGCGGCGGATCGTGCCGTTGACGACCATGCAGCCCGCGACCACGCCCGCGCGCGGCACCCGGAAGACATCGCGCACATCGGCTTTGCCGAGAATGCGTTCGGACTCGATTGCTTCGAGCATGCCGATCATGGCGGCGCGAATCTCTTCCTCGACCTTATAGATGATCGAGTGCAGGCGAATATCGACGTGTTCGAGTTTCGCCAGTTCGGCGGCGCGCACTTCCGGTCGGACGTTAAAGCCGATGATGACGACCGCCGAGTTCGACGCTCCCGCCTGTGTCGCCGAAGCGAGCAGCACGTCGGATTCCGTGATCGCGCCGACGCCGGAACGAACCACGAAGACTTTGACCTGTTCGGTCGAAAGTTTGGTCAGCGTGCTCTTTAAGACTTCGACCGAACCTTGTACGTCGGCCTTCAAGACGACGCGCAGTTCTTTGACTTCCTTCTCGCCGAGCGCCTCGATGCCGCGCTTGGTGGTCTGCAACAGCGTGTTCTGGCGCGTCGTCATCTGTCGATGCTCCGAAATGCTTTGCGCGCGCGTGATGTCGTCAACGACCTGAAAGGCATCGCCCGCCTGCGGCACGCCCTGCAAGCCCAATACTTCGACGGGCGTGGCTGGCCCGGCCTCGGCGATGGACTTGCCGCGATCATCGAACATCGCGCGCACCTTGCCGAAGACCTGGCCGGCAATGAATGGATCGTGGACATGGAGCGTGCCCTGTTGGACGAGCACGGTGGCGACCGACCCGCGCCCGCGATCCAGTTTGGCTTCGAGCACTACGCCGGAGGCGCGTCGCGTCGGGCTGGCCTTCAAGTCGAGGATGTCGGTCGTGAGCAGGATGGTTTCGAGCAGTGTGTCGAGGTTCTCGCGTTTCTTCGCGGAGACTTCGACCATTTCCACCTCGCCGCCCCATTCGATTGCTTGCAAACCGTGACCCGCCAACTCTTGCCGCACGCGTTGAGGGTTGGCATCCGGTCGGTCGGTTTTGTTAATGGCGACGACGATGGGCACGCCTGCGGCGCGCGAGTGCTCGATGGCTTCGATGGTCTGCGGCATGACGCCGTCGTCCGCCGCAACGACGAGCACCACCACATCGGTCGCTTTCGCGCCGCGCGCGCGCATCATTGTGAAGGCTTCGTGGCCGGGCGTGTCGAGGAAGACGACGCGGCGCATCTCCGCCGAATTGTCGGGGTTCGTCACCTGCACGCTGTAGGCGCCGATGTGCTGCGTGATGCCGCCCGCTTCGCCCGCTGCCACGTCCGTGGCGCGAATGCCGTCGAGCAGCGAGGTCTTGCCATGATCGACGTGACCCATCACCGTGACGACCGGCGCACGCGCCACTTCCACGTCGTCCGCGCCTGTCTCGATCAACTCCTCGAATTCTTCTTCGACCTGCATTTCCTCGAAGGGCACGAAGATCACTTCGTACCCGAAGCGCTGGCCGAGGTCTATTGCGACGTTGTTGTCGAGCGGTTGGTTGATGGTGGCGAAAACGCCGCGTTGCAGCAGGAGCGTCACGATGTCCTTCGGCTTGATGCCGAGCTTTTCCGCAAACTCCTTGACGGTCGTTCCTTCGATGAGGCGCACGGACTTCGCCATCCCGATGTTGCTGCCCGCGCCGACGTTGAGTGAACCGGCGATGCGTTCTTCGAGCGTGAGCGCCTTCGGAACTTGGACAAAGTCGCGGTCAAAACGTCCGCCCCGGCCTTTGAATCCTTCGCGCGAACTACCGACTGCGCCGCCGCGCCGCGCTCCTGCGCGCGGGCGCGGGCGACGCGCATCGGCAGGCGGCGTGTAGACAGTTTGCGGGTTGGCGCTCTCGCCGGGCGTGCCGGTCGCACGCGGCGCACCGTTACGCTCACGACCACGTTCCGCTTCGCGTCCGCGCCGGTCACGTTCACGTGGAGTTGGCGCAGCAGGCGCGGCGGGGGCGGCGGGCGCAAGCACGCGTTCGCCGGGTCGAATCCCCGCGTTGAGCGCGGCGGCGGTCGGGCGCATCACTTTGACCTGCTTTGAGGGCGGCGGCACGGGCACGATGGTTGCCCCCGGCGCGACGGGAACCAAAGGCGCTTCTCCGGGTTGTTCTATCAGCGCGGTCGGTTCCGGTGCGCCCGTGTGCAATTCCACGGGGCCGGGTGCTTCATGTGTCGCTGCGGCGGAGACGGGCGCGCCGGTGATCGACTGCTCGACCGTCGATTGTTCAAATTGCATCTGCTCTTCCGGGGTCTCCCGCTGCGTCTGAGGCTCAGGTTGCTCGGCGCGCGTCGCCGGGGCGAGCGGCTTTTTCACGAGCCGCGCGATGGCGGGTTTAGCTGCCGCCGCTCCGCCCGGATCGCTTGCCGCCGGGTCGCCCACTGCGTATGCGCCGTGCTGGCCCGACGCGAGCGGCATCTCCTCCAGTATCGTCGTCGGCGCAACCGAGGCGTGAATGTCTTCCGCCTCGCCTGCCATGTGTTCATCGGCGGGCATGGGATGGGCTTTTTTGACGACGCGGATGGCGCGCGGCGCAGACGTTTCTTTCTTGGGGAAATAACGGTTGCGAATCTTCTCCGCAAGTTCCTTCGAGACCGTGTTCGAGGGCACACTCACATCAACACCCTCGCGACGCACTTCTTCAATGAGACGCTTCGATTCGAGCTTGAGTTCTTTGGCGAGATCGTAAATACGAATCTTGGACGACAGGGTCATGCACTTCCTTCTCGACGCTTTGGTAAAACGGCGTCGCGCGCTTTAAAGGTGGAAAGACTCTCGCCTTCCCGTCACCTCCAAACGGCGCGCGACGCTGCATAAGCGTCGGGACATGTGCCGCGAGAAGGTTCTTTAAGGCGAGCTACGACAAGTCGCGCCGCTTTCATCAGCGACGCGCTTGCGGCGGTTATTCTGCGCTGCCGGAAGCATCTTGCTTCTCATCATTGTCGGCAGCCTGTTCATCATTAGTCGCAGCCCGGTTTTCCGAAGCGGACGACACAATCACTTCCGGTGCGGAGGCTTGCGTCGCCGAAATTGATGGCACAATCGGCGAATCGTCTTCCACGGGCGGTTCGCCCTCGTCGGCGGCTTGCTCTTCGGCGACCAGAGCCGCGTCGGTCGAAGTCATATCGGCTGCCGGGGTGATGGTGTCCGCGCGCAAATCGCGCCCGGCTTCTTGTAGCGCCAATTCCTCCGCAGACATCGCTTCAACTTCCGTTAAAGCGACCGGGTCAGCGGATTCTCCGGCGAGGATATCGGGTTCGCCGCGAAACGGCGTGCCGCCGCGTACGGCTTCGTCGTAACCCTGTTCAGTCATCGCTTCCGAAGGTTCGACTTCGCCCGCGTCGCTCGCCGGATCAAACTCGGCGGAGACTGCATGCTGTTCGACGTTACCGGCCTCCGGCGTTGCCTCGCCAATCGCGTCGGCCAGTTCTTCTGCGGCGGCTTCGGCTTGCGCCGTCTCCCCGTCACCCTCTTCGCTGGCCTGCTTGCTCTGATCGCGCGCGGCGATGACGCGTTGCGCCGAATCAAGAATCCCCTGCGCTTCGTCGAGACTGATGTCAAGATGTTCGGTCAGATCGTCGAGCGAAGTTCCGGCCAGTGTGTCTATGTCTTCGATGCCATGCTCGGCGAGGGCTGCGGTCGTGGCCGCATTCACGCCTTCGAGCGCAGTCAGCGGAACTGCGCCGCCCGAAGCGATGAGCGCGCCCATCTGCGCGGCAACCTCTTTCTTGAGTTCTTCTTCGCTGCGGATGTCGATGTTCCATCCGACGAGTTTCGTCGCCAGTCGCACGTTCTGCCCGCGCTTGCCGATGGCAAGGCTCAGTTGATCCTCGTTGACGATCACTTCCATCTGCCTGCGCTCGATGTCCGTGATCCGCACCTGATTGACTTTGGCGGGCGACAGGGCGTTGGCCGCGAATACGGAAGGCTCGTCCGACCACTCGATGATGTCGATCTTCTCGCCACGCAACTCCCTGATGATCGCCTGCACGCGCGACCCCTTCCTGCCGACGCACGCGCCCACCGGGTCAACGTCGCGCTCATTAGATGCGACGGCGATCTTGGCGCGTTCACCGGGTTCGCGCACCGCCGACTTGATGATCACCGTCTCGTCGTAAATCTCCGGCACTTCCATCTCGAACAGGCGACGCAGCAACTCCGGCGAGGTACGGGAGACTTCCACCTGCGGTCCCTTCGCTTCTTTCGCCACATCGTTGATGACGACGCGAATGCGTTCGCCCTGCGCCCACTGCTCGCCGCGCGATTGCTCTTTGCGGTAGAGAATCGCCTCGACCGTGCCGAGATCGACGATCATGTCGCCGCGCTCGAAGCGTTTGACGTAACCGTTGATGAGGTCGCCGACCTTGTCGATGTATTGCTCATAGACGTTGGCTCGCACGGCGTCGCGCACCTTCTGGAAGAGAATCTGCTTGGCCGTCTGCGCCGCGATGCGTCCCATCTCCTCCATCGGCAACGGCAGTTGCAACTCATCGCCGACATCCACCTCGTCGCCTGCCATCTCGCGCGCTTCTGCGAGCGACAACTCTCGTCCCTCGTTGCTCACTTCCTCGACCACGACCTTCGAGGCAAACAACTCGATGCCGGCGTCCGCGCTCCACTCGACGTAGATTTCCTCGCCAGCCTTAAATTGTTTGCGTGCGGCGGCGCGCACCGCCTCTTTCATCGCCTCGACGACGAGGTCGCGGTCGATGCCGTGCTCTTTGCACAATGCGTCAATGCTCTGCCCGATGGATGCACTCATAATTTTTATAGAGTTTAGAGATTAGACGAAAACAGTTTTCACTGAATCTCTAACCTCTGATCTCTGACCTCTGCGATATCAATTGCCGTTTTCTTTAGCAGCCTTCTCGCGTTCTGCCGCGAGGCGAAATTCTTCTTCTACGTCGATCTCCAAATTCGCTTTGACAATGCCGGCGAGGGGAACTTTGACGCGCCCGCTCGTGTTATCCGCGAAAACCACTTTATCGCCTTCGACGCCGACGATGCGCCCGCGGAAGTTGCGTTGACCGTTGACGGCCTCGCGCGATTTCATCTTGGCGAGGTGCCCGGCGAAGCGTTCGTAGTCGGCGCGCTTATAGAGACCGCGTTCCAGACCGGGCGAGGACACTTCCATCGTATAAGCTGAATTGATCCAATCTTCCACGTCAAGCACCGTGCCGACGTGATGACTCACGGTCGAACAATCCGCGTGCGTCACGCCGCCGGGTTTGTCGATGAAGATGCGCACGGCGGCGTTTCGCCCCAGCACCCCCACTTCCGTGTGGACGTGTTCATACCCATGCTCTGTCGCCACGCGTTCGACAATTCCGCGAATCCGTTCTTCTATCTCCGCCGATTCCATCACCCGCACTCGCCCCATGAAGTTCAAAAAACGCTGTTGCCCCCAAAATAAAAAGTGGGCGCGAACCCACTGGACAACGCCACCGCGCTCCGAGCAAGAGACGGATTATAGAGGGAAACGGGAAAAAGGGCAAAAGCGCAGCGAAGCGATAAAGAAATGGGGCAAGGAATACATAAGGGGACAGGCAAAGCCAAAGCGGTTAAATGGCACGTTCCGGCGACATTTAACCGCTTCTTCCTTGTTCCTCGTCTCCTCTGCCCTTTTACCCCAACTTCGCCTTGACGATTTCGCTCACCGTGCGCCCATCCGCCGCGCGTCCGGCAAGTTGCGCCTGCACCGCCTTCATCACCGCGCCCATCTCGCGCATCGAAGTCGCGCCCGTCTCCGCGATAGCGGCAACGACAGCCCGCTCGATCTCTGCGTGCGTCGCGGCCTGCGGCAGATACGCCTCGATCACTTCGATCTCCGCGCGTTCCTTCGCCGCCAACTCCGCCCGCCCGCCTTTCTCATACTGCTCGACCGAGTCGCGCCGTTGTTTGACGAGCGACTGAAGCATTTTCAACATCTCCTCATCCGTCAACTCGCCGCCCTTCTCGATCTGGCGATTCATCATCGCGGCTTTGACCATGCGCAAAGTCGAGAGCCGCGCCGCCTCCTTGGCGCGCATCGCGGCGGTCATGTCGTCAATGATTCGTTGTTTGAGATTCATCATTCGCTCCCTTCCGGCAAATAAATCAAAATCTACAGTAATTGGGACAGATGAAAAAGCATTATCCACGAAACCAAACGAAACAGCACGAAGTGGAATGTCCCGGCTTTCATCTCGGTTCATGAGTTGGCGACTTCAAAATTTTTTGCTATACCAATCCAGCCTATTCCGCTTTAGAATGACTGGGCAATTCCTGAGGGCTTTGAGCCCGGTTTCGTAATGCCTCAGTTATGCGCGGAGGCGCGCAAGTAAGTGCTTTATTTTCAGTACGCCCATGTTGAATTTCCGCGCATAACTGAGGCATTACCCGGTTTCGCAAATCATTGTTGACAAATTTTACCGACCTGCTTTAGAGTCTCTATATTAGTACTTGTTATTTGGCTTACGGCCCCGACGCGCCAACGTCAAGTTACATCTATCAAGCAATTCGTCTCACTTAACCTGCTCAATTTTAATCATCGTCGCCCTCGTGAGTGGTCGCGTGCGCCGTAAGCGAAGAAGCGTTGACTTCACTCCACAGGCCGTCCGTTTGATTAGAAATTTCTGCTTTGATGCCGATAACAGGTGCGCCAGCCACACCAACTTAATCGAGGTTTACATGAAAAAATCGTAATCCCTCAGTTACGGGCGGAAATTCAACATAGGCGCACTGCAAACAAAGCACTTATTCGTGCGCCTCCGCGCATAACTGAGGGATTACAAAAAATCCCCCCACCCGCTTGCCCTCATCAAGACGTGTGTCGCCATTTTTCTACTTCTTATTTCATCAGCCAGCGCGCAAACGGCGCCAGCCGACTGCCAGTCAGGTCGCGGCGGAAGCGTCTACGCCGCCGGCAGTGAGGTCGTCGTGGAAATCCTGCCGGGCAACACGGCGGCGCGATTTACCAGCCAGATACAACTGCTCTCGCCCGGCCCTGTTCGCACCATCGGTAGTAACCAGCAGGTGGGCACGGTCATCAATCTCGGCACGTTCCCGGCTGGCACAGAGATGGTCTTCGGCATCTTCGTCAACGACATCTTTCAACCCGGAACCTTCACCTATTCGGTAGGGGCAGGTTCGCGCAACCCGGACGGCGTAACCCACGCGGACGTGGCCTGCCTCGGCAACGGCACGGCCAACATCAGTTTCGAGGACGGCTACGCGGGCGGAGACAGCAGCTATAACGACGTGGTTTTTCAGGTCAGGCAGACGCTCGCAACAGGCGTCTCCAGGCTCCAATATCAGAGCGACGCATCGTTCGCAGACGTTGCCGGGACTTTGTATGTGCTACAGGGAACGAGCGTGACGTTCAAGGCGTTGCCTGACCCGGCTGGCGCGGCATGGCCCGACGGCAAGCCTGTCTGGGGCGGGACGGCGGGCGCAATCGGCCCCGGCGACACCAAGACCATCACCTTCAATACCCTCTCGAAAAGCACGCGAGACCTCCAGACCGTGACGACCACGCACAACAACACCGTCACGGCCAACGTCATCGTCTACAGCCTGACGGGCGAACTGGCGCCGCAGGACAATTTCCGTGGTCGGAGCACTACCAGTTACGGCATAGCGGAAAAAGTTAACCTCTCATTTACCCCTAAGCCGTCCATCACGGCGGCGCAAGCGGGCGGCCTCCAATGGAGGGTCGTCAACGGCGGAGGCAGCACCACCAACAGCGCGGACGGAACGAGCACGTATACCGCCGCCGAGACAGCAGGTGCGGTCACTTTGAAGCTGGAAGTCATGGGCGGGCCGTCGAAGGGTCGCGGGCCGACGTATGAGAGAACCATCGTCGCGCCGACCAGCGCCTACATGCAGCAACAACCGCACACGAAAATCTATCATGTTCAGGGAACCTGCTCGGTCGGGTTTTTAGGAGAAGCTTTCCTGCTGCCCAAAGACGTTTCCTTCAGCGGCCTGCTGTTCCTTGAAGGCGAAGCGGTGGGCATCGGCACAGGATATTTCGCCTCCATCAACGACGAGGTTCACCCGCTCGGCGGAACTACCCCCGTCTCGAACTGCAATACCAGAACCGGCTGCAAAGCCTTCGACGATCTGGTGCAGATGGAAGGCCCGCCTCCTTTCGCCGACGGCGAGTTTATCTGGCCCATCCCCTGGATGTACGTCATCGGCACTGGAAGCCCGACAACTTTCTTTACCGCCAATCACCATCAACTCTCGGACGCCACAGGCAAAGGCACGATTGAGAAGGCCGGGGCAGGCCCCTTCACGAAACTCTCAACCGACCGCACTACTTACTATTGATGACCGACGAGCGGCTCGTGCAATCACAGTCCGAGCGAGATGAAAGGATATAACAAGATGCGAAACAAGGTTCTGGCGCTCTCTCTTCTACTAACTCTGATGGCAGGCGGTTTCATCCTGAGCCGGAGTTTTTCAAATGCCGCCGGTCGCCCGCAGCAGCAGGACGAATACCTCAACGGCGAATTCAAAATCGACCAGAAACGAATCGAAGTCTTTCGCTTCGCGAAAGACTTCGACGGCTTGATTAAGCTGGGCGACGAACTCGAACAGAAGTGGAATCAGTTGGACGCTTCGCGTTACGCCCGCTTGATGCTCAACGTCTGCCAAGCCACGATGGGCGCCGACTACATGGACGACAGGCAGTACACGATTGGTCGCAAGTACGTCAGGCTGGCCTTGAAGAAGGCTGACGAGATTCCGGTCGAGACTGAGACCGAACTCGTACTCAACCTGGGCGGAGACGCGGAGCGGTTGCAGGGAAGGGCGCAGCACGGCGAGGGCGAGTGGTCGGTGGCGCGAAGCGAACGGGCCGCGCTCTGGTTTCACGCCTGGCGCAGGCTCGACGCAGAGATTGACCGCAGTTTCGATGTCAACAATCGTCCTTTGCTGAACATCCCCGCGCCGCGAGGTCTGCCGATAGGTATCGCGCCCGAAGCGGTCAAAAACCCGAACCTTCGCGCCGAATACGCCGAAGCCAGAGCGGCCAACGCACGCCGCGCGCAGACCTACACCAGACAATTTCAACTGCACCAACTCGAAGAGCTTTTCTCCCCCAAGGCAGAAAAATATCTCGTCGAGATGTACTCGTCCGCGCCTTTCAACCTTGAAGAGTTGAAGGGGCGTCTGGATTCCAGCATCAAATCCGACGATGGTAAGAAAAGAATTATTGATGAGGTCACGAGCCGCATCGTCAACCAGGCCATGACCCCGCCCGACAGCCAGTAGTGGTGGCTTCAAAGACCGGGCGAGGCGTGCGCTCGGTCGTCTTGCAGTTGTTAACGCAGCATGAAGTTGTAGGTGAGCACGCCCGTAATCTTGACGGGCTTACCCGCCAGCATCGTCGGCGTGAATCGCGCTTTGCGCGCTGCGTCAATCGCCGGCCGGCGTAGAGCGAGAGGGCCGGAGCAGGTTCGTGCCGAAGCCACACCGCCCTCTTCGTCAACCTGAACCTGTACCAAGACCCTTCCCGACACGCGCGCCGCTCTGGCCTTCCGTGGGTAAACGGGCTCAGGCTTGCTGATTGCCAGGCGGTCAATAATCCCACCGCCGCAAGGCGCACGCTCCCGCTTTTCCCCGTCATGTGAATCTTTGCCGCTATAACTCAAAGCGCTATCTTTTGTCGGTGCGCTCGAAGAGAGTGAGAAGCCTGCCAACACCTGCCTGCCGAAAATTTCATCTTTTGGCATCCAGACGAAAGCGGCGACGATGACGGCTAGCATGACCGTCATACTCAAAAGCAATTCTTTCAGGCCGTAAAGCATCAGCGTATTCAGGGCTGTAAAGTAACATTCTGCGGAGGTCTTGTTGGAAAAGAAACGAAGGACACGAGACCGTCGTTTCCGCCCTCGTGCTCACGGATCAGAATCCATGATGGGATGAGCGGGGCGAAGACCTGGTTGAGATGTTCCGCACCGGCTTGGCTTGATAAAAGACGCCGTTCCTTAGATGGGGGCAACGAGAATACGGGCACTCCGCAGAGAGTGCCCGTAACTTATTCAAGCGATTGATGAGCCGAGCAGGACTCGAACCTGCGACCCACTGGTTAAAAGCCAGTTGCTCTACCGACTGAGCTATCGGCCCGCGGAGATGGCGATGAGAAGTTCGTCGTCGATAGTGTCGGGCGTTGCAGTTGCGGGTGAATCCGGCAACGCCTCTTCGGACGAGTCTTTCGCGCGTGAGATGCATTTTACATATGATGGTTGCGACGGGCAAGCGTGCCGCCCGTGTTTAACTCGAGTTTTACCAATTGAACTTAGGGCGAAGCCCACATATTGATGCCGTGCGGTTGCAGTAGCCCAACATATGGGCAGCACCCGAATTTTGAGCAACTTTCGATGTTATGGCTTGGTAGCAAAGCGAGCAATATATCCCTGTTTATGCGAAATATTGAGCATTTTGTTCACCGCAATTGGTAAAACTCGAGGAGTTATATGCGAACGTAAAGGTTAAGCAGATTGCTGCATCGCGTTACGAGCGAGCATGGCCGCGCCGGTGGGGACGGCGTCGGGGCCGAGGGTGGCGGCGACTATTTGGGTGGCCTCGAAGCAGGGTTGGAAGGCGCGGCGTCCGGCTTCGCGGATGATGGGAGCCAGGATCAAGTCGCCCGCGTCCATCACACCGCCGCCGAGGACGATGCGCTGGATGTTGAGCAGGTTGATGACGGCGGCGATGGCCGTGCCGATGTAGCGCCCCGTGCGTTCGATCATGAGCATGGCGAAGTCGTCGCCGTCTTTGGCGGCGTGGGCGATGTCGGCGGCGGTGAAGTTTTTGTTGAGGCCGAGACGCGTCAGCGATGAGGTGCTGTCACGCACGAGCCGTTCGTGGGTGCGGCGGACGATGTTGGGGGCGGAGGCGACGGTCTCCAGACAGCCCGTGTTGCCGCAGGTGCATTGGATGCCTTCGCGGTCGATGGTGATGTGGCCGAACTCGCCCGCGAAGCCCGAATCGCCGTACCAGAGTTTGCCGTTCATGATGAGCGCGCCGCCGATCCCCGTGCCGATGGTGACGTAGAACAGGTTGCGGCTGCCGGTGCCTGCGCCCGCGATGTATTCGCCGTAGGCGGCGGCGTTGGCGTCGTTCTCCAGCGAGACGGGGAGGCCGGTAGTTGCTGCGAGTTCCGTCTGCAAATCGGCGCGCACGACCGAAGGCAAATCGGAAGAGACGACGACGCGCCCTGTCTCCGGGTTAACGAGGCCGGGCACGCCGATGCCGAGCGCGGCGATTGACGGCGTTTCGTCGCGCAGTTCCGCGACGAGGCGCGTGATCTGCGCGGACAAGTTGTTGATTTCAAGCGCGGCTTCGCGCCGCGCCATGACCCGGCCTTCGTGGGAGACGACGGCGGCGATGCAGGCCGCGCCGGAAATATCGACGCCGAGATAGTTGCTGGTAGTGGTTGGGCTTGACATGTCTGTGATCTCCCGACGGAGCTAAAGGGTGAAAAATTTCATCAGGTAGGAAACAGCGAAAATGGTAACAAAGGGGTAGGGGGCTGTCAAACAAGTCATTCTGCGTGTAGAATGACGCGGCGGAAGGGATGAGGGATGAGGGATGAGGGATGAAAGAAATTTCCCTTTGTTTCATCCCTCATCCCTCATCCCTTATATGAAGATTCGTTCCATTTTGCTGCCAACCGATTTTAGCCATTGCGCTGAGTCGGCGTTGCCGTATGCGGCAGACCTGGCGCGCCAGATGAAGGCGCGGCTGGTCTGCCTGCACGTCGTTGAACGGGCGATGCCGACGGTCGGCTATGCGCCGGTGGCCGAGGCGCTTCCGACAATCGATCTCAGCCTCCAGTTGGAGGAATCCGCGACGCGCGAGTTGCCGAAACTGGGGGCGCGCGAAGAGTGCGCGGGGCTGGACGTGGAAGAGGTGTTGGTGCATGGCGACGCGTCCGCGGAGATCGTGCGCGTGGCGAAGGAGCGCGACATCGACTTGATCGTTATCTCCTCGCACGGGCGCACCGGCTGGGGGCGCATGCTCTTCGGCTCGACCGCCGAATCGGTCGTGCGCCACGCCCATTGTCCCGTGCTCGTCGTCAAACCGAAGGGACGTGATGAGTGATGAGTGATGAGTCAAAGACAAGGCTTTTGTTTTTAACCCATCACTCATCGCCCATCACTATTTCATTTCATGGAGCACTATTTCAACGAACTGGTGGGACAGTACGGGTTGTACGCGATCTTCTTTCTCGCGATGATCGAGGGAGACTTGACGCTGCTGTTGGCGGGCGTGTTGGCCCACGGCGCGTTCTTCGGCGAGTATAGTTTCATGAAGGTGCTGGCGGCGGGCACGGCGGGCGGGGTGGCGGGGGATCAAGTCGCCTACGCGCTGGGGCGCGGGTTTCGTTCGAGCATCCGCGACCGCCGTTTCTATCGCGCCGCGCGCCCGCGCATCGAACGCCTGACGGAGACCTTCGGGCCGCTCTCGATCTTTCTCTCAAAATACGTCTACGGTTTGCGCACGGCGTCGTGCGTCTTCTACGGGGTGGGGAAGATGCGCTACACGCGCTTTCTCCCGCTGGCCGTAGCCAGTTGTTTCGTGTGGGTGCTGGTCTTAAGCGGCGCGGGCTACTTCTTTCACGGCATCATCACCAACTTCATCGGCGACTTCGAGCACCTCGGAAAGTTTCTGCTTGTGATCGTCGTCGTCGGCATCGCCGCGTTCTACTTCGCGGAGCGCTACTGGCTCTCGCCCAGAGTGGAAGAGGCCGACCCGGAACGCGTGCATGAGTTTGAAGAGAACGTGCAGGAGAAATTGCAGGAGATCGGCGAAGAAATTAAAGAACATTTGCCGCAGCCGCGCGCGCGCCGCAAAGAGAAGGAATCCGTGAAGCGAAAACAAATTGCGCGCCCCGGCGACGCCGAAGGAGACTAAATTAAGGGATGAGGGATAAGGGATGAGGGATGAAAGTTAGAAAAAGATTATTCACTCGCCTGAATAGTTTTTATTTCATCCCTCATCCTTCATCCCTCATCTCTCATTCTTATCATGATTATTGAAGCCATCGCTCCTGCGCGTGTCGATCTGGCCGGCGGCACGATTGACATCTGGCCGCTCTATCTTTTTCATCCGGGCGCGACGACCGTCAACTTCGCGATTTCGCTCTACGCGCGTTGCCGCATCGAGACGCGCGATGACGGGCGCATCATCCTCGAATCGCGCGACCGCGGCCTCTCTTTTGAAACCGATCTCTCAGGCATCGACGGACTCGTCCGCGAAGAGCGGCTCGAACTCATCTCCAAACTCGTCCACTTCTTCAAACCCGAAACGGGCTTTCATCTCGTCGCGGAGTCGCAGGCTCCGGCGGGAGCCGGCCTCGGCGGGTCGAGCGCGCTCGCCATCGCCTGCATCGTCGCGCTCACTCGTCTGGTCGGCAATCGTTCTGCCGAGCGCAAGTTCATCACGATTGCGGCCAACATCGAGACGACCGTGATCCGCGTGCCCGCCGGTTTTCAAGATTACTTCGGCGCGTTTTACGGCGGCGCTAACTGCATCCACTTTCGCGCCGACGGCATTGAGCGCGAGGAGTTGCGCCTCGATGCCGCGACGCTCGAACGCCGCGTCGTCATCTGCTACACGGGCGAGCCGCGTCTCTCCGGCATCAACAACTGGGAGATGTTCAAGACGCACATCGACGGCGACCCGACCATCTTTCAACTCTTCGAGAGCATCCGCGATTCGGGACAGCGGATGCGCGTCGCGCTCGCCGCCGGCGATTGGCAAGAGGTGAGCGCAGTTATGCGCGCCGCCTACCCGAACCGCAAACGGCTTGCGTCCAACATCACGACGCCGCACATGGAGAGGCTCGTCGAGCGTGCGCTCAGCCACGGCGCGGAAGCGGCGAAGGTGTGCGGTGCGGGCGGCGGCGGCTGCATCGCGTTTCTCTGCGCCGAAGGAATGAAAGAAGCGGTCGAACGCGCGCTCGCCGAAGAAGCCGAGGTACAAGTGCTCGACTGGCGGTTCGCGCCGGAAGGTTTAACTGTGCGCGAAAGTTGAAAGCCGCCGCGTTAAACCAGTCGGTTACGAGAGCGGAACACAAGCAAAAAAGGCGGAACCACGAACACACACGAAACGACACGAAAGATTCGTGTTTTTTCGTGTCGTTTCGTGTGTGTTCGTGGTTAATGATTTTCTCTCTCCCAATCTTATGAGTTTCGATTTGAGAAACTGAAAGAGCGCGCGAAGTTGATCGATCAACTTCGCGCGCTTTCTTTGTGGCGTGCAGAAACGGTTGTTATTTGGTCGGGTCGCCGTCATTCGCCCTTTCGTCTGCGGGTGCGCCGGGCGTCAGTTCGGTTGACGCAGCGGGCGCGAGGTCGGCGACGGTTTCGGCTCCGGCGGCGGGCGAAGCGGTCGAGGCGGCGGGACTCATGGGCGCGGCGGAAGCTTGGCCGGTGGCGGCTTGCGCTTCGGCGGCGGGGCGATGTGCGTCCGCCGCAGACGAGGAATCCGTGCCGGCAGTGGGCGACGCAGGTTGCGGTGTCGTGGGCGGCGTCGCGATGGATGTCTCGCCGCCGGTATTTGCACCACCCTTCGCGGCCATCTTGGCAGCCGCTTTCGCTTTAACCTCTGCCATGATGCGCGCGCGTTTTTGTTCAGGAGTTTCACCGGCGGGCGCATCGGTGGGCGCCTGGGGCGGCGGTGTATTTGATGTCTTGCTTTCGGTTGGCTTGCTCGGGACGGCGCTCCCGGCGTCGGTGCCACTCGTTGCAGCGGCCATCTTCGCGGCGGCTTTCGCCTTCACTTCGGCCATGATGCGCGCACGCTTCTCTTCGACGGATTCACCTGAGGGCGCGTCGGCTGCTGCTGTCGCGGGCGGCGCGGCGTTTGACGGGTCGCTCTTGGCGGCGGCTTTCGCGGCGGTCTTCGCTTTGGCCTCGGCGATGAGGCGCGCACGCTTCTGTTCCGGCGTTTCGTCGGTGGGCGTGTCGGCAGTAACAGCAGCAGCGGTGGGTTTCGCCGGTTGAAGGGCATCTGTCGTCGCTGGTTTAGCTGCGGCGGGTTTCGCGGTCGGCGCGGCAGCAGCCGGAGCAGTGGCGGCGTGCGGCGCGGGTTCGTTCAATGGAACCCACGCGCCCGCTTCGTTCTTTTTGAAGGCAGGGAGCGTGCCGCCCGCGGCTTGCAAAATGACGGCGAGTTCCTGTTCGATGTAGCGCGCCTGCTTTTTCGGATCGCGGACGTGGCCGAGCGGCGGCCCCGTGTAGAGCGCGCCGCAGGTCTGGCAGCAGTAGAGCAAGTCGTCGCCGCGCAGGTGTTGCTTCGCGTCTTCGCCGACGGGGCTGACCTGCTTCAGATGGCCGTTGCAGAGCTTCCCCTTTTCATTCTTTTCGTTGCAGACGGTCTGGCCCTTCTCGAATCTCTTGGGCGTGCCGGGTCGTGACGATTGTTGTTCGGTCGGCGCGTCTTTGGCGACAGGCGCGCTCGTTGCCGCGCCCTGCGTTGCGATCTCATCAATTGACATGTTGCTTCGCTCTCTCGGTTGCTTGCGCGTCCTTATTGGTATGAATGTCTGCAATGCGCGCGACTGTTTATCCAGACGTGGACAACTTAACCGCAATCTTACGGAGAAACGTCGAAGCTAGTCAACGAGAATGCGAATCGCAGGTCTTTGCCCGTCGTCCGTCGCTTATCCTTCATGCGTAAGTCGCTAAAGATTTAATTGAATCACCGGCAGGCTGTTGATTTGCACAACTGAGAACGAGCAACGGACAACGGACAGCTTTTCATTTATGATGCTGGCGCATGTGGAAAAAATTATTGGGGACGTTGTGGCGCGGCTCACCGGAGAGGTTGCGGCGGTGGGGCGTGTGGCTCTTGGAGCCGCGTTTTATGGTGACGGTGAGCGCGGTCGTCGTGGACGAGCACGGGCGCGTGTTGCTCTTGCAGCACGAATTTCGCACGGGCAGCGGGTGGGGCATTCCGGGCGGCTTTTTGGAGCAGGGCGAGCAACCGCTCTACGGCCTCAGACGCGAACTGCGCGAAGAAATCGGCGTAGGCAACATTCTGAGGGCTGAAGAACCTGAAGATTTCAATTAGGCGTCACAGGTGAGGGTGTTTAAGTACTTGAATTCAACTTGGAAGTTTAATCATCTCAATATGGCGTAATTGGACAAAATTGATTGTTTTGACAATCAACTTTGCCCTGTCTCTCCGACAGAAACCAAATGCGAAATATCATCACCCGGCTCAGGAGACTCACCGGCAAGAAGCACCTTTAGCGCGGGCGGCGCGATGATAGAGGTTAAAAGCGACCTCGCAACAATGACCGCGTAAAGCGTTTCTCGTCTTTGTACGTGTTTTAAATGAATCTGAGATCGAAGGAGTCATACCACGATCTCGCTAAGTTGCTACATGCTACAACCTGCGAGCACTTTGCTCTTGATCGTCATAGCTGCCTCATAGATCGAAGGAATGTCTTTGGGCAGCAGATACATGCTGCTATCGTACCAGAAAGTGCTGTAAATCTGTTCAGTGCCGTCAGCCTTACGAAGATGCAATTCAAAACTATAGCCAAGCTGATCGCAGCACCCATCTGGATTTTTAGGGTCAACATAACGTGCGTTCCAAACGGAGGGCTTTGCTAACAAAATCACCTGCTCAACTGCACGCAAATCATCTGCTGTGCTCTGCGATGTGCAAGACAGCCGAAACTCTTCTGCTCTAGCCAGCCCACCTGCGGCCACATCGCCCTGCGAAGTAATTACCACCCCACCACCCACATCGCCGGTGGAACCGCCGCCTGCGCCACTCACTATCATCCAGGCTCCCTCTTTACTTGGCAGCGCAAGCCCGGCTGATTGCAGCACCGGCTTTGCTGGAGCAGACTTGCTCATGATGTTGTTACTATTAGAACTATCTACGTTACCGATGCCGGAGAGGGGTGTCGGGTTACGCACCAGAAATATTCCAAGCACTCCACACAAAACAAGGAGCACGAATATCAAGGCGAGTGGGAAATTAGCCTTGCCCTGATCGCGCATCATGTCATCTATTCTCCAATAACTCAGGAGCTATTTCCAGAGTATAGACGCTTGTCGGTTGGCAACCACGCCACTCGACAAGCGTCCGAGAAAAACGTTTGGCACTCGGACTTAATGAGCCCCAAAATTGACAAATTACCATGTTGGACAATAGCGAACCCGATTCTGTTTGAACGTGGTTCCACGCAAGTCAGTATTTATCCGCCACAGCAGGCCCTTCTTCGGTACTCCGCTGAGTTGATGAACCCTCCAACTAAAGTGTCATAGTCACTGGTTCTATTGAGATGGTCTACCCACCCATTGTACCCGCCCGGGTCTGGGCTTCTCCGCAGGAAAACAAGGTAACACTGGCGTACATATTCTTGGTTGTACTCTGCTGGCGTACTTGGATTCGCGAGGGCTGGTTTGTTATGCCGGAATTCCCACGATTCCAGGAATCCTCTGGCAGTTGTAATGCGTCTGCTGTTGATGCACTGAGGATTGTTAGCACCACACGCATTGATATAGTTGGCCCAATCCTGCCAACCGTTTTGGTCCGGCCAACGCCCTAGAGTGTCCAAATAATCTTGTTGCACAAAAAACCATGACTCATCAATTTTATTCGCCGGCACACCGACGGCATCCCAAGCGCGCGATGTCGCGTCATGGTTCGCGCTGCGGTAGCCGTAGAGCGCAAAGGCAGCATTTACTGTTGCGAGGCGAGCGTCATGGAGGGTAGCGTTAGGGATGCCGGGGAGATGTAGTGTTAGGGCACGGAAAAATATTCGAGAGGCTGCGTCCCGTCCGATCCCTGTCACCTGAACCCCACTGTAAGGATGGGTGCCGCCTTCGGCTAACAGGTAGAATGCTTTGTTCTGAATGCCATTGTTCCTGTGAACGCCGCAATTGTCGTTACCGGAGAAACCCCCGGAGACGGGCGTGCAATAACCGGGATAAAGGCGATTATTGTAATGGTCGCGGCCACCATAGGCGGGTGGATTAGCCAGACTGCGTAGCGGGGTGCCGAAGTCCTCCCCGATTAAATAGTCGGGCGGGCTGATGTGATTATTACCCAAAAACTCGACCATCGTACCAAAGATGTCAGAGAAGGATTCATTGGCTGCCCCCGCCTCCTGTGCGTTATATAACCCGGCGGTCTTCTCGGTTACGCCGTGGGACCACTCGTGTGCAACTATGTCTATTGATACCCATGGGCGCGATGCAACACCATCGCCGAAGCTCAGGTTGGCACCATTCCAAAAAGCCTGGGCGATGTTAACGCCGTAGTGAGTACGACCAAACATTCGGTAGCCTGTGTTATCAATACCACGTCGCCCGTGTTGATACAGGAAATAGTTCCAAGTCAGCGCCATGCCGAACTGCACGTCAACCATAGCTTGCTCGCGCTGCCATCTATCGCAAGGATAACCAGAATTTACTCCCCACGCATCGTTGCGATCGCGCGCCCATGCATATCCTGCGAATGTTGGGTCCCCACCTGTCATATTCTGCATATCCGTAGCTTCCATATAGCCATAGGTGCCAGTGCCATCGTACAGCCAGTAACCATTGTTCCAGAGATACTGACCGCAAGTAGGGTCGTAGCGGGTAGTGTTAAAACTATAGTAGTCACTGGGGATTGACACGTAACCGCTGTAGAGGCTCTGACCCGCGCCTCTGTTCATAGCGTCGTAGTGCCACACGATGCTCCCGTCGTGTGCATTCACAAAGTACCAATGACGCGCGGTTGCATCAGTGCCATCCTCAATCAGCAGTTCAACTTTATAAACAAGTGTCGCTCCCACCCGATCACTGGGAAACTCATTTTTAATCTGATGTGGCAGTATCACCAACTCCGCCTCAGGCGACTTGGCAAACATGCCAGTGTAACCGAGAGCTATTTTAGCCGCCTCGATTGCCTGCGCGGAATCCAGAGTAGGATTGCTATTGATCCCGCGCGCATCTTTGTACCACCGACCTTCAACTCCAAGCACATCGCCAGCCACATGATGGGACGGCGGTTGACCATACTTAGTATCCAAATGAGTCATCAGTCGTCCCCCGAAGATAGGGACACCATTGGAAACCTGATCAAAGCGGATGTGAGTTATACCTAAATCATCCTCTTCCGCAGCGTTAATCTCAATCTCAGCTTCGGCATTAAGTAGGCCCAGTGCGCTCCTGTGCTGCCTGAGGTAAGCCAGGCTGCGCCCGAGTGCGATAGTTACCCATGGAGGAATCCCGCCGCTTCGTTCCTTACGATAAAATTTAGTGACCCAGCCTTTAGACTTTCCGTCTTTATTTATGGGCAACTGAAACGTTTCCTGTCTGGAAATTGATGATGCTCCTTGCCCGTCAGGACCCGTCGGGCTAGAAGGCACTTCAGATTGCCCTTGACCCTGAATAGTTTGAAACGGGAGTATCAGGATAGATAAGGTAATTGCAACAAGAACTGCTGACTTCCTTTTCATGATACGCTCTCCTCGTGAGATTACAGCGGTTTTCACTTGCGTGTTCAGGTTCAGCAATGATTTTGCCCAATGTTTATAGGCTTTTCGGCCTGAGCACCTGAACATCCGAATGCAAACCGCTATAAGTTTAAGTTGAAGATGGTCGTAGACATGTTGCACATGGAATGCGCGAGCAAGTTTTGAGATAGGCAATAAACTGTTATCTGAATGTAGAGACGATGACGTGGGGTGAATCACGCTACTTGATTTAAACAGCCCGTAGCATACCCTTATTCAAGAACGGACGCAATACAATTTTTGAATGAAGTGTAATCCCTCAGTTACGCGCGGAAATTCAACATGGGCGTACTGAAAATAAAGCACTTGCTTGCGCACCTCCGCGCGTAACTGAGGCATTACAATGAAGTAATACCTCAGTGAGGCGCGGAAGTTCAGCATACATACTGAAAACGAAGCGCTTACTTGCGCGCCCCCGCACATAACTGAAGACTGTGCAAATTAATCTTCTTTGTTTTCAACGGCTTGGCAAAAAGCCGATTTCAAGGGTATCAGGGGCAATTGCCAGTGCCAGCCGGGTAAATCCCTGATTTAAGTCGAAAAGCCCGCTGCTCCTACTTTTCTTGGCCTTTTTCAAGGAATTTGCTAAACCGCTGAAAGTATTGAACTTTAATTTGCACAGTCTTCACATAACTAAGGCATTACGGAAGGAAGATGAAATGTATGGAAAGCTGCTCGGTGTCCGTGGTCAGTGGTCTATTATTTGTCGTTGTCATAGAAGCAACTGAAGGTTGATTTTGAGCAAGTGACAACGAGCAACGGACAACGGACAGCTTTTCATTTATGATGCTGGCGCATGTGGAAAAAATTATTGGGGACGTTGTGGCGCGGCTCGCCGAAGAGGTTGCAGCGGTGGGGCGTGTGGCTCTTGGAGCCGCGTTTTATGGTGACGGTGAGCGCGGTCGTCGTGGACGAGCACGGGCGCGTGATGCTCTTGCAGCACGAGTTTCGCACGGGCAGCGGGTGGGGCATTCCGGGCGGCTTTTTGGAGCAGGGCGAGCAACCGCTCGACGGCCTCAGACGCGAACTGCGCGAAGAGATCGGAGTGGAAGTGGAGGCTGCCGAGATCTTGGGCGTGCGCACGCTCAAGCGACCGCAGCAGGTGGAGATACATTTTCGCTGCCGCATGCGCGCCTCGCAATCGGCTGAGCCGCAAAGCATCGAGATCAACCGCGTGAAGTGGTTCACGCCCGATGCGCTGCCGCCGGAGCTTTCTCAAGATCAACACCGCATCATCAAACACGCGCTCGATGGTGGCGCGAACCCGGCGCAGTAGTGGTATGCTGTCAAAAAAAGAGGTCAGAGGTCAGAGATCAGTAATAGAGACATAACTGATTTTTACTAGCCTCTAACCTCTAACCTCTGACCTCTAAGTGTGGAGATAACGGATAATGGTGCAACTCATTCCATCGCAAGATGAAGTCATGGAGATGTTGAAGAAGACGGGCGCGTTTCGCGAAGGCCACTTCGTCTATCCTTCGGGCAAGCACACGCCGAACTATTTTCAGATGCCGCTCGCCTTCCGGTATTACGACACGGCGCGCGTGCTGGCCGTCGCGCTTTCGCGTCTGCTGCGCGTCGAGAAAGACGTGTCGAGCGTGCTGCCGAAGGTGGCGATCATCAGCCCCGGTCCGGGCGGTATCCCCGTGGCTTTCGGCGTGCGCGAAGCTCTCAGCGCGGAGCAGATTTACTGGGCCGAGCGCGAAGAAGGCATGCGCATGTTTCGGCAGTACATCAACAAAGGCGAGGTCAACCCGTGCATCATCGTCGATGACATCATTCGCAGCGGCGACGCCATTCGGGAGACGGTCGAACTCGTGCGCGAACTCGGCGCTCAGGTCGTCGGTTGCGGCACTATCGTGCGCTTCACCGACGCGCTGGATAAAATCGACGACGACATCCCCATCAAAGCGCTCGTCGAGTTCGACTCTAAATTTTACGATACCGCTGAAGAATGCGCCGAATGCGGCACGAACGCGCCGCTCGAACACGTCCGCTTCTAATTGGCTGCCCGTTGTCCGTCGTTAGCTGTCAATCGTTTGTGACTGGTGTTGTTGAGATTTTTTTAAGAGGCAAGGCCTGAGTTAAGACGGAGACAACGGACAACTGACCACGGACAGCTTTTTTACATTTCGTGGCGGTTCGCCATCGCTTTGTCCATCGTCACTTCATCGACGTATTCGAGGTCGCTGCCGACGGGCATGCCCATGGCGATGCGGGTGACGCGGACGCCGAGCGGCTTCAAGAGTCGGCTGATGTAGCTGGCGGTGGCTTCGCCTTCGGTGTTGGGGTTGGTGGCGAGAATGACTTCGCGGACTTCGATGCCGTCGTTGTTTTCGGGGCGCAGGCGCGGGAGCAGATTTTGCAGGCGCAGATCGTCGGGACTCAGACCGCGAATCGGCGAGAGGCTGCCGTGCAGGATGTGATAGAGGCCGTGGTAGCTGCGCGTCTTCTCCACGGCGACGAGGTTGTAAGGTTCTTCCACGACACAGATGATCGAGCGGTCGCGCGACGTAGAAGCACAGTAGCGGCACGGGTCAACGTCCGTCAGGTTGTTGCAGACCGTGCAGAAGATGATCTTGCGCTTCACCTCTTCCAGCGCCGTGATAAAGCGCGCCACGTCCGACTCCGGCATCCGCAGCACATGAAACGCCAAACGCTGCGCGGACTTCTGTCCCACACCCGGCAGGCGTTTGAACTCGTCGATGAGTTTCGTAACTGGCTCGGCGTAATCAAGCATGATTCGATTGCGGAATGCGGATGTCAGATTGCGGATTCAAAGATCGCTTCATTGTTTGTTCCAGAGTTCGGTTCGTCATTTGTGGCTGCGTGCAGTTTTGATTGATGAGACGACGATGGCGACGATCTGGTTAGCTTCATCCGGAAGTCCGGCTACCCGATCTTTTTCAACTAAACCGGATTCGATGAGCATCTCGATCCAGTAGATTGTCTCGTCGGCTTCTTCTTCGACGATCCCCATTTTAGCGATAAAGTCGGCAGGCGATTTCGCGCGGCAACTCGCCCTGTAATTTGCTCCAACCGATGTGCCGCACCGCAACAATTGCTTGCCTACCACGTCGTCGGTTTTTGTCTTCGGCAATGCTTCAACCAAACGAATTACGCGCAACGCGAAGGCCCTCGTCCGTTGCTTCATCTCGTCCGCGTTCATCGGTTTTCAAATCCGCAATCCGAATTCCGCAATCAAAGCAGGCCGGGCGGGAGCATGCCGCCGAGTTTGCCCTGCATGGCTTCGTCCACTTTGCGCCCGGCTTCGTTGACGGCGGCGACGATCAAGTCTTGCAGCATCTCGACATCGCCTTCCTTGACGGCCTCCGGGTCGATCTTGATGGAGCGCACCTCTTTCGAGCCGCTCATCTGCACCGTCACGACGCCGCCGCCCGCCGTGGCATCGACGACGAGCGCCTCCATCTCGCGCTGCATCTTCTCCTGCATCTGCTGCGCCTGTTTCATCATCTGCTGCATGTTCATCCCGCCCGGAAACTTCATCGTCTTTGCCCTCTCCTCATCTCGGAATAAAAGTTTAAGCTGTCCGTCGTCATCCTAACTTTCCCCCGCCGCGAATGCAAAGCAGAGCGCGCCGCGCGGCGGTTCTCGCAGGACGGCGTGCTCTGCTGTAGTACAAGGGATGAAAGATTTTCGACGGCTCAGACCGTGAGGCGGTCGAACTCCGCTTTGACGACCCGGTAGCAATCGCAAGCGAAATCTTCCAGCCCCGGCCTGTCTATTATCGTGATGTGGCCGCGCTTGTAGTTAATGTAGCCCTGCGTTTGCAGGTTCAGGGCGGCAGCCGTGACGCCGACACGACGACAACCGAGCATCATCGCGAGAAATTCCTGCGTCAGCGGCAGCTTGTCGCTCCTGTAACGGTCATGGCACATCAAAAGCCACCGGGCGAGGCGCTCTTCGACGAGATGCATACGGTTGCAGGCGGCGATCTGGGAGGTGTGCGTGATCACCCCTTGCGCGTAACGCAACAACAGATCGTGCAATGCGCCGCCGCGTTTGAACTCCTTTTGCAACACCTTTGCCTCGATCCTCATCGCGCTGTCGGGAAGCTGCACCATCGTTTCGTGCGGCGATTGCTCGACGCCTAAGACGAGAGGCAGCCCGGCCATGCCTTCAAATCCAATCACCCCGACTTCGACGCTCCCGCCGTCAGCCATCTTAGAAACCAGCGAAATCATCATGCCGAGAGGGAAATAGGCGTACTTCATCTGCTCTCCGGCGTGATAGAAATAGTGGTTAATATCCGATTTTACTAACTCCAGATGCGGAGCCAGCCGGTCGTAATCGGCGCGGGGTAAAGCGGCGAGCAGGTGATTTTTACTTTGCGGGCTGGATTGGTCGTGCATCAGGAATTCTCCTTAAGTCCGGCTGCGTGAAAGGAACACAGCAAGCGGCACAATAGGATAGGACTTACGCAAGCTAAATAACGCAATGCTGAAAACAAAGGGATTAACTGTTCACCTGATTCGCTCAAGTCGTTGAAAATCGGTTAGCTTGCGTAAGTCCTAAGGAGAAGTTGCTAGGCAATTCCCAATGACGAGTGTTGGATTCTCAAAAGAACAAAAGAGGGGCGATATGTATGGAAAGAATATAGCACGTTATTGGGGAATGCGAAATGCGGATTGCGGATTGGCAGAGAAGGCCATACTCTTTGAATCGCAATCCGAAATTCGCATTCGGCAATTGATATGAAGCGTTACGTCATCAAACGACCAGGCGGCGCGGCTGTGCCCGAACGCCTCGCGCGCTACCGCGAGGAATTAAACGAGGAACAGTTTGCCGTGGCGACGGCGCCCGCCGGAGCCGCGCTCGTCATCGCGGGCGCGGGGAGTGGGAAGACCCGCGCCATCACCTATCGCGTCGCCTACCTGATCGAGCAGGGCGTCGCGCCCGCGCGCATTATGCTCGCGACCTTTACGAACCGCGCGGCGCGCGAGATGCTCCGGCGCGTCGAGGAATTGACGGGCGGCGGCGGCAACAATGTAGGGCGGCGCATCTGGGGCGGCACGTTCCATCGCATCGGCAACTTGATTTTGCGTCGCCATGCCGCCGCGCTTGGGTACACGGAGAACTACACGATTCTGGACGCGGAAGACGCGCGTGATTTTCTCAACGTCTGCGTGGATGAGGCGGGCATCGACACGAAAGCGCGCCGCTTCCCCAAAGCCGAAGTCTTGCAGGACATCATCAGCTTCGCCAACAACACGGATCGCCCGATCCCGGACGTGGTCGCACGCAACTACCCGCACTTCGAGCCTCTGACCCAACAGATCAAGCGCGTCGATGCCGTCTTTATGGAGCGCAAGCGCGTCCGCAACGCGATGGACTACGACGATCTGCTGCTCAACTGGAAACGTCTGTTGATGGAGAAGCCGGAGATCGCGCGGCTCTACGCCGAGCAGTTCGAGCATATCCTCGTCGATGAATATCAAGACACGAACAAGTTGCAGTCAGAGATCGTCGATCTGCTGGCCGTGCATCACAAGAACGTGATGGTCGTCGGCGACGACGCGCAGAGCATCTTCGCGTGGCGCGGCGCGGAATGGACGAACCTCTACGAGTTCCCGCAACGTTACCCCGCAACGCGCCAGTTTCGTCTTGAAACGAACTACCGCTCGACGCCCGAAATCCTCGCCGTCGCCAACGTCTCTATCGCTTCCAACCGCAAGCAGTTCCCGAAGGCGTTGCGCGCCGTGCGCCCCTCGCTCGGCTTGAACCCCGCGCTCGTGCCCTGTCACGATGCGGAGCAGCAGGCCGCCTTCGTCGCCGCGCGCATCTTGGAGTTGCGCGACGAGGGCGTCTCTTTGAAAGAGATGGCCGTCCTCTATCGTTCGCACTATCATTCGCTCGAACTGCAACTCGAACTGACGCGGCGCGGCATCCCTTATCAAATCCGCAGCGGCGTTCGCTTCTTCGAGCAGGCGCACATCAAAGACGTGGTCAGTTATTTGCGGCTCGTCGCCAACCCGCGCGACGAACTCGCCTGGAAGCGGGTACTTCGTCTCATCCCGAACGTCGGCGCGGCCACCGCCAATCGCGTCTGGGAGCAGATCGCCGATGCCCCCGACCCGCTCGCCCTCGTCCTGCGCGGCGGAGCGGACGCTGCCGCCACCCGGCGCGGCAACAATTGGGCGGAGTTTCGCGCCCTGCTCGATGCTCTCGTCCGCGAAGACGCGCGCCACGCTCCCGCCAAACAGATCGAATTAATACTCGCGCGCGGCTACGAGGCGCATCTCGCCGCCAACTATGAAAACGCCGAGACGCGTCTCGAAGATTTGCGCCAACTCGCTCACTACAGCGCACGCTACAACTCGACCGAAGAATTCTTAGCCGAACTCGCCCTGCTCGCCACCGAACGCTTCGGCGCGCCGCAACCTGTGACGGGCGAAGAAGTCGTGATGGGCGCGGACGAAGACGAACTGCTGACGCTCACCTCCGTCCATCAAGCGAAGGGTTTGGAGTGGCGCGCGGTTTTCATCATCTGGGCGGCGGACGGCAAGTTTCCCTCGCCCCGTTCCTTGCGCGACGCCGAAGGCGAAGAGGAGGAGCGACGCCTCTGGTACGTCGCCCTCACGCGCGCCCGCGATCAACTCTACATTTCCTATCCCTTGATGATCACGGATTACCATCGTCAGACCATCGTGCAACGCCCCTCGCGCTTCGTCACCGAAGTGCCGCCGGAACTTTACGAAGTGTGGAGCCTTGAAGAAGAGACCCACACGTTTGACATGCCGCCCGCAATCACAGGGGACGAGCCGGGCGGCTATTTGAACTAACAGATGAGATCAGTTTCTATCTCAAATTTGAAATTTCAAATTGAGAGCAGGAAATGACTGGAATTACAACTGGCGCGCACTCCAAACAATGATGTCAACCGAAGACAGAAACACTTCCCGCATCGAACGCACGCTCGACGCACAGGTTAAACTTTATTACGACCTCCATGCCCCTACTGAAACCGCTGCGCCGCTGCTCATCGCCTTGCACGGTTACGGCAGCAACAAAAATTGGATGATGCGCGAAGCGCGCGGGCTTGCGCCTGATAATTTCGCCATCCTCGCGCTGCAAGGTTTTCATCAACACATGAAAGAGCCGCGCGAGCCGGGCGGCCCTTTGCGCTATGGCTTCGGCTGGCTCACCAATTTTCACCCGGAAGACTCCCTCGCGCTCCATCACGGCTCGCTGCTCGCGCTGGTGCGGCAACTAGCGGATGAAGGCGTCGCCGATCCCGCGTCCGTCTTCCTGCTCGGCTTCTCGCAGACGTGCGCCCTCAACTATCGCTTCGCCTTCACGCACGCGGAAACGTTGCGCGGCGTCGTCGGCATCTGCGGCGGTCTGCCCGGCGATTGGGAGACGAGCGAGACGTACCGCAACACGCAGGCCGCCGTGCTGCATCTCGCGGGCACGCGCGACGACTTCTACCCGCCCGCCCGCGTCGCCGACTACGAAGCGCGTTTGCGCCTGCGAGCGCATGATGTCGAGTGCAAAACTTACGACGCCGCGCACGAACTCACGCCCGCCATGCGCGCAGACGTGCGCGCGTGGTTGATGGCGCATGTGAAAGGTTGAAGACAGAGCGCGCGATGGGCGTTAATCGATCATGCTCATGAAAAGCGATAGAAATCGTGCGGTGGAGAGGGTGCGGCGTCGTTTAGTGCGCGGTAGGATGCCGCGCCTCTTCGTGTCCTTTCTCCTGCTGTTGACCGGAGTCGCCGGATTCTTCGTTTCGTCTGCATTGCTGCACCTCGGCGTCACAAAAATGTTGGTGCGCTACCCCCTCGCGATATTGGCGGCTTATGCTGTGTTCTTAATTCTGCTGCGGCTTTGGCTCGCCTGCCAGCGAAAGACGGAGGGCGGCCTCGACTGGATTTCTGATCTCACCGACAACACATCGAATCTTTTCGACTCCGGCGGTAGAGGTGAGACGTTCAAATTTAGCGGCAGCGGCGGTGACGCTGCCGGGGGGGGCGCGGGCGGCAGTTGGGGCGAGAGTTTATCGTCAACCGGTCTCGGCTCGAATCTGAATGTCGATATTGACTTTGAGGAAGGGTGTTTTCTGCTCATTCTGCTCATGATTCCTGTCCTCGCGATTACCGGGATGCTCCTCGCCATGTTTTATGTCATCTATGTCGCCCCCGTCTTCCTTGCGGAAATTTTGGTTGATGCTTTTCTGCTCGCCAGCTTGTACAAACGCATACCAGGGCTTGAGCCGCGACATTGGTTGCGCTCGGTTGTGCGCCGGACGCTATTGCCCGTGATCCTGACAACTGCATTGTTCATCGTCGCGGGCTATCTGATGCAACGAGCTGTCCCTGAAGCAAGATCAATTGGTGAGTTTTGGCATGATCTCAATTCTAAAGAAGGTCGGGATTGATGCGGCGGGGCTTGTCCGAGTATATTCGCACCGCACATGTATCCCTTCCGCGAAAGTGAACACACTCGATATGAAATTTACCCGGCGATCATGCGGCAGGGTCTTCTTGGCGATGGTGGCTCTCGTCTCACTCCAACTTGCCTCCTGCGTCCAAACGGGCGAATCGGAGAAGGGGAACGCGGAGAACGCGGCGGCGGTGCGCGCGGTGTTGGAGGCGCAGGCGGCGGCGTGGAATCGCGGCGACATCGCGGGCTTCATGGACGGCTACGAGCGCGCCGAGACGATCACTTTTATCTCCGGCGACAAACTCACGCACGGCTGGCAGACCGTCCACGACAATTATAAAAAATCCTACGACACGCGCGAGAAGATGGGCACGCTCGCTTTCAGCGAACTGGAGATCAAACCGCTCAGCCCCTTCTACGCCACCGTGCTCGGACGCTGGCAATTGACGCGCGCGGGCGATCAGCCGCACGGTCGCTTCACGCTCATCTTCCGGCGCACGAACGACGGCTGGCGCATCGTGCATGACATCACCACATCGGCCAGTTGATATTTTCGGCACAGGAGACATCCTCGATGCGACACAGTTTGAAACTTACACACGCAATCGTTGCGCTCTCGCTCTGCTTCGCCTTATGCGCGTTCGCGGGCGCGCAAGAAACTGCGCCCGCGCGCCACAGCGACGCGCGTGCAGGCTTCCCGATTGAGCGTTACCTGAACATTCGCACGGCCACTTCGCCGACGCTTGCGCCGAAGGGCGAGCGCGTGGCGTTTTTGACGAACGTGACGGGCACGCCGCAAATCTGGAGCGTGGCGGCGACGGGCGGCTGGCCGGAGCAGTTGACCTTCTACGCGGATCGGGTGGACTTCGTCGAATGGTCGCCTGACGGGACGGGTTTCATCTTCGGCAAGGCGCGCGGCGGCGACGAGAACGCACAACTCTTCTGGATGTCGCCCGACGGCGCACGGGTGCGGCAACTGACCGACGCGCCCCGGATTCGTTACAACTTCGGCGCGTGGTCGGCGGACGGCAAACGCATCAGCTATGCCTCGAACAAACGCGACCCGAATTATTTCGACATCTACACGATGGAGGTCGCCACCGGGCAGGATTCGCTCGTCTATCAACAGGACGGCTCGAACGCGCCCGCCGCCTGGTCTATGGATGGCCGCTTCATCGTCGTCTCAAAAGCGAGCGACACGCTCAGCCTCGACAACGATCTTTATCTCGTCGAACTCGCCACGAAAAACGTCACGCACCTGACGCCGCACACGGGCGCGACGCAATACGGCAATGTGCATTTCACGCATGACGGACGGGCGATTTTGTTGAGCACGAACGCGGATCGCGAATGGCTACAGCTTGCGCGCATGGACCTAGCGACGCGCAAAATCGAGGTCATCGACGATACGCCGTGGGACCTCGACGCCACGGCCATGTCCGATGACGGGCAACTCCTGGCCTACACGATCAACCGCGACGGCTTCAGCGAACTCTACGTGCGCAAACTCGACGCGGCGGGCGTGCCCGCGAAAAAAGATGCCTCCGCTGCCGTCGCGCTGCCGGGCAAAGGCACGGTGGGCGGGCTTGAGTTCTCCGGCGACGCGGGCAAACTCGCGCTCGTCTTCAACGGCGCACGCTATAACGCCGACGTGTGGCTCTACGATCTCAAGACGCGCAAACTCGAACAGGTCACGCGCTCGTCGCGCGCCGCCATCCCGCAATCGTCCTTCGTCGAGCCGCAGTTGATTCGCTACAAGACCTTCGACGGGCGCGAAATTCCCGCGTGGTACTACCGCCCGCAACCGTCGGCGCGGCAAGTCGGTTTCTTCCAGAACGGAAACAAAGTTACGGCGACTTACGGTAGCCCCTTACCCGTCATCATCAGCGTCCACGGCGGGCCGGAAGGACAGGAGCGTCCCTCGTTCAACCCCACTTATCAATATTTTCTTTCGCGCGGCTACGCCGTGCTCGCGCCGAACGTGCGCGGGTCAACCGGCTACGGCAAGACTTTCACTCATCTCGACGACGTGAAACTGCGTGAGGATTCGGTGAAGGATTTGGTCGCCGCCGTCGATTGGTTAAAAGCGCAGGGCGGGGCAGACGCGCGCCGTATCGCCGTGCTCGGCGGCAGCTACGGCGGTTACATGACGCTCGCCGCCATCACCCTTTACCCTGATCTCTGGGCGGCGGCCATCGAGATGTTCGGCATCTCGAACTTCGAGACGAACCTCAAAAATACCTCCGGCTACCGGCGCAAACAGCGCGAACGCGAATACGGCACGCTCGCGGGCGATCTGGAATTTTTGCGTTCCGTCTCGCCCATCTACAAAGTGGATCGCATCAAAGCCCCGCTCCTTGTCTTTCAGGGCAAGAACGACCCGCGCGTCCCCTACACCGAGTCGGAACAGATCGTCAAAGCCCTGCGCGACCGCAACGCGCCCGTCGAGTACACGCTCTTCGATGACGAAGGCCACGGCTTCGTCAAACTCACTAACCGCCTCGTCGTCTACCCGAAGATCGTTGAATTTCTGGAGCGGCATATGAAATAGAGACTGGAGCCCGAAATCTTGAGTCAAGCGGAAACTCTCTTTAGGATTGTAGACTCCAAACTTCGGACTGATTTTCTGATGCTCGCCGTCGTCAACTGCTCACAACTCATCACGCTCAGAGGATCGGCGCGCCCGCGCGTGGGGGCGGAGATGCGCGAGCTTGGCATCATCGAAGACGGGGCGATGCTCGTCGGCGTTGACGGGCGCATTGCGCGGGTGGGCGCGCGGCGAGAGATCGAGCCGTTTATCAAAGATGGGTGCGAAGTGGCAGATGCGGGCGGGCGCATCGTGTTGCCGGGTTTTGTGGACGCGCACGCGCATCCGGTGTTTGCGGGCACACGCGCGGGCGAGTTTGAGCAGCGAGCGGCGGGCGCAACTTATCAGGAGATCGCACAGGCGGGCGGCGGCATCCGTGCGACTGTGCGCCAGACGCGCGCCGCGACGGATGAACAATTAACGGCGGCGGCGAAACGTTACACGGAATGGTTTCTGCGCGGGGGCA